>JARGFR010000229.1 GCA_029210985.1 Spirochaetaceae bacterium | reverse complement strand
AGGTAGAGCCGGATCACCTGGTCATCCATACCAACTGGCTGGGCATCAATGATATTCCCTTCACGATGACGGTCTCCGGTTACGCACTGGGATGTTCCATCATCGCCATGTTCAACCGCGTCGGCGGCGGCATTTACACAAAAGCGGCCGATATGGGAGCCGATCTGGTGGGCAAAACCGAAGCCGGCATTCCCGAAGACGATCCCCGCAATCCGGCGACGATAGCCGATAACGTCGGCGACAATGTCGGTGATGTGGCCGGTCTTGGCTCCGATCTCCTGGAAAGTTATGTCGGATCCCTGATTTCTTCCATCGTACTTTCGGCCTATATGGCATTTACCGCCATACAGTCCGGCAGTCCGCTGGACCCCAGGATTATCTCGGCGATGATTCAGTTCCCGCTCTTCTTCGCCGCAGCCGGACTGCTTTCTTGCGTGGTTGGAATCCTGGTGCTGGTGTTGAAGAAGGTCTCCGATAAACCCCACAGAGAACTCAACCTCACAACTTGGGTGGCTGCGGGTTTGACTCTGGCATCCGGCGCCGTTGTCACCTGGTATCTGTTCCGTGGGCTGGATGTCTCAACAGTCGGATTCACCATCGGCGTGTTTTCGCCCTGGCTTGCCGCGGTTCTTGGAATTATCAGCGGCATTCTGATCGGTCAATTGGCCGAGTATTACACCAGCTACGACTTTAAACCGACGATGAAGATTGCCGAGTCCTCTCGGGAGGGAACCGCTCTCACCATCACCGAGGGGCTCTCTGTGGGCATGACCAGCGTGTTTTTCCCTGTTGTGGTATTGGCGGTCGCCACCATCGGCGCTCATGCCCTGGCCGGTCTGTACGGTGTCGCCATGGCCGCAATCGGCATGCTGTCTTTCGTTGCGGCGACAGTCTCCGTGGATACATACGGACCCATCGCGGATAACGCCGGCGGTATCAGTGAAATGGCGAAGCTTGATGGCGAAGTGCGGGAGATTACCGATGAACTGGATTCGGTGGGCAACACCACAGCCGCCATCGGAAAGGGTTTTGCCATCGGTTCCGCAGCCTTTGCCGCTCTTTCCCTGTTCGCCAGCTATCTCTATGCCCAGGGAGGCATAGACATCGGCGCGGACTTCCGCCTGGATTTGAATATGATCGATACCATGACCCTTGCCGGAGCTCTTGTCGGCGGTGCTCTTCCCTGGCTCTTCAGCGGTATTCTCATCGAAGCCGTGGCCAAGGCGGCCAGGAAAATGGTGCAGGAGGTGAGGAGGCAGTTCAAGGAGATACCCGGCATTCTCACCGGAACTGAAAAGCCTGATTACCGGACCTGCATATCCATTTCGTCTGCGGGTGCGCTGAAAGAAATGCAATTCCCGGCCCTGATCTCGGTCATCCTGCCTTTGGGAAGCGGTTTCCTGTTCGGTCCCCGTTTTGTCGGCGGATTGCTTATCGGAACCACCCTTTCGGCTATTATGCTGGCGCTTTTCACGGCCAATGCCGGCGGAGCCTGGGACAATGCCAAGAAATATATTGAAACCGGCCATCATGGAGGCAAGGGTTCCTCGGCTCATAACGCGGCCGTGGTCGGCGATACGGTTGGTGATCCCTTGAAAGACACCGTCGGCCCCTCGCTGGATATCCTGATCAAGATTATGGCGACGGTTTCCCTGATTGCCGTGAGCATCTTCAGCAAATTCAACCTTATCGGCCTGCTCGGCTGGTAATACACCGGTGATAATGGAAAAAGCGGCTCCAATGTGGCAGCCGCTTTTCTATTTTGCGGCCAATTCCGGAAATGGTATTGGCGCGGGGTTCGCCGCGCGCTAGTCTGTAGGGAGTAATGGAGATAAACATGAAAAGAATGATATCGGTGTTGTTGATGATTGCACTTGCTTCTTCTTTACCGGCGGAAAGTGTGATGAGCGGCCTTTTCGGTGCGGCGGATGAAGTGTCTGTGGATGTCTCTCAGATCGTCAGCGGCGACGGTGTCTTGCTGATCGGCGGAGTCGACTATAACCAGACGTCTGTAAAACTGGGTGACCTGTTCGCCGATCTGACGGCCAACCGACTGGCCGGTCGAAACGGATTCCGTCCCGATGTCGTCAAGCAATACGCCAACCTGGGATTTTCCCGTGGCGAGGAAAGCTGGACTCTTTCGGGCAACCTCTATGATGCCGGTGCGGGCTATCTCCTCACACTTCAATTGATGGACGCTCAGCGAGGCAGTCAGCTCAAAGGATGGGAATATGCCCTGGGTCGCGACGGGATAGACGAACTTCTTCGGCCTTCGGTTCTGCAAGGTTCCGGCGGAGCCTGGGACGCCTATGAATCCAACAACAGTGCCGCCGAAGCGTATGTGATTCAGCCACCTTTTGACGTTTCCGACCTGGCATTGGGAGACGGTGATGAGGACTGGTTTGCCGTGGAAGTACCGGCGACCCGAGGCGGCAACGTCATGGTTCTCCAAGCGGCCACCAGCGGCGCCTTGGACACCTATATGGAGCTCTATTCTCCTGATGATCAGAGCTGGGCGGTAACTGAAGACGACGATACCGACGGTGGAAACGCCATGATTCAGTATCCGATTTCCGAGCCCGGAACCTGGTATGTGAAAGTGCGGGGCTATTCGGACGACGTGGAAGGCAGCTATGGACTGACCGTCTCTCTCAGAGAAGACACTCTTGGTCCCGGAGAACCTGATGAAGGCCCGGAGGGGGCCACATCCCTGAATGTCGGGACATCTCCATTGTCAAAAAATATTGATTATTCCAGTGACGAGGACTGGTTCCGCCTTCGCCTCGTCAGGCCTCTGGGACGGGATGAAGTCCTCAGGATCGAAACGATGGGCGATATGGATCTTGTCATGGAACTCATGGATGAATACCAGGGCTACATCATGGAAGATGACGATTCGGGCAACATGAACAACCCGATGGTTATCGTTTCGGGATTGGATGCCGGTGAGTACTATGTCGTCGTTTCGGGGTACGGAGGAGAAACAGGATCTTATGACATTATGGCCAATATCGCCGTTCCCGTCCGCGACTCTTTTGAACCGGATGATGATATGAGTCAGGCTTCCGGAATTGAGACGAATACCGCACCGCAGAGGCGAACCTTCTCCCCGCCCGGGGATGTTGATTGGGTGAGATTTGAAGTGAGTTCACCGGGGAATTACCGTATTCGAACCCAGGGTGAAATCGACACTTACATGGAACTCTATGATGAATCCGGTGTGATGATTGCGGAGAATGACGACGGAGAAAATTATAATGCGATGATCGAGTACAGACTGGATCGTGGAACATTCTATATCTCCGTCTCTCCCTATGGTGCGGCAAATCCGGACGAGGTCTATGAGCTCATCGTCAATTCGCTGAACTGATATTTATCGAACAATCCCTGCAGCCTCCGGTATAAACCGGGGGCTTTTTTGCACTTATTTCCCACTTACGGCTTTCCCGGCGTTAAAATAACAGCAGGAGGGACTTATGGACATTCATTATTACCTCACCCTGTACCCCATGGAAGCCATGATCGCTTCTCAATTGGATTCCGAGGCTTTTGGTGCATATATGGCTGTCGGAAATCGAAAAGGATCGTCGGAACGGTTGATTTTTGTTGAAGTGGTAGAAGAGAAGATCGCCGATTCCTTTGATATCGATTATGCTCGACGGCGATGTATCCAGCATTCCGACGGCCGATTGAAAAACTCGGTGTACCTATCTGTATATCGGGCCTTGGAAGCCACCCCGATTTCAGCTCTCGGTCTGCTCTGGCTCACCACCAAGGACGGACGATCCTTGGCGCTTAAACAGGGTGCCTATACGGATCTGGACCCATGGACCGGTACGGCCCTGTATCAGGAGCTATGCCCCGCGCATCCCCTTGTGGTGAGTGCCCTGAACCCCAAACACTTCGCCGAATACATCGTGGAAGATTCCAGCAAGGTGACAATGCCGTCAATCTTCTTTGCCGAACTGGGAATCCCCGATTTGGAGAACCCCGCGTTCACCGGTAACGTCGGCGGGTATTTCGACCATATGCTTGAACACCTCAATTCCTGCGTTGCCGATTTAAAGGCGGGCAAGGGTAAAATGAGCAAAATCGTGGACAGATCTGCAGACGTCGTCTTCAACTACCAGGTGATCGGCCGGGGGCTCTATATCTCATCCAATGAGGACCAGTTGGCATTTTACCCGATGCCCGACAGGGATGTACTGAAGAAAAAGCATTACGATTGGGCCAAATCCGCGTTGATATTCTGACTTTCAGGACACGATGACGGCCGGTCCGCCATACCGTCCCATTACGCTTGCTCGCTTATCCCGTCGCTATCCGGTCCCGGCCAAAGTACGAAAATCTGCGCCTGTCGGGTTCTGGAAGGGTTTCAGGTCGAACTCTTCCAGTGCGGCGAACAGATGATCAAATATGTCCGACTGAAGGTTTTCATAGTCGGCCCAGATTGTGTCCGCACTGAAAACGTATATTTCCATCGGGATGCCTTCGGGACCGCTCTGGAGCTGCCTGACCAGCAGCGTCATGTCGGATTTGACCTTGGGGTGATTGGACACATACGCTTTGGCATAGGCCCGAAATACACCCAGATTCGTCAAGGCCCGACCGTTGAGGGGATGACGATTCCTATCGGCTCCCAAGGTTTTGTTTGACTCTTGGATGTCGGTGATCTTCGCTGTCAGATACGGATCGAGGATGTCGATGGATTTGAACCGCTGGAGATCCTTCTCTCGGATAAACCGGACACTGGTTGCATCGATAGACAGCCAGCGTTTGATTCGCCGGCCTCCGGCTTCACTCATGCCCCTCCAGTTTTTGAACCCTGAAGTGGTCAAGGACTGTATTGGGAAAGTGACATAGGTTTTATCGAAGTTTCGCACCGTCACGTTGAGCAGACTGATGTCGATGACATCTCCGTCGGCACCTTGAGAGGGGACTTCAATCCAGTCTCCGATGCGTACCATGTCATTAGATGAGATCTGGAAACCGGACACCAATCCCATCAAAGGATCCCGGAACACCAGCATCAGCACCGCAGAAAGGGCGCCGATACCGGCCATGAGGCCGCTGATGGGTTTCTCGGTGACCACAGAGAAGGCCAACAGCAGTCCCGAAATAATGACGGCGACCTGGATAGCCTGGATGATGCCCTTGATAGGTCGACGTTTGGAATCATAACGTTTGTCGTAAATGGAGTTCGCGAAGGAGAGGAAGTTCACGACGGATTGAATCAGAGTGACAATCATGGACAATGCCGCCAGGATTCGGACGAAATGAAGAACTTGCGGCATACCTGTGAGAAAAGCGGGAGCGGCAAACCAGATAATCAGCGCGGGAATCAGTCTGGCTGCACGCCGATACAATCC
>JARGFR010000228.1 GCA_029210985.1 Spirochaetaceae bacterium | reverse complement strand
CGGGTGTTGGAAGCCAACGACCGGCTCTTGTGCTTCGGCAAACTGGAATCCATGAGAGACATGATTCCCGAACGGCGTAAACGCCGGTCGAAGGTCCGCAAACTCCCGGATCATCCCTTTGATGGGAGAAGCGGCAGATAAGGTTCCGTCTATTTCCGACGGTTGAGTCGACGCAGGGCGGATCCCAGGATGCCGGAATCCGCACCGTGTTTCTCCGAGGCTCTCTCGGACAAAGTACGGCGGCCCTCGAGCATGCGCTGACGTTTGACATTAGCCATATGCTGTAAGTCACCGGCGTTCCCGGACCGCCGTTCGGTCAGCTCCATTAACGGCTCTTCCCGTCCATAGAGTACGACTTCGTCCCCGGGATAGGCCACGCTTTCCCCTCGCGGCGAACCGACAAAATATCCGTCCTGACGATGTATGCCGATTACCAGGATACCCTCATCGGGCAGGCCTAAATTCTTGAGTGGAATATCCGTCATCCAGGAATCAGAATTCAAACGAACCTTAATCACCTCAAAGTCCCGAGCCAGAGACAGTAGGTTTTCATAGTCTTTCCGATAAAGTCGGATATTCTTCTTCAGCGCGTTCCTGATCACCCAACTGATCAACGAGTCAAAAAAAGGTAAGCGCGACATGATGAACAGCAGCAGCGATCCGCCGACAAGAATCACGAGGCGCAGTAGAAGATGAACTGTTTCATTGCCGCTGAGCATGGTGAGGACAAGCGAGGATACGAAAGAGACAAATCCCACATTTCCCATCACCATCAGGTTTTGAATAATCTTCCGCCTCATGGGATGATTCATGATGTTTTCCGATTCCTGAGCAGTGAAACCGGTGGTGGTGAAGGCACTGCGTGCCTGGAATTGAGCAATATCCTTGGATAGCCCGGTGAGCCGAAGCATAACCGTGGCAATTCTGACGACAGTAAGAGAAAGAAAGAGGATTCCAAGGAAGGAAATCAACGCAATCATAAATCAATTATCGACAATTGAGGATAATGGGAACAGCGACAGCTTTGACTTATCCGGATCTACTAAGGCGGCAGCCGGGTCTATCCAGGATTCCGGGTGGCGGTATGAGCAGCTTCACTCAGCAGGTAACAGCCGGGTATCGATCATTCGGCTGACGAAAAATAGACCGAAAATCAGCATGAATACGGCAAACAGCAGAGACGGTGTAAAAGAGCCGTTCTCTGTCTTCATTGATTCCATCACATAGACAAACACCACCGCGCCCTGACCGAAGAGCTGTATCAGCCCGTTGGATGTCCCTTCCGGTGTTGGGGCCGTCACCTCCGCGGCATACTGCATGGCCACAGGCAGGGCGCTCACCAGAAAAAAGCCAAGTACAAAGGCTGAGATCAACAGAAGTATCAATGTCGGTGCGAAAGTCAGTCCCAACAGACCCGGAACTGCCCCCGCCAGTGCGATATAGAGAAATTTCTGTCTCTTCTGCTGTTTGTCTGAAAATGCCGGAAGAATCACCGCTCCAAGCAGACCAGCGACGATCATGATCGCTCCGGTCGTACCGGCGGCGGCGGGATCGAATCCTCTGGGTCTGATAATGCTTTCAATCCATGTGGATACACCATTGAAAATTCCCAGACCGACAAATGCCACCGCCAGCGTGAACCAGAATCGCCGGGACCTGAATGCGTTTTTCAGGCCGTCCAGAACCAGAGCCCGTGTCTGGGTCGCGTCTTCTGAAGGGGGCGACTTCGGCTCCTCTCTGGCCAGAACCAGGAACAGGATGGCAGACGCGGCGGCTATGACACCGTAGAGCAGCTGAACCTTGTCAATTGATGTCCCTGAGTCCACAAGAATCGGTGTTGCAACCATTCCCGCCGCTGTTCCGACAAGATTGGCCAGTGTTATCAGTCCCACTGCGGTTGCCCTCTGGTTTCCGGCGAACCATTTTGCCGATACCGTCGTCCAGGAATTGAGCAGCAGAGGTTGGGCCGCCGCCAGACCGCATGTTGCTGCAAGTACCAGAGAATAGTTATTTCCGACGAATCCTCGGAGAACCCCGAAGACACCCATCAGGATAACCCCGATTCCCACGGATTTTCTGAAACCCAGTGTATCAATAGCCCAGGAAGCCGGAATGGACAGAGGAACAAAGGCGATCATGAACATCATGGACAGAAGACCGATTTTCAGATCGTCCGCGCCGTAGAATACGGAAGCCAATCCTGTAATCGGAGCAAAGCTGATCCATAACAGCTGAATCGTCAGGTTGGTGAACATAAAGACACCGAGAACCACCCAGCGGTAGGGATAAGTCATGTATTCATCGTTATTCTGCCGGTTCAGGGGTTTTCTCCTGTCTTGAGGAATTGAGCTTATTGTATCTCAATTCTTCCTATACTTGCTAACATGATGAGGGGATGAGCGAAGAATGCGAAATACTTCCGACTATTCCATGCCCAGCCGGGGCAGCAAAAGACCCTTTTAAAAAGCATTATCGGCAGCGGCTAAGAACTTCCAGGATGTCCTGATACCGCAGTTCAACCGGGTTGTATGCGATGGAAGCGTCACCCAATGCGGTCCTGGCGATTTCATCATAATGCTCTTCGCCCACCATGAGATCGTCCAATCCTCCGGGATGACGGCCGTCGGTGGCCTCCTTGAGTCGAGAATTCCATTCCCGGATGGCGAGGACCATTCCGTGAGCCCGTTGTGTGTCGTTCAAATTCGCCAAGGGTTCGGCCGCCGCCCCGACGGTATCGACAATGGCGTGATAGAGCTCGGACAAAAGAGGTTCGATGACCGAAAAATTGTATTCCAACGCCGCCGGCAGGAATACCGACTTGCATGCCCCGTGGGGGATATGGCAGATGGCTCCGACAGAATGGCCGATGGAGTGCACCATACCCACCATGGAGTTAGAGAATGCCGTTCCGGCCATATTCGACGCCGTCGCCAAGGCACGCCGATGGGTCAGATTTCCCGGATCCGAGAGACACGGTTCCAGATGATCCCGCAGCAGTTCGATGGCCCGGTAAGCCAAGCGGTCGCTGATCGGATTTTTCCCCAGACAGGTGTAAGCCTCGACAGCATGAGAGAGGGCGTCCATTCCGGTCACCGATGTGATATGAGGCGGCAGAGTGGCCGTCAGTCGGCTGTCCAGGATGGCCTCGTCAGGCGCCAGGTTCGACGAAATGAACAGCATCTTCCGCTTGATGAGAGGATTGTAGATGACCGCGGCTTTGGTCATTTCAGACCCGGTTCCCGAAGTGGTGGGTATGGCAATGAACGGAACTTTGAGCTCCGGGATGATGTCCGATCCTGCCCAGTTGGAAAGATCGTCGCTGCCGGTGGATACATTCAGATAGACACCCTTGCCCGTATCCAAGACCGAACCGCCGCCCAGAGCGATCAGGCCGTCTCGGTCGGTATCATTGTATATTCGGCTGATGTCATTCACCATGGCAAGACTGGAATCCTGGGGTATGCCGTCGAACACCTCGACATCCCTGTCTCCCATGCAGGATCGGACCGTTTCCAGAATACCAGCGTTGACGATACCCGTATCGGTCATCAGCAGAGGTCGGCATATCCTCTTCTCATCCAACAGACGAGGCAGTTGGTTCAAAGCCGAATCCCCGGCACGCACTTTCGTTTTTGTCGAAAATCGAAAAGTCGGCAAACGCCGGCCGGCAAGGCCCGAGACGAAGTGCCTGAAGCCGCCCTCCCCTGTTTCGGGTGCAAGGAACCGACAGAAGGAGTCGAAAAAATCATCCAGATGACTGCCGGCGGAAATAAAGGATGCGTCCAGTACGAGGAAATCCACCAACGGTTCGTCCAGTCCGTCCAGGTCCGAGTCCCCCAGAGGAACAAGGGCACGCCGCCTTGGGTCATGCGCCGTCATATCGGCCAAGGTTCGCCCGCCGGCCAGGATCAGAAAATCACTGTCCGCCGGCACATCCTGTCGACAAACCGGAATACTCCGCCCGTCCACTCTCGAGAGCAGACGCGCAGCCCTAAGGGCCTTACGGCGATCCCGAGCCATGTGCATGATTGCCGGCCGTTTCGACCCGATCAATTCCAACTCAAAATGCAATTGGGCCAGCATGCCCCGTCCGCACAACAGGTGAGTCATGCCACTTTCTCCCATTTCTTCACCGCCCGCCTCGCGATGAATCGAGGCAGAAGCAGGATTTCCACTTTGTCCATCAGTCGAATGAACGTGCATGAGTGGTTGAGTCCACCCTTCACGGCCAAGCGTCCCCTCGCCTCGCTGGTGCATGTGCTCTCCTGGAAGGAGAATAAAAGCCAGGCGGCTTCGAGACTTTTAAGAGTCACATCCATATCCATCGCCGTCTCACCGGGTTGGATGCGTTTCAGACGGTCCCCTGACCGACGGAAGGCCACCGAAGGACCATCAGGTGATACGCCAAAGCGAAATTTGAAACCTTCCGGGAAATGCGACACCTCATCGCGCACCGATGACCATCGGCATGCGACGGCCGGAATAAACCAGCCGAGAACACCCAATATAACGGTGCAGTACAGCCTTTTGAGCGGCCGGAATGACGGATGGACGGATCGTCGTTGTGTCCGATCCTTCATCAGGCGGGCCATATCCGCATCCGACGGTCCTCCGTCGGATGCGTAGTTTCGGACCTTGTAGTAGGATCGCACCATAGGCTGAATCGGCACCGCATCGACTCCTAGGGTGAACCGGCCCGGCAGGGTATCGTCCTTGGGATCAAGACCCATCTCCACGGCCATCCGGCGTTCAAGTTTGATGATGCGTTCACCGGATCGAAAAAAATCCCACTTATTCATGGGAGTGCCGGTGACCGAATGAAAGTAGCGAGATAGCCAGGCGAGGAAAGGCGGCAGTGGCGATCTTCAAAACAAAACGCGGCAGAAGACGGGGTATCGGCGGCTCGGTGAGCAGACCGTAGATGGTGAACTGACACACCTGCAGAGAATTCACTCCGGCGTAAAGATTCTCCATGAAGGCGACCCACCGGGCCTTTCCCATGGTGATGTGCGGCATCATGTACCCCAAAATCCGTTCAAGACCGACGAGAAAAGATCCCAGATGACAGCCGCCCTTGTTGTAAACGGCGTACCCGAGTCCGTGCCCCCAGGCAGATCTCGGATCATAGGCGGCGCATTCCAGTCCTTTGACCTGAATGGCGAAATCCCCACCGCCATATCGGCGGCTCAGTGACCTCGAGCCCTCGGCCAGATCGGCACCTTCTCCCCGGCGATAAGCGATATCGTCCAGAATGGATGCGATGTTGTCGGTTCGGCCGAATCGGAGTTCGGTGTTCCTCAAACCCTGCTCTCCGGCTTCCATCGCCCAGGCGATGGTGCCCCCGGCGGAGATGGTGTCCAATCCCAGTTCGTTCATGATGTCATTCCATGAGGCGAT
>JARGFR010000227.1 GCA_029210985.1 Spirochaetaceae bacterium | reverse complement strand
AAGCCGGTAAGGTTCATCTGAGGCTTTCCTCGGTCAATTTGAACGAGTACACCGGAGATGTCGTGTCGCTTTTCAGAGAAGTTTCGGCCCGAAAAGGACTGACTATGGATTATGAGACCGGTGAAAGAACCGATATTCAGATTTTCATTGATTGTGATCGCTATGAGCGGATAATCACAAACCTGATACGGAACGCCGTGAAATTCACCGAAACCGGTGGTTTAACGGTCGGTCTTTCGCGGCGTCATAACATGATGATACTCACCGTCGCCGATACCGGTATCGGAATCCCCGAATCCCATCTTTCCAAGATATTCAGCCGATTCGAACAGGTGGACAGCACCTCCACCCGACAACATGAGGGGACCGGTCTGGGGTTGGCCATTGTCGAAGAGTCGGTGCACCTGATGCACGGCAACATCAAGGTGGAGAGTGTTCTGGATATCGGTACTGTCTTCACCGTCGAAATACCGACGAACCTGACGGAACTCGAACCCCACGCTTTTGTCGAACGCCGTCAAACCGATCGAAGAAACCGGCTGTCTGAATGGGGACCCGAGGACAGACGATCCAACGATAGACGGAAAAGAGACTACTCACGGATTCCTGTCAGTGAACTTGCAGCCGTGGAGGGGCAGACCTATTCGGCTTCTTTAGAAGAAAAACGGACACAGGAACTGGTCAGAAAAACCAACGGGCATCGAATTCTCATCACCGAGGATAATGACGATCTGAGAAGGTATATCACCCGATTGCTGGAACGGATGGGGCATGTGGTGATATCCGCCGCCAACGGGCTGGAGGCATTGGAGATACTGCTTCAAGTCGAGGATATCGATCTTGTGGTAACCGACATTATGATGCCAAAAATGGACGGGTACGAGCTCCTCGGAGCCATACGCGAAAACGAAGATCTGAGGGATATTTGTGTCATCATGATCACCGCCAAAGCCGGTGACGATCCGAAGCTGATCGCATTGGGTATCGGTGCGGATGACTATCTGAACAAACCCATCAATGTCAGAGAACTGGACGCCCGTATCAGGAATTTAATCACCGCCCGGGAGCTGCACAGGTCCGCGGTAAATGCCGCGGTGTTGGACCAGCGTATAGACGAACTGCGCCTGAGTTTTGCACAGACTCTATTATTCAGGGATGCGGAAACCGCCACTCACAGCCGGGAAGTCCTGGAAATCGGCTCCCTGATCGCTAAAGAATTAGGAATTGAGCAGGACCAGACCCTCAAAGATTCCCTGCTGCTGCACGATATCGGGAAAATCGGAATACCCGACAACATCCTCTTGAAGAAAACTTACTTGGAAGATGAAGAAAGAAAAGTGATGGAGTGTCATGCAAAGCTCGGAAAAGAGCTCCTGGAAGGATTTTCCAATTTCAAGGACGTTTCGGAAATTATCTGGGCTCATCAGGAGCACTGGGACGGAACAGGATATCCCAGGAAACTGGCAGGTGAAGAAATACCTTTGATTGCCCGCATTGTCGCTGTGGCTGATGCCTACCACGCCATGACCAATACTCGACCTTACCGTAAAGCAATGAGTCGTGAAGAAGCCATCACCGAACTTAAAAACAATAGCGGAACACAATTCGATCCCGCTGTCGTCGACGCCTTCCTGCAAGCTCAGAATTTGGACAAATAACTCAGTGAAGTTTGTACAGAGCTCTTACCAGATCGGATTTATGCTCCTCCACGTATTTTTTTAATCGTTCCTGGGACTCCTTGGTTTGTGAGTCCGCACCCGCCAGTTCAATCACACCTTCTGTGCGTCTATACCAAAGGTAATGCGGTTCCAGAGAGCCGGCGGACGGCGTATTACGGAGCTGCATATTCAAATCTTCATCGAGTTGAATGTGGTTCGCCGTGCCCACGATATACCGGACTTCCCCTTCGTCGCCAACCATCAATACCATGCGGTTGAACCCGACTGCGGTCGCATCATCACCGCGAAATCCTTTCACTTGAATATCCAGGGAACCCAGCCTGAGCTCCCATCCCTCAGCCCGGCGTGCTCGTCGGAAGACGATGATTTCGTCCCGAATCGATGCCGTCCGATCCAAGTCTCCCCGAGACTGCTGAAGTGCGGCACGCCATTCCCGGAGCTGACGCTCATAACGGTGCATCAATTTGGCACGAGAGACAAACCGGTCGGTATCCGACAGCAATACCCACACATCGGCAAATTTCTCGCCCATTCGGGAACGTAAGCGATCTAACAGTTGAGTACCCTCCAGTTGACACATAATATAATGACTTCGGAGGAATTATGCGTCGACCAGTTCTGATTATCGCTGATGTTCATGGGAATCTGGAAGCTCTCAAGGCTGTATTCAAGGACGCCGCCGGTCTTTATCAGGATATCTGGGTTCTGGGAGATGTGGCAGGATACGGTCCCGATCCCGGGCCTTGCTTGGAAATGCTGCGGAAACTCAACGCCGTCATGGTGGTCGGCAATCACGACTGGGCGGCCAGCGGTAGAATGGACATCGAGGAATTCAACGACGAAGCCCGCATCGCCGCGGAAATTCATCGGAGGGTCCTGACATCCGAGCAGAAATCGTTTCTATCCGGTCTCCCGGAAATCATTATCAGGGATTCGGTGACCATCGCCCATGGAGATCCGGCAAAACCGATTTGGGGTTATGTGCTGAACGACAGAGACGCCGCCGGCGTCCTCAGGCGGGCTGAAACATCCCTCACACTCATCGGACACACCCATCTGCCCGGTGTCTGGGCCTATGACGCCCGGTCAGGGGCGCGTTTTATCAGATTGGAATATGGTGAGGAACTGAAATATTCCGGGGTTCCGCATCTGGCCAACCCGGGCAGTGTCGGCCAGTCCCGGGATGGAGATCCGGCCGCTCGCTACATGATGTTGGAACCTCTTCGTAAGACGCTGAGTATTCACCGATGCCCCTGGAGAACCGGACCGACCCGTCGGAAGATGAAATCCCGGGGATATCCGGCGTCGCTGATAGATCGAATGGCTCCGAAATAAGGTTAATACCCCAAAAGGCTCCATCAACGTCCTTTCACTTTTCCTTTGCCTTTATAGTGGCTCGGCTGTTTACCGCCCCGGGATTTACCCTTAAAGGACGAACCTCCGCGAGGATGCGGCACTGGGGCGCGTCCTTTCTCCACTCTGATGGAGACGCCGCGATAATCGAATCCTCGAAGAGCACTCTCCACGCGTTCGGCCATGGCCCCGTCCACCTGGACGTCGGTCCAATCCGTGCCGATATCAATCCGTCCGAGTCGGATATCCCGGGAATGGGTCGCCTGATTCACCAAACCGATTATCTGAGGCGGCAGAACCGACTGTCTGCGGCCCAGATTGATGCGCAGCCGCACCATGCCTCCCGACGGGCGTGCTCCACGCTGAAAATCACCGGACCCATTGGAGAATTTTTCGGCATCGCGCCGACTTCGTTTAGGCGGGGGCGGCGGATTCAGATCCGGCGCACTGCCGTATTCTTCCAGGAAGCGGTTGAACTCCACCGAGAGAAATTTCCGAAGCAGGGCATCTCTATCGAAACCGTCGAGTTTTACCGCCAGGGCTTCCAAATACGGCTCAATGGCTTCGTCGTTTACCTCAACGGCGACAACGCCGTCTATGAGGTTCATAAGACGCTTCTCGCAGATTTCCTTTCCACCGGGAATCCGGCCCTCTTCGATCTTGCGCCCGAGGACACCCTCAATGCGGCGTATCTTATGGTGCTCTCGCATGTGGACCAGGGCCAGTGACGATCCGGATTTCCCGGCCCGGCCTGTTCGGCCGCTTCGATGGTTGTAGACCGATATTTCATCCGGTAGATCGTAGTGAATGACATGAGTCAGGCTGTCCACGTCTAAGCCTCGTGCGGCGACGTCCGTGGCCACCAGCAAAGACGGATTCCCTTGACGGAACCGGCGCATCACCGATTCACGCTGCACCTGGGATAGTTCCCCATGGAGTGAGTCAGCGGCATATCCATCCCTGGCCAATTTATGAGCGATGTCCTTGACGGCATCGCGGGTTCGGCAGAATACGATGCCGTACAGTCCGGGCTGAACGTCAATAAGACGTCGGAGCGCCGAATATTTATCGCTGGCATGAACGCGAAAGAATTGGTGATCCACGGTGGAGACACCCCTATTCTTGTCGCCGGCTACAATCTCATGCGGATTGTTCATGTAGTTCTTGGCGATACGAGCCACTTCCGGGGGCATGGTGGCGGAAAAAAGCAGTGTCTGGCGCTGTGCCGAAGCCGTTTCCAGGATGGCGTCCAAATCGTCTTTAAAACCCATATCCAGCATCTGATCGGCTTCGTCGAGCACGAGGTAGCGCAGGGACGAGAGATCGGCAATGCCTTTTTCCAGCAGATCCTTGAGCCGGCCGGGAGTGGCCGTCACAACATGGGCGCCGGCCCTGAGATCTCGGATTTGGGGACCGAAGGCGGCACCGCCGTACACCGTTGTGGTGCGCAGTCCGCTGATCTTGCGGCCGTAGTCGGTAATTTCCCGGGACACCTGCATGCAGAGTTCCCGTGTAGGAGCAAGGATGAGGGCTTGTGTTCGTCGATCGGCGGTATCAATGGTTTGGAGTATGGGGAGACCGAAAGCGGCGGTTTTTCCGGTACCGGTCTGGGCGAGTCCCGTCACATCCCGATTTTCGCCGAGCAGGAACGGAATCATTTCAGCCTGTATCGGCGTGGGTGTTTCAAAACCGCGCGCGCCGATGGCTTCGAGCAGGGCCGGGTTCAGGCCCAAGTCTTCAAAAGTCGTCAAAAAAAAATTTCCTCGCTTTGGATTCCGGGTGGGTGGTGGGGTGGTAGTGAGGGAATCACAGCTGATGGGCCGACCATACGCTAAAGCGGGCATAAAGTCAATTGCCATGGTGTTTTGAGTGCTCTGGCCAAGGCCGGATCGAATCGGGCATAATACACAGGGTAATTTTTATGAATGACGAAACGAGAAAAGCGGCGGTAAGAGAGAGATATGGGGAAATTGCGCGGGAAAGCACCTCCTGCGGATGCGGGGGAGGCTCCTGCTGCGGCGCATCCTCGGCGGAAGCGATCAGTTCCGGTCTCGGCTATACAGAGGGGGAAATGAAAGCGGTCCCCGAAGGTGCAAATCTGGGCCTTGGCTGCGGAAACCCGACCGCCTTGGCAGCAATCAACGAAGGTGACACTGTCGTCGACCTCGGCTCGGGCGCCGGTTTCGACAGTTTTCTTGCGGCCCGGAGAGTGGGCCCTGCGGGAAGGGTGATTGGTGTGGACATGACCCCGGAAATGCTGACCCGTGCTCGAAGCAGCGCGGTAAAGAACGATTATACCAACGTGGAATTCCGGCTCGGAGAAATTGAGCATCTTCCAGTCGCCGACGGCATCGCCGATCTAGTCATCTCGAACTGC
>JARGFR010000226.1 GCA_029210985.1 Spirochaetaceae bacterium | reverse complement strand
ATTTCCCTGGAGGCAGAAAATGACTGTAACCACACCCCGACCCGCAGTCCCTATCGGTCGAAAGGCCCGACAGGCCTTGGGACTGCCAAATGACTGCTATGACAAGAGAGGTCGGTTTACGATGAACAGCCCCAGGGATGCCAGGGTTCTCGCATCCCGGTATGCCGAAATATACCCGGGCGATGCACCCTCTCCGTCGGATCTCTACGGCGCGGCCCACATTATCACCGCCTGGCGCCTGCTGATGTCCCATTTCGCGTCTGAAAAGGAGCCCTATGAACCGGGGGTGCTCAAGGCGATGGAGGAACAGATCAGCGGGAAGGAAACCGATACTGTCCTGGAAGGTATTATGAAGTCCTTCCCTGACGATGCGGTCTGGCACGGCCGCCGCACTCCCGGAGAATCGATTCGCCGGACGGGACCTCGCCGATCAGGGCGGGAATGGACTGTAAAAAACTGGACGCTCATCAACCTCGCGGTTTCAGATCCGGCTTTTGCCTCATTCGGCCGACTTTTCGACGAGTATGGCGAGAAGCGAAACCAGATTGCACCGGAAGCATGGAATGTCGTGGTTTCCGACGACAAGTCGAAACCGGCCAGGACTCCTGAAGATCTCCCCCCTGTTGCATCCCTGAGACGGCCAATCGACATCGCCCCGAACTCAGTGAAGGACCAGCTCCTGTATATTCTCTCCAGATGGGGAACAGTCCTGGGAGACTGGGCCGCCGGTCTCATCGGTGCGCTGGACATGATCGAAGAGGAGACACGGCCAAGGTTCCACGGGCCGGGGCCGGCTCAAAGACCGGGTTTTGCCGACCTGGACGAATACGCACGTTTCAGCCGGGACGACGACTGGATGCCGAGAGTGGTACTGATGGCCAAAAATGTCCTGGTATGGCTGGATCAGCTTTCCCGGCGCTACCAGCGGCCCATCAAAACACTGGATGCCATTCCCGAGGAAGAGCTCTCGCTGCTTGCCTCCCGAGGTTTTAACGCCCTGTGGCTGATCGGTTTGTGGGAGCGAAGCGCAGCCAGCAGGGAAATCAAGAGACGAATGGGAAACCCCGAAGCTCATGCTTCGGCTTACTCGCTCTTCGGGTACGAAATCGCCGGAGAACTGGGGGGCTGGGAAGCCCTGGAAAGACTTCGAGACAACGCCGAAAGGTACGGTATACGGCTTTCCAGCGACATGGTTCCAAACCATGTGGGCATCGATTCCGATTGGGTTCGTCAGTATCCCGATCGCCTGCTTGCGGTGGAGAACTGCCCTTATCCCGGTTATCGCTTTGAATCGGAAAACCTCTCCGTGGATTCCAGGGTGGATATCCGACTGGAAGATCACTATTGGGAACGAACCGACGCTGCGGTGGTGTTCAAGAGAACCGAAAATGCAACAGGTCGGGTCGACTACGTTTATCATGGAAACGACGGCACGACGATGCCATGGAACGACACAGCGCAAATAGACTTCCTGAATCCCGAAGCCCGGGAAGCGGTGATTGAGGATATCCTTCACGTCGCCCGTAATTTCCCCATCATTCGGTTTGATGCCGCAATGGTTCTGGCGAGAAAGCACATCCGGCGTCTATGGTACCCGGCGCCGGGTGCGGGCGGCGCGATTCCTTCCCGTTCGGAACATGCATTGAGCGACGAGGAGTTCCTTGCGGCATGTCCGACGGAATTCTGGAGGGAGGTGGTGGACAGAGTTGCCGCCGAAGTGCCGGGAACGCTTCTCCTCGCTGAGGCCTTCTGGATGATGGAAGGATATTTTGTTCGAACCCTGGGAATGCACCGGGTGTACAACTCGGCGTTCATGAACATGCTGAGGGACAAAAAGAACGCCGAATATCGTGATCTCATCAAGGAAACCATTGTCTTCGATCCGGGAATTCTCCAACGCTTCGTCAACTTCATGAACAACCCGGATGAAGAAACCGCGGTTGAGCAGTTCGGCAAGGATGATCGCTATTTTGCCGCCTGCACGCTTCTGGCCACTCTGCCGGGTCTGCCGATGGTGGGACACGGACAAGTCGAAGGGCTTTCGGAAAAATACGGCATGGAGTACGTTCGGGCCTATCGGGATGAGCATCCTGATGACGACCTTATCGCCAGGCATGAACGAGAGATTTTTCCTCTCTTGGCGCGGCGTCATGTTTTCGCCGGTGCCGAATCCTTCCGTCTCTACGATCTGATCGGCGAACATGGCGTCAACGAGAATGTTTTCGCTTTTTCCAATGCTTCCGGCTCGGAACGATCCCTTGTGCTGGTGAACAACGCGTTTGAACGCGCCGCGGGATCGATACACAAGACCGCTGCCGTCCATGATGATCTGGCATCCGCTCTGGGCATCGAAAAGGCACCGGAGGACGCCTGGCTGCTCCTGAGGGAACTCGTTACAGGCCTTTGGTTCATTCGAGCCGCCAAGGAATTGCGGGATCGCGGACTCAAGGTTGTCATCGATGGGTTTGGACGGCAGGTCTTCCTCGACTTCCGGCTCATCACCGACGATCCGGACGGAATGTGGCGGCGATTGGCCGCCGAGCTCAACGGCTGCGGTACTCCGGACCCCGACGAGGCGATCAAAGATATTCGGCTGAGGCCGATTCGAAACACCTTGGAGGCGCTGGTTTCCCCTGAACTTCTGGCCGATCTGACTGCGGATATTGCTTCCGGAAAACATCCGAAATGGCCGACGACCGACGCCATACTCGACGCACGGCTGTCTGATCTGGTTGCAGCCGACGGCGAGATTCATGGAGTCGGCCACCTTGAGGATGTCGGGGAAGCTCGTAAAATGCTTCGACGCCGACTCAAGGTTTCGGCAGGACATCAGCGTCTCTTCGGCGGAGGAATCAGACGTCGTCTGAACCGACGTTTTGATTCGGAAGATGTCAACGAAGCGCTTCTCCTTGCCTCCTGGGCCGTCATATCGAGTTTGATCTCTCTCTGCACGGAGAGGTCGTCCCTTGAGACATGGGACGCCTGGGGCTTGGATAAATGGATACCGGGAATCCTTCCTGTGGACGCGCCCTGGGAGGTCAGCCTGCTGAGAACCGTCCTGGCCGACGAAATCTGGTTCAGGCGGAAGAAAACCTCCCGGGAGACCCTGCGAAGTCTGATGGAATCTCCGGAAATCCGCTCATCCTGCGGTGTTCATTGGTGGGACGGCACACACTGGTATAACAAAGAGGGATGGAACGCCACCCTTAGAGCCCTTGTACTGACGGCCGCCGCCGACACCCGCGGCCTGTTCGGCAGGATGGGAATGACGATGCGGATGAAACGGTTGATGCAATCCTGGAGCGATGCAAACCGACAGGCCGAATACCGCTTTGACGAGCTTCTGGAGAAGGCTCGTTGACGGGAATTCGGGCGGGAAGTAGACTACGCCCATGAATGAGGTGGTGCTGGTTACAGGGAGCGAAACGCTGACAGGCCGGAAACTTATTGAAAAACTGTTGGCCCGGGGCTCTCGCGTGGTAGCGCCTGTCGCCGGAAAAGAAACCGACAAGAGTGAAACAGGGACTCCGAATCTCTCGGTGCTCACCTGGAACCGGTCCTCCTGGTTTTCCACGAAAGCCGTAGTACGTGAAACAATCCGAATTTATGGGCGTATCGATGCCGTTTGGATACTTCGACAGGCGTCTCCGGCACGGATGGCCTTTTCCGAAGCCGGTAGCGGCGACATTGAAGCCATGCTCGAGCAGTCGGTGAAAGGATCGGTCGCCCTGACTCGCGAGGTACTCCCCCCCCTTCGAACATCAGGGGGCTTTCTCGGAATGGTGCTTCCTCATCGAATCGGTGGTAGTCAGAGTCCGCTGGACGCCCTGGCGGAAGGTGCGTTCGCGGGATTCGGCGGCGCCGTCATACGTGAAACCGATCCATCGGTGTGGGCGTGTGGTTTCGCCAGCAGTTCGCCCGATGCCGAAGGTTTTACATCTGCCGTTCTGGAAAAATGGGATGAACGTCCCGCAAAACTACGGGGCCGGTGGTACCGATATTCCGACGGACGCCGTCCCTTCGGCGGTTCGGGAATCGTCAACTCAATTTTCTAAAGGAAAAAAAATGAAAGCACCTTATCGATATCTCCTTGGCATCGGGATCGGCCTAGCCGCAGGCCTGGTCTTGGGAGGCGGCGATCGTTTATTTGATGCTGTCGGCGTCGTTGCGGAAATCACCCATCGCCTGGGACTTTATCTCCTTCTGCCGTTGGTTTTCTTTTCACTGCCCATCGCCGTCACGCGTCTTCGTCGGATCGGGAAATTGGGGGGGGTGTTGTGGAAGGCCGCCGTCTATGCGGTGATTTCCGGAGCGGTTTTCGCACTGTTGGGAACTCTCGCCGCATGGTTCATCGGTTTCGGACGTATACCGGTGATACCTGGGACGGCTCCGGAAATCGAAACCTCCGGTCTTGTGGACCTGATCAGGAACACGGTCACCCGAAACGGATTCAGAACCCTGGTGGGAGATTCGTCTTTCCTGCTGCCCATTATGGTGCCGGCGTTCCTGCTGGGATGGCATTTTCATCATGACAGAGAAATCTCCGAACCCGCCTACAATTTATTTGACTCCCTTTCCCGCCTGATTTACAGAGCCAACCGCTACCTTTTGATCCTCATGCCGGGATTCCTGGCCGTATTCACCACCGGGGTGGTATTGGGGATACGTAGAATTGTCGATTTCCAGCGATTTCTTCCTATGTTGGGGATTCTGATGGGAATAACATTGGTTCTGGTCGTCGGTGTCTATCCGCTGATTCTGTGGCTCGCAGGAGGCAGAAAATCACCTTGGCGGGCCATGAAGGGAATGTCCGGTGCGCTTCTGGGAGCCGCGGTTTCGGCCTCACCGTTGTTCAACTACGGAAATCTCTCCATGCATCTCAAAGAGAATCTTAACATCTCCAGACAGAACGCCGCACTGACCGCACCGACTTACCTGATGTTCGCCAGGGCCGGAACAGCGATGGTGACGGCATTCTGCATGATGACGGTGATTCGATCCTATTCCAGTCTGGAAATCACTCTCTTCCAGGCGGCCTGGACCGCCCTGTTCTCATTTCTCATCTCTTTTGCCCTGCCGGCAGCACCGGTAAACGGACTTGCCGGGGCTCTGATAATGATGGGGGGACTTTACGGGCGGGGTCTGGATGACGGCTGGCTTATTCTGGCGCCCATACTGCCGATTCTCTTCATGATGACCGCACTGCTGGATACATCCACCTGGATTATCATGATTCTGCTGTTGAACAAGAATTGCGGTCTGGAAGAAGACGAGGCGGTGCCAGGTCTCCGCTTTTGATTCTAGATTATTCCGAAAAAGAATAGCCTAAAGACGCAAACAATCCGATCTGGAGTCCGTGGATTATCGGAGCGTCCGTCCATAAGGTCGAGACGGGTTGGTAGATCCTCAAACCTCCGGAGAAATCTATGTCGTCGGAGACGGGAAAACCCACCCAGGAGGAGAGAC
>JARGFR010000225.1 GCA_029210985.1 Spirochaetaceae bacterium | reverse complement strand
ATCCTCAGGCCGGACACCAGCGGCGTTCAAGGCTCCTTTTATCACCTCGGCGGCGATGGCCGGAGCTTTCATATCCTTGAGACTGCCGCCGAACGCTCCGATGGCCGAACGCTTGGCGGCGGCTATAAAGACTTTGCTCATGCTCATTCTCCTCCTAATGTAAGTATCCAATCTCCCGGGCCGCCCTCTCCAGCTCATCCCGATAGTCCGGGTGGGCGATGGAAATCAGCTTTCTCGCCCTCTCGGCCACGGTCCGGCCTCTGAGCTGCACCGCGCCATACTCGGTGGCCACCCAGTCCAGGTCTTGACGCGGTACGGTCACCATGGTTCCGGCGGCCAGGGTGGGCACGATGGTGGAAATGGTTCCCTTCTTGGCGGTGGATTTCAGGGCGATGATGCCCTTTCCGCCTGCCGAGAGCTGAGCACCGCGGTGGGTATCCAGCTGACCCCCTGTACCCGAGTACTGAATCGGCCCGATGGCCTCGGAACTCACCTGGCCCGTCAGATCCACCGACATGGCGGTATTGATGCTGTGCATCAGACTGTTTTGTCCGAGTACCTCCGGTTTATTTACATAATTGCCCCGGAGAATCATCACGCCCGGATTGTTGTCCAGCCAGTCGTACATTCGCCGGCTGCCCAGTGCGAATGTGCAGATAAACTTACCAGGCCAGAGGGTCTTCTCGCGATTGGTAATCGTGCCGTTCTCGAACAGATCAATCATACTCTCTGTAAACATCTCGGTGTGAATGCCGAGGTGTTTCTTTCCCTTCAGCATACCGGCCACCGCGTTGGGGATGCCGCCGATGCCGATCTGCAGCGTGGCGCCGTCGGGCACCAGTTCGGCGATATGGGCGGCGATCCTCTTCTCCACATCGCCGGGTTCCGCCGAGGGTATGGCGGGCGGTTCCCGGTGGTGTTCCACCAAGAAATCCACCTGATCGATGTGCACCTGTGTGTCTCCATGAATCCAGGGAATTTTCTCGTTCACCTCCATCACCACGGTGTCGGCGGCTTCAATCACTTCCATCTCATAGACGTTGGAGAGGCCGATGTTGAAAAAGCCGGTCTTCGTCTGCATGGGAGTGGCGGGTCCCCAATATATAATAGGAACCCCCTCATCTTTGAGTGCTTTTATCTTGTTGGTCCCGGCCTGATGGAGGTTGTTGGGAATGAAAGTGACCAGATCGTAGCCCTTTTTGGCAGCCATTCTGTTGGAAGGGCCGTAGAACCAGTTTTCGTTTAGGAACTTGCCTTCATACTTCTGTTCCTCGCAGAAGGGGTAACTGGCCATGTTCAGGCAGCTGATGACGCGCAGGAAGTCGAAATGGTCCGCGTACTCATGTACCCGGGACATAAATCCCTGACTCTCCATGGCGGCCATCCCCATTATAACCACACCCCTCTTCGGCAGGCGCTGAACCGCCTCTTCCATACCGATAAGTTTTTTCTGATATACCGCTTCCCATTTCATATAATTTACCTCCCCCGCCGGCCGACGGCGGTTCTAGAGTTTCAGGCCCCCATCCACCTTCAATACCTGACCGGTGATGAACGAGGACATGTCGGAGGCGAAGAACATAGCGGCATTGGCGATGTCCTCAGGCGTGCCCATCCGGCCGAGAACCGTGTTGCCCACCATAATATCCAGCACTTTCTGAGGCACCTTTTCCGTCATGGGCGTGGCGATAAAACCCGGGGCAAGGGCGTTCACCCGAACCTGGGCTCCCTTGCGGGCGAATTCTTTAGACCAGGTTTTCGTCATGCCGATGACACCGGCTTTGGTGGCCGAATAGTTGGTCTGGCCGATATTCCCGTCGACACCCACCACCGAGGCCATATTGATGATGGAACCCGAACCGGCATTTACCATCCCGGGAGCGATAGCCCGAGTCACGTTGAAGACGCCCTTCAGGTTGATACCGACAACCAGATTCCACTCTTCATCGCTCGTGTTCTGCAAGAGTCCGTCCCGGGTGATTCCGGCGTTGTTCACCAGCACGTCGATGGCTCCGTCGGCGGCCAGGACATCGTCGGTGAACTTCGCGATAGCCGCCACATCGGTAACGTTCAGCACATAAGGCGCGACATTTTCAGCACAGCCTTCCAGGGCTTCAATATTCACATCACAGGCGTAAACCTTCTTCGCGCCGCCGGCGGCGAAACGATCGACAATTTCACGACCGATGCCCCGGGCACCTCCGGTGACAACACAGACTTTTCCGTTCACATTCATGATTCTCTCCATTATTTCTTCTCTCCCCACTCAACAGCCGCGGCGGCCCAGACAAATCCGAGGCCCGCTCCCACCATCACGACCGTGTCCCCATCTTTGATTTTTCCAGCCTTCAGGCCTTCCATCAGGGAAATCACCTGGTCGTTCTGACCGATGTGCCCATACTCATTCAGATAGGTGGTTTTCTCAGGATCCACACCCAATTCGGCCAGGGCATAATCATGGGCCGATTTCTTGAAATGAAGGATGGCCAAATAGTCGATGTCCTTCCGAGATCGTCCGGCGACGGCCAGGCACTCGTCGATAACCGCGAAGAAATTGGGCATGGTTGTCTCACCGAGCTTCTTCTTGAACGCATCCGGGTTGTCGATGGTGAAATACAGGGCCGCCGGATCGGTGGACTGCATCGGCCACTTCCCGGTGCCCCCCACCTTCACGGTGCACATTCGGCTGAAGGATCCGTCTCCCTTGAAAGCCGTTCCGGCAATCAGGTTCCTGTTCAGTCCTTTCTTGAGCATCAGTGCGGCACCGCCGGCTCCAAGATCGAACATGAAGCTTGTTTCGGCCACCGAATAGTTAATCAAATCACCGTTGCGGTAGCCGCTCACCAGGAGTACATGGCGATAGCGCTCATTGGCCACCATCAGCGAGCGGGCGGTTTCGATGCCGGCCATCATGGAGCCGCACATCGCCTCCATATCAAAAGACCAGGCGTTCACCGCCCCAAGCTGATCGGCAATGTCCAGGCCGGCTAGCCAGCAGGGAAAATCCTTATGCTGACCGCCGTTCCAGATGATGATGTCAATGTCCTCGGGGGCCACACCGGAGCATTCGATGGCTTCCCTTGCGGCCGCCAGCCCCATGGACGCCGTGGTGTCACCAGGGCCGGGAACCGGCTTTCGATCGACACCGAATTTCTCCCGAATCACTTTCTCGGGAATCCCGGTTCTTTCGGCCAATTCCGAGGCGTCCATGAATGTGGACGGGGTGTAGATACCCCAGCCGGCGATACCGACATCGGTGTTTGTGCTCTGATTTGCCGTCATGAGAGCCCCAGATAAACTTTCACCACATGGGGGTTGGTTTTCAGTTCCTCGGCACTGCCGGAAATCGCCACACCGCCGTTCTCCATGACATATCCCCTGTCGACGGCCCGCAGGGATTCCCGGACATTCTGCTCGGTAACCAGGATGGAAATGTCCTTCTTCATCTCCGCCAATCTCCCGTAGAGTTCGGAAACAATACTCGGCTGCAGTCCCAGGGAGGGCTCATCGAGAATCAGAAGCTTGGGATCGGCCATCAAAGCCCGGCCGATGGCCAGCTGTCGCTGCTGTCCGCCGCTCATGGTACCCGCCGGCTGAGAGCGGCGTTCTTTGAGGATGGGGAACTTCTCGAACACCGCATCCAGGCGGTCGGCCATCCCCTCAGCCTTGCCGGGAATGTAGAGGCAGCCCAATTCCAGGTTGTCCAGCACCGTCATCCGGGGAAAAAGTTCCCTTTCTTGAGGCACCAGGGCGATTCCCATACGGGCGGCCTCATGAGTCTCGATACCGGTAATGTTCCGTCCGTTGAAACTGATGCGGCCCGATGTGGGCTTCACTATCCCCATCAGCGCATTGATGAGGGTGGTTTTGCCCGCACCGTTGGGCCCGAAAAGACCCACCGATTCATCACCCACCTCGATGCTGATATTCCGGATAACTTCAATACGGCCGTAACCGCAGCTCATATTCTCAATCTTCAGCATCAGGCACCCCCTCCCAGGTAGGCGTCGATGACGCAGCGCTCTTTGGCCACCTCTTCGTAGGGACCGGCGGCAATCACCGAACCGGCATCCAGAACCAGTACGCTGGAGGTGAGTTCTTTGATGACTCCCATCACATGTTCCACGACACCGATGCCCAGATTCCGGTCGCTGCCGATTTTCTTGACGAAGTCGATCAGCGCAAAGGACTCCTCACCGGTGAGTCCGGCCATCACTTCATCCAAGAAGAGGATGGAGGGTTCGGCTGCCAGGGCCTGAGCGATTTCCATCTTCTTAATCTCCAGCACAGTCAGCTCATCAACAGGACGATTCAGTCGATCCAGGCCCAGATCGCCGCAGAGCGCCTCCGCTTTACGGCGGGCTTCTTTCTTCTTCAATCCCCCGGCGTAGATACAGCCGACCATCACGTTTTCCACCAGGTTCAGATTCTCCAGTGGATGGATAATCTGGAAGGTACGTCCCAGGCCCATTTGACTGCGCTGATGGGCCGGCAGGGCGGTTATGTCCCGACCATCAAGTTCAACAGTTCCGCGGGTAGGCAGATACACACCGGAAATCAGATGAATGAAGGTGGTTTTACCAGCTCCGTTGGGGCCGATGATACCGGTGATCTGTCCGGGCTCCAGAGTGAAGTCCACATTGTTCACCGCCCGAAGGCCGCCGAAATCCTTGGTCAGGCCCGTGGTTTTCAGCCCCTTCATGCCGCGGCCTCCTTGGAATCGCCGGCGTCCTTGCCGTACCGGCGATGCGCCAGGAGGTCACCAAAAAGTCCCACAAAGCCCCGGGGCATAAACAGAATCACCAGGATGATGATGATGCCGTAAACAATCAGGTGACCGTAGGGAATAAACAGTTTCAGATATTCGGCGACAACGCCCAGAATCAGGGCGCCGACAACCGGGCCCCAGGTTCCGTAAATACCTCCCAGAAGGGCCATCGCCAGAGGCAGCAGGGTGTAGTCGGCCGAGAAAGTGTTCTCGGGTGTGACAAAACCGTAGAGATTGGCGAACACCGCACCGGCGGCGCCCATGAGGGCGGCGCTGATGGAAAACACGTGGTTGAGGGTATTGGGAACATCGATACCACGGCTCATGGCCACAATCTCGTTGTTGCGGATGGCCGTCAGACCGAAGCGATAGCGGCTGTGCTGAACCAGTTCCGATACACCGATAACCGCCAGTACCAGACTTAAAGTCAGCAGGTAAGAAGGCCAGGGAGCGCCGTCGAAAATCACTGAGGGCAGAATCTTCCCTTCCGGCCCGCCGGCGAAGCCTTTCCAGTTCCGGATGATGACCCGGAAAATCTCACCCAGTGCCAGAGTGGCGATGGCGAAATACATGCCGCGAAGCCTAAGAATCACCTTGCCCAGCAGGAAGGCCGCCGCTCCGGTGAACAAACCGGCAAAAAGGATGCTCAATAAGCCGCTGACGGGAGTGTTGAGGGAAAGGAGAACCGAAGCGTAGGATCCAAGCCCGAAGAAACCCGCCAGACCGAAAGAGAGCTGGCCCGAACGGAGCAGGATG
>JARGFR010000224.1 GCA_029210985.1 Spirochaetaceae bacterium | reverse complement strand
AGGAATCGACGGACTGGACCTCTTCGACGTCGCCACCGGCCGGGAACTGGGCTACGTTCTGAAACTCGTGGCTCTGGCGAGGAAAACCGACAACGGATTGGAATTGGCCGTCAAACCGGTCTTCCTGCCTGATAATCATCCCCTGGCCCGGGTCTCCGGTCCGTTCAACGCGGTAAGCGTCTACGGGCATGCGGTGGGACATACCATGTACTACGGCCGGGGCGCCGGGGGAAGCCCGACGGCATCGGCGGTGGTGTCCGACATCCTGTCCATCGCCATCGGCACCTGGCCGATGCTGTTTTCCCGACTCACCATCTGGCCGGATCTGAGACCCGAGGCCATCCTTGCGGACGCCGGCAGTTCCGTGCATCGCTACTATCTGAGATTCATGGTGAAGGACGAAAGCGGAGTTGTGGCCCGGATCACGGCGGAGCTGGCCTCAAAAGGCATCAGTATGAACGCTTTTGTCCAGAAGGAAGTCCACGTCCAGGGACTCGTACCCTGTGTCATTACCACTCATGAAGCCAGGGAAGGAGATGTCGTCGAAGCCTTCGATGCCATACGATCCCTGCCGACCGTCGCCGAACCATCTGTCATGCTGCGTATCATCGACGAACATACCGAATCATTGTCCGCCTGACATACACAAAAGGAGCAGCCATGAACCTTGACAAAGAGAAATTCGAAGACCGTGTTTCATATTGGATAGACCGGGGTACCGGCGACGGAACGGAAGGAGCCACCGACCGTCAGGCCTACGAAGCTGTCTCCCGAGCCTTGATGGACCTGATATGGAACAAATGGCGGGACTGCGAAAAGGATATCAAGAGCCGCGGCCTGAAAAGGGCCTACTACCTCTCGGCGGAGTTCCTGATGGGGCGCACCCTGGGAAACAACATGATCAACCTGGGACTCCGGGGAGATGTTGCCGAGGTCCTCAAAAGCATGGGCCTGGATTTGAACGCGGCGGAGCAGACCGAACCCGACGCCGCCCTGGGCAACGGCGGATTGGGCCGTCTGGCGGCCTGCTTCATCGAATCCCTGGCCAGTCTGGATCTTCCGGCCAGGGGCTACGGTATCCGATACCAATACGGCATGTTCCGACAGGAAATAGTGGACGGCAGGCAAGTGGAGCGGCCGGACGATTGGGTGGCCAAAGGCGATCCTTGGTCTGTACGTCGGGGCAACCGCACGGCGGTGGTGCGCTTTGGCGGCCATGTGGTGAGCGAAGAGCAGCCCGACGGTTCTCATCGATTCAAGACCGTGAATACCGAAAACATCAAGGCCATACCCTACGACATGCCCATCATCGGATGGGACACGGATACCGTCGGAACACTTCGTCTGTGGGAAGCTGAGTCGGACAACGGGTTCAACCTCCAGCTTTTCAACGACATGGACTACATTCGGGCCGTGGAAGCCCAGAACCGAGCCGGCGATCTGTCCCGTGTGCTCTATCCCAATGACAGCGGCCCCACAGGCAAGGCCCTTCGCCTCCGCCAGCAGTACTTCTTCAGCTCCGCATCGCTCCAGGATATCATTCGGGAATACAAGAAAGTGAAGGGAAGAGACCTCACTCTGCTGCATGAAATGGCTGCAATACAGCTCAACGACACTCACCCGGTGATTGCCATACCGGAGCTCATGCGCCTGTTGATGGACGAGGAAGGCATGGGATGGGATACGTCCTGGAACGTCGTCACCAAGACTTTCGCGTACACAAACCACACCGTTCTGGCCGAAGCTCTGGAGAAATGGCCAATTGACCTCTTTCGCTCCGAGTTTCCCAGATTGATGCAGATCGTTGAGGAGATCAACCGGCGTTTTATGGTCGTACTCGTGGAGAAATTCCCCCAGGACAGACAGCGTCATCATCGCATGTCCATCCTCGCCGACGGAATGGTGAAAATGGCATGGCTGGCCATCGCCGCGTCCTTCTCAGTGAACGGAGTCGCCGCCCTGCATACCGAAATTCTCAAGAATGAGGTTCTCCGGGAGTGGTACGAACTCTGGCCGGAAAAATTCAACAACAAAACTAACGGTGTCACCCAGCGGCGATGGCTCAAGAAGGCCAATCCGTCCCTGGCCGGATTGCTGGACGAAACAGTCAGCCCGGAATGGACAAAAGATCTGTCCCTTGTCGCAAATCTCCGCGAATACGCTGAAGACACATCGGTCCTGGAACAGCTGGGGGTCATCAAGGCCGAAAACAAACAGCGACTGACGGACCTGACACAGAAGCTGACGGGGATTTCAGTCGATCCGGCCGCTTTGTTCGATGTCCAGATTAAACGTCTTCACGAATACAAGCGGCAGCTTCTGAATATTCTATCCCTTATCCACGATTGGCAGCTGCTCATGGATAATCCCTCAGCTGAAATGCCGCCGAGAACGGTGTTCTTCGGCGCCAAGGCGGCCTCAGGCTACCGCAGAGCGAAGCAGATCATCCACCTCATCCACACCGTAGCCGAAAAAGTGAATGCCGATCCCCGGGTATCTGATAAGCTCAAAGTCGTCTTTATCCCCGATTATCGGGTGAGCATCGCGGAAGTTCTCTTCCCCGCGGCGGAAATTTCTCAGCAGATATCCACCGCCGGGAAAGAGGCCTCAGGTACGGGAAACATGAAATTCATGATGAACGGAGCCGTGACGCTGGGTACGATGGACGGAGCCAATATCGAAATCGTCGAGGAAGCCGGCGCCCAAAACGCCTTTATCTTCGGAATGAGCGCCCAGGAAGTCCGGTCGCTGAAGGAAAGCGGCGCCTACGATCCATGGAAGGTCTTGGAGCGGGAGCCGAAATTGAAAAGGGCTCTGGCCGCACTGGTGGACGGCACCCTCGGAACCGACGACGAGTTCAGGGAAATCTACGATTCCCTGGTCTACGGAGTCGAAGGCAGCGTTCCGGACGCCTTTTTCGTCCTGGAAGACTTTGCCTCGTATCGGGATGTCCGTGCCCAGGCCGGACAGGCATGGACCGACACCCCACGATGGAACAAGATGGCGTTATACAACATCGCCGGCAGCGGCAAATTCAGTTCCGACAGAACGATTCGGGAATACGCCTCGGGGATCTGGGGCATCAAACCCCGGAAATGATGATGATTCGGCCGACCGGATTCGGCCGACCGGATTCGGCCGTCTAATCTCAGCCGGCCAGAGCGAGGGCGTCCCGGCCCCAGGCAAAAAGCACCACCAGAAGGACTGCAGGCAGAAAATCCGCGGTCTTGACGCGCTTGAGATTCAGCAGGTTCAGAGAAATCATCAGAATGAGATAGCCGCCCAGGGCACCGATTTCGGCCAGAATCGGTTCGGTGACATACGGCGCCAGGGCTCCCGCGCCGAGGGTGAGGGCGCCCTGAACAATAAAAACGGATAGTGCGGACAGAAGGACACCGGACCCCGACGATGCGGCCAGAATGATGGCCATAAACCCGTCCATGGCGGATTTGGTAAAAATCACATCGTAGCGGCCCTGCAGGCCGGCCTCGATCGAACCGATGATGGTCATCGGCCCCACGCAGAACAGCACGGTGGCATCCAGGAATCCCTGGCCGAAAGTGCCGCCCTCTTCTTTGGGAGAAATAATACGCCGGATTGTATTGCCGGCCTTGAGAATTCCGTCTTCTATGCGTAAGGCCGTTCCCGCCAGACCGCCCAGAATAAGGGACGGAATCACCAGAAGTATCGATCCGCCCGAGATGGCCATGCTCATACCCAGTACGAGTGTCACTAAACCGACCCCGACGGTGACGGCGGATTGGTATCGCTCCGAAATGCGCCCCCGAAGCAATAATCCCAGCAGACCGCCGATGATGACGGCAATGGTGTTGACGACTGTTGCGATCATGACGGCCATTATAGGACAAGAAGATGATGATAAGAACCACAGAAGCTCAATATTCCCCCCCTGTCTGTCGATGATGGAAATAACGAGTCAACCAGGGAGAAAGGAAGCCCCTATGGTCGAAACCATAACAGCAGATAGAACAACGAAGATTTATTGCGCCAATTGCATTCACTGCAAATTGGTGCGGACTTTTACGGATGATGATAAATATGTACTCCGGGTCCGCTGCGACGCGGGAAAGTGGCGTAAAAAGCTCGGAGACGAGAAGTTTTACAAGTACTTCACCGTCGCACGGCGTGCTCTGGATGACTGCGATGCGTACACACCTATGGGTGAGTCCAAGCCGTTCATGAAGGAATTACGCAAGAATCTGCCGATTAAGGATGAAGTCTACGACACACCGGACCAGCCGGCTTGATTAGGAAATCGACGACGTTTAAGATGAGCGCCGGAGGTTCCGTCGATTCATGTCGAGACTCTACCTGCTCATTCTCATCGTTCTGACGGTCGTTTTCGTCTCTTGCGCCAGCGTTCCCGATCGTGTCAGTCCCGAGTGGTCCGAGGCGATGTTCTTTAAGAACGCCCAGGAAGCTATGGACGAAAGTCTCTATAAGACCGCCCTCTATTATTACGAAGTCTTTCTGATCCGATATCCGGAAAATCACCAGATGGTAATCGCCGCTGAATACGAGCTGGCCTTCATCTACTATAAGACCGGGGATTACAAGAGAGCTGAGGCCGAGTACCGGGCCATTATCCAAAAATACGATGAAAGCCCTTATGCCATACTCTATCATCCGCGTTTCCGCCGTCTATGCGAAATCGGATTGACCAACATCGAAAAGCAGCGAGCCGTTCAAAACCGCCTGTTCTGGCGAAATCGTGAAAAAGAATGGGCGGAAGAGCATGGTGAGAGCCTGACTGAAGAAACAGATCCCGTCGAAATTTAGACTCTCAGGGAGTTTCTCCGGGCAGTCTGATCGGAAAGATCGACACACCGAGAGACGCAGCCTCTTCCTCCACCATGTCCCGCGTAATAGCGCCTCGAGGTTCCACATGAGCCGGTGCATCTCCCACCTGGATAATGATGCGCTCCGGGGCGATCCAGTCATATTCGGTCAGGGCCGCATATAAAGCCTCATTCACAGCTTCCGGCAAATCCCGTCCGCCCGAGACCGTCACCCTGTCCAGCTGGCTCTGGAGGTCGTCCAAATTATCGCTGAAGGGAGTGTTTCGAGTCAGATAGGCTTCTTTATAGTCCCTGTAGAGCAGCAAACCGACTCGGAACCCGGCAAAACCGTCCACACGATTGCGAACCATGGGAACCAGCGATTCCTTGATGAAGCCCACATCGTCCTTCATGCTGACTGTGGTGTCCACAGCCAGAACGACGTCGATGTTGCCGCCGGTACTGTCCAGAATCTGACCGATCCGCTCCACCGCTTCCTCAATATCCTCCACAGGACCGTCTTCAACGGTGAGCACTTCCGGCGCCGGGGGCGGCGGGAGTTCCTTCATGGAGAGAACAAAAGGATTGTCGGTCCACCCCCCCTCATAGTCGGCATAAGGGAGCTCGAAGGCACGTATATTCAGCCAGGTTCCGCGATGGACTTCCACCTGCCCTTCTCTGCTCCAGGGGTACCCGTAGGTGAGCTGAAAGGGTATGTAAATCCGGTATGCTCTCTCCAGCAGTTCGTTTTCTTCGGGAGTAGAATCCAACAGAAAGAATAACGGCCTTTCGGATTCGAGGAACTCGCCGTTCAGGATACGTTTCTCATCTCCGTTCACTTCATTGTAGTCCCAGGTCCGGAAGGCGAAGGAATCCGCCTTTTTCTCAGGAT
>JARGFR010000223.1 GCA_029210985.1 Spirochaetaceae bacterium | reverse complement strand
CTTTCTCTGACTACTCGACAGATCGATGGCCCCGGGAGGCCGCTCTCTTGACCGAACTCGGTCAGAAAGCCGGTGTTCAGGTTATCACTCAGGTTGCCAATCAGGATCCCAAACTGCAGAACGACCAGATTGAGAACATGGTTCTTCAGGGCGCCGACGTCCTGATTATCGTCGCCCAGGACGGCGATGCCGCCGCAGCCACCGTTGATTCGGCCGCCGCCGAAGGTATCCCCACCATCGCCTACGACCGCCTGATCAAATCCCCCAACCTGTCGGCCTACTTGTCCTTCGACAACGTGGAAGTCGGCCGGGCCCAGGGCCGCGGCGTCACCGCCGTTGTGGACAGCGGCAAGTTTGTCATGCTCGGCGGAAGCCCCACAGATAATAATGCCATCTTGTTCCGAAATGGTCAGATGGAAGTCGTTCAACCCCTCGTGGACGCCGGCAAGGTTGAGATCGTGGCGGACCAGTGGGTCGAAAACTGGGACAACGCCAACGCTTTGAAGATTATGGAGAATATTCTCACAGCCACCAACAACGATATCGACGCGATTGTGGCTTCCAACGACGGAACAGCCCTCGGCGCACTCCAGGCCATGAAGGCACAGGGTCTGGCCGGAGTCGTTCCCATTTCCGGTCAGGATGCCACCCTTGCGGGATGCAAATCCATCGTCGAAGGCGAGCTGACGATGACCGTCTTCAAAGACGTCCGGAAACTCTCCCCGATGGCTATGGACATGGCAATTGCCCTGGCAAAAGGCGAATCAGTGCCCGGTCTGCAGGATTACACTCTTGCTGACTTGACTTTGGACGATTCCCTTAAGGGTTCCGTTCCTTGTCTGTTCCTGCCGGTTGTCCAGGTTGACGCCTCCAATGTGTACGAAGAAGTCATCCTGACCGGATTCCAGCCCTACGACGAAGTCTACCGGGATATCCCAGAAGGCGATCGTCCTCCCCGCCCGTAGTCGTTAGTTTTTTCTAATCGACATGTGTTTCGGGGACCGTTTCTGAAGATGAAACGGTCCCCGTTTTTCACCCTAAGACCCTAGTAAGGATAATTAGATGTCCGACGACTTCATTCTTGAAATCGATAATGTCACCAAGGAATTTCCCGGAGTCGTGGCTCTCAAGGACGTGAGTTTCAATGTCAAACGCGGAGAAATTCATGGTATTTGCGGAGAGAACGGGGCGGGGAAATCCACCTTGATGAAAATTCTCTCCGGTGTTTATACCCACGACACCTACACCGGTAAAATTCTACTGAACGGCGAAGAAATCAAATTCGAAAGAGGCGCCATCCGTCAGGCCATTGAAACCGGCATTTCCATCGTTTACCAGGAATTGGCTCTCAATCCCTTTGCCACCGTCGGTGCCAATATCTTCCTGGGACGGGAACCGACTCGGTTCGGCGATGTCATTAACTGGAATCGCCTCTACAGTAGAACCAGAGAAATACTCAAGACATACGGCCTGGACATTCCTTTCGCCGAAACTGTCGGTAATCTGGGTGTCGGCAAACAGCAGATGGTGGAAATTGCGAAGGCCTTAAGTGAAGATGCGAAGGTGCTCATCCTCGACGAGCCCACCTCGGCTCTGAATGAATTTGAAGTGGACACACTTCATTCCATCCTGAGAACTCTCAAAGAAAAAGGTGTCACATGCCTCTACATCTCCCACAAATTGGAAGAGTTCTTTCAGATTACCGACACGGTCACCATCTTCCGTGACGGTCAGCACGTCGACACGGTTCCCACCCAAGACACCAACACGGACAAGCTTATCGCCATGATGGTAGGCCGTGAGATGACCGAAAGATTCCCGGCTCGGTCGGTGGAAATCGGAGAATCGGTTCTGTCGGTTAAGGATTATAGGGTGGCCAGCACGGAGCATGTCGACAAGATGCTCATCGAAAACGTCTCCTTCGATCTCCGCAGAGGAGAGATTCTCGGCATCGCCGGGCTGATGGGTTCGGGACGAACCGAACTCGTCACTTCTCTTTTCGGTGAATTGGGCAAGAAGGTGAGCGGAACCATCACTCTCAAAGGGAAAGAATTGGAGATTCGCTCGGCTCGGGACGCGATGAACAATCGAATCGGTTTGGTGCCTGAGGACAGGAAGTCTTTGGGACTCATTCTGGAGCAGTCCATCCTGAAGAACATCGCCCTGCCCAACATGAATAAATTTTCCAGTTTCATGCGAATCGATAAGAATAAGGAACTCCATGAGAGCCGGAAATTCGCCCAATCCCTGCGCATCAAAGCGCCCAACCTGCTGGTTCCCGTCAACAAGCTTTCGGGAGGCAACCAGCAGAAAGTGGTGATTTCCAAATGGCTGATGACCCAGCCTGACGTGCTCATCCTGGACGATCCGACTCGGGGCATCGACGTCGGCGCCAAATACGAAATCTATAAGCTTATGAACGAACTGGTTGAGCAGGGTGTATCCATTATCATGATTTCCTCGGAGCTTGAGGAAGTACTGGGTATGAGTGACCGCATTATGGTGATGTGCGCGGGCCGCTCCACGGGAATACTTCCGGTGAGCGAAGCCACTCAGGAGAAGATTATGTCCCTAGCCACGAACGCCGCTTAAACAAAAGGCTTTTTGAAACAGGTAGCGCTGCCGGCCGTCGGTCGTCATCTGCTGACCCTTCGTGTTTTTCGAACGTAAAGGAGACAATACAACCATGTTATCCGAGCAGAATACGGCTTTGCTCAAGAAATTACGGCACGGTCTCAAGGACTACACGGTCCTGATCGCCCTGGCTCTCATCTGGTTTCTTTTCTGGATTCTCACCGACGGCATCTTCCTCAAGCCGAGGAATATTTCCAATCTGTTCCGACAGGCCTCCATCATCTCCTTCCTGGCGACAGGCATGGTGCTGGTGATTGTCCTGGGAAATATCGACCTTTCGGTCGGTTCGGTCGTGGGCTTCCTAAGCGCCGTGACGGCGTTCCTTCAGGTGAGGGTCTTCTACGACCTGATGCCGAAACTTTTCCCCCAGATGGAAGCAGCGGGCTATGGAATCATGTCCACGGTCTTCACCATCATCGTCGTTCTGATTCTGGCTGCCCTGATCGGAGTCTGGCAGGGTTCGCTCATCGCCTACCTGAGAATACCGGCATTCATCGTCACCCTGGGCGGCATGCAGATATTCCGGGGCGGCGTCCTGGGCGTCACCCAGGGGAAAACCATCACACCTATCGAAAACAGTCTGGTGCAGATCGCCCAGGGATATGTCTCCAAGGGATTAGGGTGGATCATCGCCTTGGTTGTGGTCGCCATTATCTTCCTCATGACCATCGTCGGCCGAAACCAGAAGAAAACCTACGGTTTCGATGTTCCGGTGATGTGGAAAGACCTGCTGAAAGCCACGACGATTTCCGCAATAGTCGTGGCCTATGTGGTCATTATGAATGATTATCGCGGAATACAGATTCCGGTGCTCATCCTGGCCGGCGTCGCACTGCTGATTTCTTATGTCTCCACGAATACCCGATTCGGGCGCTACGCCTATGCCGTCGGCGGAAATCTGGAAGCCACCCGGCTCTCGGGCATCAACATTAAGAAGACCATCTTCCTCGTTCATGTCCTGATGGGGATTCTTGCAGGTGTCGCCGGAATCATACTCACCGGATATGTTGCTGCGGGTACTGTGAATGCCGGTAAAGACTACGAGCTGGAAACCATCGCGTCCTGCGTCATCGGCGGCACGAGCCTGATGGGCGGGAAGGGAACCATCATAGGCGCAATGGTGGGTTCCCTGATTATGGCGAGCATCGTCAATGGTATGAGCGTCATGAACATGGACATCTTCTGGCAGTATATCGTCAAGGGTATGGTCCTGATCCTGGCTGTTTACATCGACGTTGTGTCCAATAAACAGAAATCCTAGAACCACCATGACCGATACCGACGGCCGCAGGGAATGGGAAAGCCTCTTGAAGGAACCTATTGCGGCCGTCGCCAAGGTCAGCTTTATCCGACATAAAACCGGGTTGGACGCCGACTTCCTTCGAGGAACAGCCGTTCTGACCGAGTCTCGTTTCCTTATGTTCAAGGAGGGCGTTTTTTCCGCCATACCCAAAACGGAGAAGATGCTGCGTCAACGTCTGAGACTGGAAATCCCCCGTACCGACATCACCGATGTCGAACAGGAAGACGGAGTGAAGAACACCTATATTCTCAGGTATATCGACGGGAAAGAAAGGAAAATCAGCTTCCGATCGGGAACGGAAGGAAAAGCACTCATTAAATTGATGGAACAAGACCTCTCGGGAGGTTAAGATACTCAACATGCTATTTGGAAAAAACGACAGCTTAGATGCTGAAGAATTTTGGAAGAACCGGGAAGAGGAAATCGGAACCCCCATATTGGGAAAAACACTGGGCCGGGTGGTTCAGGAAGGCTCCTCAATACCCCTTTGGGGTTTGTTTTACACGTCGGCGAAAGCTGTTTATTTCCAGACCTTCCAGTCGGAGAATTGGCTGTCCATGGTTTTTTCCGGAGGAAAAGGCGGCCGTACCAAAAATGAAATTATCGAGATACCTCTGGATGCCATCAAGTCTTTTCGCGTCCAACCTCAAAAAAGCGGTCTGTTGAAATTCTTCCGGAAGCCGCCGCTGGTAGAACTGTCCTGGAAATCCACGGAGAGCGGGGAGGCCAAGTCCCTGTTGTTCGAAATGGACGGCGATGCCGAGAAATTTGTTTCGACTCTGCCGCGTTAGAGCCGCTAATCGGTGTGACGGCGCAACAGCTCGGCCGTCACGGCGGACCATTTCAAATCCGAGGCCTCCAGCAGTACCAGGAGATGGTAAATCAGGTCGGCCGATTCGAAGATGACATCCTGATCTTCCCGAGCCAGAATAAGTTCCACGGCCTCTTCGCCGGTTTTCTTTCGTATCTTGTCCAGACCTTTCTCAAACAGATGAGTGGTGTAGGATCCTTCGGGCATCATACGCTTTCTATCGGCAATCAGGTCCGAAAGCCGCGTCATCACCGAATCCCCCGTGTCCTGCACGGCCGAATTCATCGCCGACCGATCATCGGGATCGATGTCCGGCGGTGCCTCCTCGCCGTAGGGCTCCCCGACGGAACCCCGGGGTATCTTCAGAATGTAACAGCCCTTCCCTTCTCTAAGAGATTCAATCCTGGGTTCTCCCGGCCAGGGCAGAACCCGTCCGGTGGCCGGATGACTGATCCAGGGATATCCGGATTCGGTGCTTTTTCGAAAAGCTTTTCTGTTCATCAATGCCGGCACTACGGTGTCCCGGCCGATACGGACAATAAGCGGCCAGGCCGCATCTTTGATTCCGCTGCTCATTTTCCCTCTCCCAGTAAAGCAATAGCCCGCTTCAGATCCACACGACCCTCGTAGAGGGCTTTGCCGAATATCACCCCTGTGATGCCGTCGGGTTTTTTCGCCGCCAGGATTTCCAGATGCTCCATGCTGCCGATGCCCCCGGAGAGCACGACGGGAAGCCCTGAGACTGCCGCGACGTCGGCGGTCTCCTGGATGTTGGGTCCCGATAGGGTGCCGTCCCGGGATATGTCGGTGTAAATAATCTCAACTAAGCCCATATCATGAACCTTGCGGGCCAAATCGGTGGCACGAACGGCAGAACCGTCCTTCCAGCCGGAAATTTTTACCATCCCGTCTCTGGCGTCAATCCCGGCAACCAGAACCTCGCCCAGTTCCTCAGCCCAGGACG
>JARGFR010000222.1 GCA_029210985.1 Spirochaetaceae bacterium | reverse complement strand
CATCCTTCTCTCCCGGCAGAAGACGGCCGTTTACCGATTTCGGATTTCGGAGGCGAACACCGCTATAATGTCACCGGGCTGTTTCATGATATGTGGGGATTTCCCAGTACCGATCCGGAGGTGGTCCGGGGTCTGCTCAGCCACCTGGTGGAGAAGATCGAAGGGAGGGAGGATGAACTGACCTTCGTGCGGGAATATGAAATAGATGACGCCGAGACGCTGCTGATTTCCTACGGATCGGCAGCCAGGTCGGCGAGGCAGACCGTCTATGACGCCCGGCAAAGAGGTGTGAAAATGGGACTCCTGGAATTGGAAACCCTCTGGCCCTTCCCTGAAAGACGGGTTCGAAACGCCATCGCAAAAGTGAATGAAACAGTCGTGGTGGAGATGAATCTCGGCCAGGTATTTGAACAGGTACGGCGGGTGGTAAAAAGACCGGAACGGGTATTTCTGGCCAATCGCATCGACGGTCGTCTGATTTCGCCTCCGGACATCCGAAAAGTACTGAGAATCATCGCCGGACAGGGAGTGTGGGCATGAGTATCCAGGATTATCTCCGAAAAAGATTTCTCCCCCATCTCTGGTGCCCGGGCTGCGGACACGGTACGGTTCTCAACACCCTGCTCAGATCTGTGGAAGATCTGGGACTTTCCAAAGAAAATATCGTCATGGTGACGGGAATCGGCTGTTCGGCCAGGATGGCCGGTTATGTCGATTTTCATACCATGCACACGCTGCACGGCCGCGCCTTGGCCTTCGCAACAGGAATTAAAATGAGTCGGCCTGAATTGAATGTCCTGGTGCCTATGGGGGACGGCGACGCTCTGGCCATCGGCGGCAACCATTTCCTGCACGCAGCCCGAAGGAACATCGATATCACCGCGATTATTATGAATAATCGCATTTACGGAATGACCGGGGGTCAATTCTCACCCCTGTCCGGAGAGGGGACATCGGCCACCACCGCACCATGGAAGAGTATCGATCCCGCATTCGATACAATGGAACTGGCCAAGGCTGCGGGGGCAACTTACGCCGCTCGAACCACCACGTTTCATGTGAGGGAAATGGAGAAGATGCTCACTTCGGCCATCAGCCATAAAGGATTTTCAGTGGTGGAAGTATTCAGCCAATGCCCGACGTATTTCGGACGCAAGAACAATTCCGGGGATGCCTCAAAGATGCTCGAATCTTATCGTGACGGCACGGCGAAAATCGGATCCAAAGCATTGGAAGAGAATCCTGAACTGATTCCCCGAGGCGTTTTTGTGGACAAGGAGGCTGTCGATTACGGGCATGCCTATGCCGAAATGTGCAGACAGGCGGCTGATGACAAATTCCCGGAACGGAAATACGGAAAGGAGGCACCGCGGTGCTGAAGCTGATATTCACAGGTGTCGGCGGCCAGGGAATCATCACCGCCGGAATCGTGCTGGCCGAGACGGTGGTGATTGAGGAAGGCCGTCACGCCACTCAGTCCCAATCCTACGGCGCCGAAGCCCGGGGCGGGCTGACCCGGACGGATGTCATCATCAGTGATTCGGAAGTTCTCTTCCCAAAAATCGAGCAGGCCCATGTTCTGGCGACGCTGCATCAGCGGGGATATCTTGCTCACTCAAATACACTCCGTCCCGGCGGCATCCTCATTTATGACGAAAATGCCGTGGTAGTGGATGAGAAGACCGATGCCCGACGCATTCCGATGCCGATTCTGGAAAGCGGACGGAGTGCGAACATCGCTCTGCTGGGAATTGTCTGTGCTCTCACATTGGCGGTGACCCCTGAATCTGTGCGACGGGTTCTCTTTCGCCGATACGGCGAGGATTCGGCCAATCTCGACGCTTTCGACCGGGGGCTGACACTGGTTTCCGAGCGGGGTTTCGCGGCGCTGTCGGTAGGAGACCGAATATGAGGGATTTGCTCACCGAACCCTTGGCCCTCACAGCCATTTCCATCGCTCTGGGGCTCGCAATCGGACGCCTGCGAATCGGTCAGTTCTCCTTGGGTTCTTCGGGAGCACTCTTTGTCGGTTTGGCGCTGGGATGGATGACAGTTGTGACGGCCGGAGAAGCCGAGGTGGAACGCCTAATACTCGAAGGGGTTATCGGAACAGACATTTTCCGCCTGGCTCTGGCTCTGTTCATCGGTGCCGTCGCCCTGTCCTCAGCCCGGTATCTGGGCAAAGTCGTCACGGTCTATGGTTGGAAGCTGTTGGCCCTGGGTGCCCTGGTTCCCTTTGTGGGAGCCGCGGCATCACGATTACTGGCCCTGGTGATACCCGGAGTTATCCTTGAGGCGGTACCGGGTGTATTCACCGGAGCCCTCACCAGTTCCCCGGGTCTTGCCGCGGCGTTGGAACAGGTGGCGGAGCGGGGGCCCGGTGCCGAAAGCGCGGTGGGATTCGGTTATGCCGTCGGATATATCCCCGGCGTGCTCACCGTCGTACTGGGAATGCAGCTCATCCCCGTTCTCTTCAAGCTGGACACGGCAAAGGAAAACCGGGCGTTCTGCGAAGACTTGGATATTGAACCGGATGCCGCACCCACATTGGGTTCTGAACGGTTCAGACCCATGGAGTTCTTCCTGGTAGTGGCGTTGGGATTTCTTTTAGGTGCTCTGAAGATTCCTCTGGGTCCTTTGGGACGCGTCGGGCTCGGAGCCACCGGCGGCATACTTGCCGCCGGACTCATCCTGGGCTTTATCGGCAAAGCCGGTCCTTTGGATTTCCGCATGCCGCCTTCAAGTCTTTCAGCGGTAAGAGAGTTGGGGATTGCCCTGTTTCTAGCGGTTGTGGGACTCCGATATGGCTATCGGGCCGTGGATTCCATGGCTTCGGGAGGGCTGCCTTTGCTGGCTCTATCCCTGGGTGTGGCACTTCTGTCCATAGCAATCGGTTATACGTTCGGCCGCTATGTTCTCAAGCTCAATTGGATACTGCTGGCCGGGGCATTGTGCGGTGCCATGACAAGTACACCCGGCCTCGGAGCCGCCGTGGAAGCGACGGGGTGTGATGATGTGGCCACAGGATACGGAGCTGTATATCCGGTAGCGCTGCTGTCTATGGTGATTTTTACCATCGGATTGTCGATTATCTGAAAAATAATCGCGGCTGTCACGACATCTTGCCGGTTATGGGACTACTCTCCTGAGTACTCCGTCGCTATAGTCTATCTCAGCGGCCGAACCGATGAAGAATGCAGAGAACCTTTCCGTGGAACAAGAGACGCCAAAAAACTATGATCTCTCTCCCCTCACTCCCGTCGGATGGCGGGAGTGGGTCGGGATTCCCGCATGGGGTGTGGACTATATCAAGGCCAAGGTGGATACGGGTGCCCGTACCTCATCCATTCATGCCGAGGAAATCGAGTCGCTTCACAAAGACGGAAAACCCTGGGTCCGTTTCACTATCCACCCCTGGCAGGGAGAGATGGGGGATGAAGGGATACGCGTCGAAGCTCCGGTGGTTTCATGGCGGTCGGTTCGCAGTTCCTCCGGTCATGAAGAGATGAGACCTGTCGTGACGGCCGACCTGGTGGTGGCCGATGTTGCATTCTCCACCGAAATCACCCTGACAAATCGCGATGAAATGGGGTTTCGGATGCTCCTGGGCCGCCGGGCTCTCAATCATCGCTTCGTTGTGATTCCCGGAAAATCCTACCTCGGCGGCATCCCGCCGAAAGCCGTACGGATGAAAAACCGGGGGCGGGGATGAACACCGTGACAAAAAGGACGTCCCAACGTTCCCCCTTCATCATCGGCGACTTGACAGTGAATCCGGGAAGATCGGCAGCCGGAGAACTCCCGATATCCAGACTGGTGACGGGAACCCGGATATCACTTCCGCTGAGAATTTTCCATGGAAAGAGTCCGGGTGCCGTCATGTGGATCAGCGCGGCGGTACACGGAGATGAGATCGCCGGGGTGGAAATCATTCGCCGCGTGGCGGCCGGCCTTGACCCTAAGTCGATGTCCGGCACCCTTATCACCGTGCCCATCGTCAATGTTCATGGTTTTCTCAATGGCGACCGATACCTGCCGGATCGGCGCGACCTGAATCGGTCATTCCCCGGTTCACCAAAAGGATCCCTGGCAGCCAGAGTGGCAGACCTGTTCATGCGTGAAATTGTCAGCCGCTGCGATGTGGGAATCGATCTTCATACCGGCTCGGACCACCGGGCCAATCTTCCCCAAATCCGTTCGAATTTGGATGATCCGGAAACCAGGCGTCTCTCGGAAGTGTTCGGAGCCTCCCTGATGATCCATGCAAAACTTAGGGACGGATCCCTGCGGCAGGCAGCCACAGAGACCGGAGCGAGGGTTCTCCTCTATGAAGGCGGGGAGGCATGGAGATTCGATTCGAATGCCATCAATGCCGGGGTAATAGGAATACGGAGAATACTGTCCTATCTGCACATCACGGCAGAGGAAACCGTACCGTCGGGATCGATGCCTCCGGAAAGCCGGAGCAGCACATGGATAAGAGCAAGACGCAGCGGCATCGCCCTTCTGGAATCCGATTTGGGGGATACGGTGATTTCCGGGCAGCAGCTCGGAGCCGTATATGATTCGGTCGGCCGCCGATTGAGCCGCATTGTCACACCCAAATCAGGACTCGTCATCGGTCTGATCAAACAGCCCTTGGTGAATCAAGGAGATGCCATCGTTCACATTGCGGAGGTGAATGCCCGATGAAACTTGCCATACTTTCCCGCTCACCGGGGTGCTACAGCACCAGACGGTTGAAAACCGCCGCTTTGGACAGAGGGCACAAATGCAAGGTTCTCGATACACTGCGGTTCGCTATCGACTTGTCCCACAGTGAGCCCGACCTCCAATATCGCGGGAGACCTCTGTCGGACTACGATGCAATCCTTCCCCGCATCGGCTCCTCAATCACCTACTATGGAACCGCTGTTGTGAGGCAGTTTGAGCAAATGGATGTCTACACGCCCAACACGTCAAACGGTATTGTCAACTCCCGGGACAAACTCAGAGCCACTCAGATTCTTTCCCGTCATGACATCGGGATACCGGCAACGGAATTCGTTCAGAATCGCAAGGATGTACTGCCCGCCATTGAGCGCGTCGGCGGTGCCCCGGTGGTGCTGAAACTGCTGGAAGGGACTCAGGGTATCGGCGTCATCCTCGCCCCGGAAAGGAAAGTGGCCGAAGCCATCATCGAAACACTCCAAAGTACAAAACAGAATGTTCTGATACAGGAATTCATTGCCGAGAGCCGTGGACGGGATATCCGGGCACTGGTGGTGGGCGACAGGGTTGTGGCGGCAATGCGCCGGTTGGCCCAAGGAGAGGAGTTCCGCTCCAACGTCCATAGAGGCGGTAAAGTGGAGGCGATTCAACTGGAACCTGCCTACATCAAAACAGCTGTTAAAGCCGCGCAGATCATGGGGTTGAAAGTCGCCGGTGTTGATATGCTGGAAAGCGGCAGGGGGCCCCTGGTAATGGAAGTCAATTCGTCACCGGGATTGGAGGGTATTGAGCAGGCGACGGATCTGGACGTTGCCGGGGCCATCATTGACTATTTATCGAACCAAGTGGCTTTCCCGGATCTGGATGTGCGCCAAAGACTCAGCATCAGCACAGGATACGGCGTTGCCGAGCTATTGGTTCGTGACGAGAGTGATCTGGCGGGAAAGAGTTTGAACGAATCCGGTCTGAGGGAGAGGGATATCACCGTCCTGACCCTGCATCGGGATGCCGAAGTG
>JARGFR010000221.1 GCA_029210985.1 Spirochaetaceae bacterium | reverse complement strand
TAAATTGATGTATTCTATCGGCCGCTGACCGGTAACTTCCTTGAACAATACGCAAAAATGCTGGGGCGTGATGCCCAGCAGGGCCGCCAGATCATCCACGGTGATAACGGTTTCAAGCTTGTCGTTGATATAATCGAAAACGGGTTTGAGACGACTCGTTCGGTCGTTGTGGCTCATCCCTCCGCCGGAATGAACGCTTCTGTAGAGATCGAAAAGAAACTGGTAGATGAGAACCGAACCATCCATTCCGGTCAGGGCCGAACCCCTTTTTATGAGCCGATAGGCTTTGCGTATGTGGCTTTCAAGCAAGGACGGATCTGAAAAGGAATACACACCAGATCCCTGGAATCCGAGTTTATGGAGCATACGCTCGATGTGATACCCGCTGAATGTGATCCAATGGACATACCAGGTTTCATCGGTTTCTCGGTATTCATGGTATCCCCCGGGATAAAGAAGCATGCCGTGATCCACCGGAACACGGTAGTCTCGATCATGGACGTGGAGGATTCCGCAGCCCGAGTAAGTCTGTATCCACTGGTATGTGGGGTATCCGAAGGGCCGGTCTATGGGATGCTGGTGGAAATCACACCCCACGCCGATAAGCTGGTAAGGCAGCTCCTTATCCAATTCAGTCAAATTCGAATAGGCAACCTTCTCGGGATCTGTCGGTGGATTCAAGAATTTTTCCCCTTCGGTGTCCCCAATTCTAAATTGTATGAGACAAATCTTCAAATATTAAAATACAAATTATTTTTACTAGGCAAATAATTATGAATATTTACTATATAGCTCAGTATTTATACTTATATATGACCTATATATCATTATGATGGTATTTTTTTGACCATAATGGACATTCTATCGGCTTGACTTACAAATCACAAACAAAGGTCATTATCTTAAGATTGACCACTAAATTTCCGGCCTTGAAAATGAAGATATCTGATAAGGAGGATCTGTTATTATGGCAAAACGTTTACGTTTCGCACTCCTGGTGGTTCTGGCCATCAGTCTCGTCTTCGTCGTTTCCTGCAAGAAAGAAGAAGCCGCTGTTGAACCTCGCGAACTGGTAATCAACTCGAATCAGTCGGACCCCGCCCCCAAAGCCGCTTTCGCGGAAATGGTGGAAGGCTTCAAGGCCGCCAACCCTGATATCGAGGTGACCCTGAACACCTTCGACCACGAAGCTTACAAGACCGCCATCCGCAACTTCCTGGCCGCCGATGCCCCGGATGTCTGCTTCTGGTTTGCCGGCAATCGGATGAAATTCTTCGTCGATGAAGGTCTGTTTATGGACATCTCCGACGTGTGGGCCGATGAAGGCCTGAACGACTCGCTGGCCTCCACCAGATCGGCTCTCAGCGTCGACGGCAAGCAGTATGGTGTTCCCTGGGGCTACTACCAGTGGGGATTCTTCTACCGCAAGGATATCTTCGACCAGTACGGCCTCTCCGAGCCCGCCACCTGGGATGAGTTCCTGGAAGTCGGCGAGACTCTCAAGTCCAATGGCATCACCCCGGTCACCATCGGTACGAAATACCTCTGGACCGCCGGCGGCTGGTTTGACTATCTGAACCTCCGGGTGAACGGTCTGGACTACCATATGGACCTCATGCTCGGCGATGCCAGCTACCTGGACCCCGAGCTGGATGAAGTCTTTGACGTCTGGAATGACCTGATCGATCGGGGATTCTTCCTGGACAACCATGCCACCTACTCCTGGCAGGAAGCCCAAGCTCCCCTCATCAACGGTAATGCCGCCATGTATCTTATCGGCAACTTCATCATGCCCGACATGGAAGCCGCCGGCGTCGGCGACAACATGGGTTACTTCCAGTTCCCCATCATCGATCCTTCGGTCGGCGTCTATGAGGATGCTCCAATGGATACCTATCACATTCCTGCCGGCGCTCAGAACGTGGAAGAGGCCAAAGCGTTCATTGCCTATGTTGCCAGCCCCGAGGTTCAGGCCGAAGTTGCCTATGCCACCGGCAATATACCGCCGAACAAGTATGCCGATCCTCCCACCATTCCACTCACCAAGGAAGGATTCGAAACCCTGGCCGCTGCGGACGGACTGGCCCAGTTCTACGATAGGGACACCAATCCTGAAATGGCCTCAGTGGGAATGCAGGGATTCCAGGAATTCATGGTGAAGCCTGAGCGTGAAGCGGAAATCCGGGAACGGCTGGACGCAAAGCGTAAGGAAGTCTTCAACCAGTAAAAGTCATATCAGCCGAGCGGCGGCTCACCTCTGAGCCGCCGCCTTTTTCAAAGGATCAGTCTTATGGATAAAGCGACCAAAAATACCCTGAGACGCCTGGAATTCAAACTGGCCCCCGTCTATTTTCTGGCCCCGGCGTTGATTTTCTTCTCCATCTTCGTCATCTGGCCCATACTCCAGAGCTTCTGGATCAGCTTCCACGAATGGAGCGGTTTCGGTGAGAAGTCCTGGGTGGGGCTGAAGAACTACCGCCATCTCTTCAAAGACCCGAAATTCGTCACGTCCATTCTCAACAATATCAAATGGTTCGTTTTCTCCTTACTCGCACCGGTGGGCGGACTGATCCTCGCTCTGTTTCTGAATCAGAAGACCAAGGGCATCAGAATGATGAAATCCCTGTTCTTCTTTCCCTTCGTCATCAACCTTGTGGTTATCGGGCTTATCTTCTCTTGGTTCTACAATCCGGACCTCGGATTGTTGGCCGAGATTCTCAAAGTCTTCGGTATCAAACCCATTCCCATCCTGGCCGATGAGAATCTTGCCACCTACGGCATCATCGTCGCATCCCTGTGGCCCCAGACCGCTTACTGCATGATTCTGTTCCTCACCGGTCTCACCGCCGTGAATGCCCAGGTTATCGAAGCGGGACGAATCGACGGAGCTTCGGGACTGAAGATGCTGTGGCATGTGGTTCTCCCCCAGCTCAGCGGTGCCACCTTCATCGCCGTCGTGGTGACAATCATCGGATCACTCAGAAGCTTCGACCTTATTGCCATCATGACCGCCGGCGGACCCTGGGGAAAAACCAATGTTCTGGCCTACATGATGTATGATGAGTCCTTGTTCAACTTCAAGATGGGATACGGTGCCTCCATCGCCGTCGTCCTCTTCATCCTGATGTCGGGAATCATTGCATTGTTCCTGAGATCCGTCCTGAAGAACGAGAGGTAGAAAGATGTTTCCAACACCGATACAGCAGCGCTCGTCGATAATTCGTATCATTTACAAGATTTCCGTCCCTCTTGTACTTCTGGCATGGCTGCTCCCTATGCTGGCCATCCTGCTCACCTCCATCAGGAGCAACGCCGACATAATCTCCGGCAACTACTGGGGCTGGCCCACGGAAATCAACTTTCTGCAGAACTATGCGGAAGTGTTCAATCCCGCCCGAAGCCCGATGCTGCTTTATTTTCGCAACAGCCTCATCATCACCATACCCTCGGTCGTTATGGCGGTGTTCTTCAGCGCCATGGCCGGATTCACCCTGGCCATTCACAATTTCAAGGGACGAATACTCCTCTACGCCATGTTCATCGCCGGGAACTTTGTTCCGTTCCAGATCCTGATGATTCCGGTTCGGACTCTCTTCGCCAACCTGGATCTCCTGGATACACTTTGGGCCCTGATTCTGTTTCATACCGCTTTCCAGATCGGATTTGCCACATTCTTCTTAAGAAACTTCATCGTCGACCTGCCCTTCGCCCTCATCGAGTCGGCCAGAATCGAAGGAGCCGCCGAATTCAGCGTGTTCTTCAAAGTCATCCTTCCTCTGATCCGCCCGGCGCTGGCATCCTTGGGCGTCCTGCTCTTCACCTTTATCTGGAATGATTTCTTCTGGGCTCTCACATTGGTACAGAGCGATGCCGCCAGACCCATCACCTTCGGCCTTCAGGCGCTTCGTGGTCAGTGGTCCATTTCCTGGAACCTGATTTCGGCGGGTTCCGTCGTGGCCGCTCTCCCTTCCGTTCTGGTGTTCTTCCTGCTGCAGAAGCAATTCATCTCCGGACTCTCGTTCGGGGGTGTCAAGGAATAGCCGAGATGATTCAGATTGACCCCACCGAAACCACCTTCCATTTGACTGTAGGGGGATCCAGTTATGTTCTCACAGTTCTGGAGGGTGTACATTTGGCCCATGGATACTGGGGGCCGGCCTTGCGCGAGGCGAACGCCTCCCAAATGGTCACCCTGGGATTCCGACACCAAGCTGCGGAAATACCCGTCAGCCAGGGGCGATTCGACAAGTTTCAACGAAATTGGTCGTCCGAGGAAGGCAGCCTCTCGGACATCGGTCAATTCAAAGTCAATCCGGTCATTTGTCTGGAACGCTTCCCCGCCGAATACCCGATAGCGGGCACCGGCGATCTCCGTTCTCCGGGTTTAATGATTCGCTACCCGGACGGAACATGCGCGGGCCGTCTGGAGTACTCCGGCCACAATATTCTTGACGGCATTCCCGGCCCGGCCGGACTGCCCTATGTCTCGGCGCCGCCGACGTCCTGCCAAACACTGCGGATGGATCTCAAGGATCCGGAAGCCGATCTGACTGTGGAGCTCTACTACCTCCCCCTCCCCGACCTGCCGATTATCCTGAGATGGAGCCGAATCCGAAATAATTCGGAGCATCCGGTGAATGTTCTGCAGGCCGCATCCGCCTCTCTGGATCTGCCCCGCTTCGACGCCGACCTCATCACCCTGGACGGCACCTGGGCGAAGGAGAGGCATTACAATCGCAGAAATATTTCCCCGGGCATTCAATCCGTGGAGAGCCGGGGCGGGTCGTCAAGCCACCAGCACGCCCCTTTCATGGCACTGGCCGATAGGGAAATGACCGAAACCGACGGAAGGCTTTGGTCGTTATCACTCATCTACAGCGGAAACCACCGCCACCTCGTGGAGATGGATCAATACCGCTCCTTTCGTTTCCAGGCCGGAATCAACCCGCATGCATTCTCTATAGAGCTGCAGCCCGGCGACCATTTTGACACGCCCGCCGCGGTTTTATGTACCACCGATTCGGGTCTGACGGGACTCTCGGACGCCCATCACGCGTTTGTGCGTGATTGGCTTCTCCCGGAACACTGGAGAGGTAAGGACCGGCCCATCGTCGCCAACACCTGGGAAGCCCGTTATTTCGATGTCAACGCGGACAATATCCTGGAACTGGCGAAACAAAGCCGGGATATCGGCGCAGAAGTACTGGTTCTGGACGACGGGTGGTTTGAGAACCGCCGGGACGATCGACGGGCCTTGGGCGATTGGACACCCGACAGCGGAAAATTCCCCGATGGTCTTGACGCCGCCGTAAAGCGCATACGGGATGCCGATATGGAATTCGGCCTATGGGTGGAACCCGAAATGGTTTCACCGGACAGCGAACTCTTCCGTCGCCACCCGGATTGGATACTTCACGCCCCCGGCCGACCGCCGACACTGTCGAGAAATCAGCTGATACTCGATTTATCGAGACCCGATGTGGTGGAATACCTCCTGGACGTGTTCTCAGGCCTCTTCTCCTCGGCCCCCATCACCTATGTCAAATGGGACATGAATCGGCGATGGAGCGAGGTAGGGAATCCGACTCTGCCCCCTGAAGACCAGGGAAGTGTGGCGTATCGATACGTGCTGGGTCTCTATCGGCTCTGGTCGACCCTGGTCGCTCGATTCCCTCACGTCCTGTTTGAGGGCTGCGCCGGTGGAGGCGGACGATTCGACTACGGCTCCCTGGCCTACATGCCTCAATACTGGACCAGCGACCAGACGGACGCTGTGGAACGTCAGCGAATCCAGTTCGGCAGCTCCCTGCTCTTTCCGCCTGAAACCATGG
>JARGFR010000220.1 GCA_029210985.1 Spirochaetaceae bacterium | reverse complement strand
TGATCTGCGGAACCGCGGCGGGGATGTTTGTGATTCCCTCGAATGTCGATACCCCAGCGGCGGAGGCCGCACCGTGAACGAGAATCTGAACATCGCCGGGGTGATTATCGCCAGCGCAGTGGTGAACTACCTCATCCGGGTGACGCCGTTCTTCATGACCAACTGGGAGAAAGTGCCCTTAACAGTCAGGCGCTTCCTCACCATCATGCCCACGGCGGCTTTAGGCGCCCTGATTTTTCCGGGGGCGTTCCAGTCACTGGCCGATACGGGCAGGCCATGGGCCGCCCTGGCGGGGCTCGGAGCGGCGGCCGTGACGTCTCATTTTTCGAAAAATCTCATCCTCCCGGTGGCGGCGGCCGTTCTGGCCACCTGGGGAGTACTACAAATCCCGTAATTCCTTTATTTCTTGAACAAACGGTTTCACCGCCGCGGAAAGGGCACTTTTCGACAGGCCCGATACCTTGACGATTCCCAGTTTGTTGGTGGGTTTATCACCGCGCACCGTACCGAAGGAGTGTATGTCGCCGCCGGCGTCCCGAATGGCGCCGGCGAAGTTCGCCAGCTCTCCTTTGACATTCGGCAGCAGCGCCGTGAGTCTCACACCTTTTTCTCTGCTGGCGAACAGTTCGATAAAAATCTCGAAAAGATCCGATTCGGTGATGATGCCCACCAGAATGTCGCCTTCGACGACAGGGAGCCCGCCGATATCCTTATCCGACATGATACGGGCGGCTTCTTCCACAGGCGTGTCCGACGGGCAGGAAACGGGTTTTGAGGTCATCACCTTCTCCACCTTTAGATTGGCCAGAAGGGAGGTCATTTCCCAGACATCCAGCGTGGATGCCGGGGAAGGAGAAGCGTAGAGGATGTCCTTCTCCGTAATGATGCCGATCAGCTGACCGTTATCCTCGATGACAGGCAGACGATGTATTTTTTCCTTCTTCATGAGTTCCCTGGCATCGGTAACCGACTGAGTCTTCTTCACGGTGAAAGGGTTCCGGGTCATGCGATCACGAACGTTCATTCAGTATGACTCCTTCAAGATACTCTATTATAATCATCCTAGGACCGGCCGGTTCCGCTGTCAATTTAGAATGATGCCGACCCGACATCCCATATTGGCTATAATGGAGGCATGTTCGAGAGAAATTGGCGGTGAAACCGCGTGTCATTTAGTCCATGGCCGGCAGCGGCACTCGTCCTTCTGGTGCTCCTCGTCGCCTCATTGATCCGGAATCGTCTCATCAAGCAAAGACTGGACGCAATTTATATGGAGAGAAGTCAATTCTTTCGCCAAACCTCAGATCTTCTGTTGGTGCTGGATGAGAACTTGAGAATTCGGGACGTGAATCGCTCCGATTCCGGATCTTCCCGTATCAATAGAAACGAATACATCGGTCTAAGTATTGAAAAAACGGCGTTCTGGCCCACTACGGTGAAGGGCAGGAAGGACGCTCTGTCCGCCGTCAGACGAGCGATGCATGGTGAGGTGTCGGTGTTTGTCCACCGAGCGACCGGCCCCCGGGGCAAAAGCGGTTTTTTCCGGGTGAAGGTGTTCCCCATTCCGTCGCCGAGATTGACGGCGCCGTGGTTTTTCTGCATAGCAAGGGACATTACGGTGGATATGGCCAATCGGCATCTTCTGAAGAGACGCGTCGAGGTGGAAGACATCGTCATCAGCCTGGCCGAGGCGGCGAACGACCCGAAGGATCCCCGAAAGAGAATACCGGAAATTTTAGACACCACCGGAAGTTTCCTCGGTGCGCGACGAGCCTTCGTCATGCAGACCGGCGGAAAAGGAGAGATACTGTGGGAACATCTCTGGAGCTCACCGGATGTCCCTCCTCTTTCAGAGGACGTTATAGGTTTGAGATTTCCGGAGATGATGCCCTTTAAGGTGAGTCAGGAGCCGGTGGTGATGAGGGATTTGGGCCGAAATCCGGAGATAAGCGAAGAATATCGGCAAAAGGCCCGGCAGGAGGGAATGGGTTCGATGATTCTCATGCCTCTCTCATCGGGTTTGGATGTGACTCACGGATATCTGGGATACACGTTCAGTGAAGCCGACCCTCCTTCGGATGACTCGGCATCTATCCTCACCAAGTACATGACGGCCGCCCTGACGGGTGTCTTCTCCAAGGTGGAAGCCATCAGGGAGATGGTTCTGTTCAGGCAGTCGGTGGATGCCGCCGGTCAGGGCATCGCCCTCATCGATGATACGGGAAAGCCGGTCTATGCCAACCGGGCCTATTTGGAGCTGACCGGCCGACCGGTCGATTCCGAAGAACCCATCTGGAACTCCTATGAAGGATCGTTTGCCCATAAAGTGAAAGATTTGATCCTGCCTATGGTTCGCTCTGGAAAACAATGGACGGGAGAACTGATAATGAGGGGTGGAAGCGGCTCGCCCATCAATACCATTGAGTCATTCCATCCCATCGATGTCGGTACCGAGGAACCGCCGATGGTTATCACCATCACCACCGACATCACCAACCGGAAACATCTGGAAAACCAGCTCATCGCCGCGAAAAAAGAAGCGGAAATGTCGAATCGAGCCAAGAGTGACTATCTGGCCAACATGAGTCACGAAATCCGAACACCCATGAACGCGGTAATCGGTCTGGCCTACCTCGCCCTTCAAACCAAACTCGACAACAAACAGAAGGACTATCTGACCAAGATCAACTCAGCGGCGAAAAGTCTCCTGAACATCATCAACGACATCCTGGATCTGTCAAAAATCGAATCCGGTCGCCTGGAGCTTGAAAAGACGGTGTTTTCTCTGGACGAGCTGCTGGACAGTACGGCGGCTATGGCTATCGACAAGGCCTGGGAAAAGGGCCTTAAAGTGCTGTTCCGCCGTCCGCCTGAACTTCCCGACACCTGGGTGGGGGATCGTTTCCGACTGGGTCAGGTGCTCCTGAATCTGCTCGGCAATGCGATTAAGTTCACCCATGCCGGACGTATCTCCATTGCCGTCAACAGCGACAGACCGGGATTTCTGCAATTCACCGTGGAAGATACCGGAATCGGCATGTCGGAGGAGCAGATCGGACGGCTTTTTGATCCCTTCATCCAAGCCGAGGCTTCCATCACGCGAAAATACGGAGGCACCGGTCTGGGACTCACCATCAGCAGGCAGATCGTCGAACTGATGGACGGAGACATCAATGTCGAAAGCCGGCCGGGGGAAGGCAGCCGCTTCACCTTTGCGGCCTCTCTGGACAGGCCCCCACATACTGAAACCGGCGACTCCAAGAACGGATCGGCCGTTGCTGCGGCGAGGCAAGTATTCGGCGGTAAATCGGCATTTGTGGTATCATCCGACCCCGAATCCCGACACATGCATGCCGAATCCCTCAGGTTTCTGGGCATGGAAACCACCGTCTGCAGCGGAGTCAAAGAAGCCTTGGAAAACCCCATCGACCCGGATGTTCTGATCCTTGATATAGACGACTTGCCCGTCGATCCGAAACAGGCGGCGTTCGCACTCAGCGACAGTTCGGTGGATGAGTTTCTTCTCGTGCTGTCCGGCAGCATGAATCCGACGGTGCTGTCGGGATTCGCCCCGGCCGGGGTTCGATGTGTATGCCGTTCACTTCCCTATGGAATCACCGGTATCGCCTCAGCGCTCCTCCAGGACGATGAGAAAAACGGCGTCTCAGCCGAACACCAATTTTCGGGAGGCGGTTTGGCGGGAGGCAGAATACTCCTGGTGGATGACAACCGCGTCAACAGGCAAGTCGGCCGGGAACTTCTGGAAAACACCGGATTGTCCGTTGATGTGGCGACAAACGGCCGGGAAGCCGTCAAAGCCTTCTCAACCGAATCCTACGACTTGGTGCTCATGGATCTCCATATGCCGGAGATGGACGGCTACGAGGCCGCATCGTTGCTGCGTCGGAAACAACCCGATATCCCCGTCATCGCCATGACGGCAAGCGCCATGCAGGAGGTGAAAAACGGGGTGATGGAAGCGGGTTTTTCCGGCTATTTGGCCAAACCCATCGATCCGGAACAATTCTACTCCGTCATTGGCAAGGCTATGGGCGTACCGGGGACGGCATTCAAGAAGACAAAAATGGCCGTCACTTCCACCACCGCGCTGCCGTCCATCGAAGGCATTGATGAGAAAATCGGACTGCGTCAGACACTGGGTAATAAAGATCGTTATCGGGAATATCTGTTGGAATTTGCCGAATCCCATGGCGAAGATGAGGAGAGTATTCAGGCTGCTCTGGATTCAAATGACCTCCAAGACGCAATTTCAAAGGTTCATGCCCTACGGGGAGCGGCGGGAACCATAGGTGCCATGACGCTGAATATGTATGCCGGCGAATTGGAAGAATCACTCAGAAGCGGCAGTGTGCCCGACAAAGACACCCTGAAGGTGTTCTATTCCCGCATCAATTTCATCCTCGGCGGAATCGTCACGAGGATTTCACCATCAGCCGGTCGGCGTATATTAAAGCCGCTCCTGGACGAATTGGAAATGTTGATTCGCAGGAGCGATAAAAGCGCTCTCACTGTGGTGGACAAAATCGCCGGGATGACAGCCGAGAAGACGGAACTGAGACATCTCGAAAAAACCCGATACGCTCTTGCGCATTGGGACTTTGACGCCGCATTGGATGCCCTGGACGACTGGCGCGTAGGGTCGGGAAATCAGGTATAATTCCCCCATGATACCGACGGTTCCTCTCATTCTCAACGGATCCAAGCCGGGGCAAAGAGAAGTCGGTCAGTTTATCAAGGCCATTTCATCGCCCGGCCGGCTTGCGGCCGCCGGCGGCTACTTATTCAAATCCTGCATCTCATTCCGGGAACTGCATATCGGTATCGTACCGGCGATATCCGAGGGTGAACGGCTTCATCATTATGATATCACCATACCCGAGGAGGAATGCCTTATCGGCAGTATTTCGGCGACCGGGGAATTTACACTGCTCTTCAAAGCCGACAAAGAGAATATGCAGGATGTCGAGCGAGAAAGGTGGCGAAATCAGTACATATTGTTCGCTGCGGCGCTGATCCAAAGGGATTATCGGGGTCGGGGCCTGCTTGATTGGATCACACGGCAGATCATTCAGGAAGCGCAGCTCTTCAATCCCATTCCGGGCACGCTGATGGAGTTGGCCTCATAAAAGACGTTTTTGTCGACATCCCACCGTTGCTCTCCCCCCGGGATCCGTTTACTAACCTTAGTCGGACCGCTGAGGGAGAAATGGAATACGACATTCAGGCCGGAGGTAGACGCCTTAGCAGCCGAAAGACCTGAAGTCATCATGAAGACACTCATTCCTAACCTATTTTTTATTATACACTTCCCGGCGGTGCCCTATATGAACGACCAGAACCATGAGCTGGTCATCTTCTAGGGAGCAGATAAGCCTGTAGTCTCCGACTCTGTACTTCCAGAGCTTCGACAATTGCCCTTTTAGAGGTTCTCCTATTGCTCGGGGATCGTTTTCCACACGGGTTTTCAAGAATTCCAGGATACGTCGGATGATCGGTTTATCCAGCTGATCCAGGATCTTTTCCGCTTTCTTGGCAAACTTAATCGTCCAGGCCATGTTTCGCAATGAGGGAGTCCAGGCTTACCATTTCTTCCTTGCCGCTTCTGATTTCTTCAAGGACATGTTCCGCCAGATAGATCTCTTCCAGCTCATCCAGGTGCTCTTCTAATGCTTCACGGACATAAAAAGTCTTGGTCCGGCCTGTCAGCTTAGCCAGACGGGCAAGACGTTCTTCCACTTCCTGGGATACCCTTACTGCCAACATAACAGTCCTCCTGTCTCAGTTTTGTCATACATACAATACTTATAATACAAGT
>JARGFR010000021.1 GCA_029210985.1 Spirochaetaceae bacterium | reverse complement strand
TGGATCAGGATCGGGTTTGCGTCATCTTGTTCAAGCTTTCGCCGGAGCTGATCGACTTTATTGTCACGTGCTTCCTGCAGCCTGGCGCTCAATCCCTTTTCATATTCTCCGGCGGCGACGCGAACCCGGGCTGCCCATCCGTCATACTGCTTCCGCAGATCCTGCACTCTGGCCACCCGGGGTTCCAGTCCGCCGGCAACCGACGCCCTTGCGGCGGCCTGATAAGACTCGGTTAATTCCCCGATGAGTGACTCGACTGGAACAATTTCCGTCACGCGATGAGCATTGGCCCCGGCAAAGACAAAGCCCTGTCTCATGTTCCCCTGTCGGGCATTGTTGAGTGCGATGGAAATGCAGTATTTCGCATCGTCGGCCTTGCATGTGGAGAGACATTTCCATGCGCAGCGGAACGCCGGGCGCTTGCCTTCTTCCGAGTCGGTGATGAAATCGTTGCGGATCGCTCTGCCCGGCATACCCACGGGACTCTTGATGATGCCGATCTGGTCCGCACCGGCCTCCACATAGGCGTGTTTAAACTCATCGGCGGCATCACACTCGTCGGTCGCGACGAACCGTGTGCCCATCTGTACGGCTGAGGCACCGAGCTCCAGGGCCGCGTGAATGTCCGCGCCGTCGTAAATACCGCCGGCGGCGATAACCGGGATCTTTCGCCCGAACTCCGCTTCAAACGGAATCAACGCTTCAACAATGCCCGGCACTATAGCTTCGAGCTGGAACTCAGGATCGTTGATCTGTTCTTCGGTAAAACCGATATGGCCCCCGGCAAGGGGTCCTTCAAAAACCACCGCATCGGGAACATCGTTGTAGATTTTCTTCCACATCTTGAAGATGAGTTCCGTCGCTCGAACCGAACTGACGATGGGAACAGCTTTGACGCCGTTTTCCCGCATCTTATCCACCGGCAAGTCTTTGATGGGCAGTCCGGCGCCCATCACCAGGAGGTCGACCTTCTCCTCGATGGCGAGGTCCATCATTTCATGAAAATCATTCACGGCCACCATGATGTTCACACCGATGATGCCGTCGGTGGCCGCCCGGGTCTTGCGGATCTCCTGACGCAGAGCCCGTAGATTCGCCGCCCGGCCGTCCTTGAAATAATTCGGCTCGATCATACCGATGGCGTTGGCGGCGATGATGCCGATTCCACCGGCTTCGGCCACCGCAGAGGCGAGGCCGGACAAGGAGATGCCGACCCCCATGCCGCCCTGGACGATGGGCAGGCGGGCCGTCAGATTTCCGATTTTCAAAGAAGGCCATTCGAATCGAGGCAGGGATATGTTCTGTATTTGTTCCAAAAGCCCATGGAAGGGCAAGGTTTGGGACAGCTCATCGGTGAGTCGTTTGAGGGAGACGATGGGGCTTTCCATTCTGAGGGTATTCATGATTTTTCCGTTGGGGGGGATTTCCGATGGATCACGGCCAACGGAGTGTTCTTCTATTATGACACAAATACCGAGTTTGTCATAGAAGGCGGAAGCGGCGATGCCTAAATGGACCGTAACAGGCCTAAAAGGCCGGAAGAGGCCGAGCCGATCGTGTTAAGCCTGATTATTGAGTTATTGAACAATCACTGTCCTTGAAATTTATTCAGATAAGCAGACATACCAATTCAAGAAAATCCGTTCATTTATGCATTAGAATCAGAGACAAGGCGGCATTGCCATTGAGGAAAAGGTCTTAGCGAGAGCAACCGATATCTCCTGTACGGTGCCGCCTTCGGATTGGTGTTTCCCGTACTTTCAATCATTGCTATCTGGGTCTTCGATATCAGCATATTCGTACTGCTGGGCATCATCTCAACCGCACCCGTATTCCTGGGCATTTTCGCTCGATTCGCAAGCTCCTGGACGTATCCGGTGAAGGATATCTGTCTTTCGGAAGTGATTTTGTCGTCAAGAATGAGTATTCACAGGCTTGTGTCGGCATCTTCGGTGTAGAAATCGGAGGTTATACCGTCGACTCTCTGCTCTTTGAGGAAGAGAGTAAACGCCAGGAATTCCGACAGGGCTTCGGCTTGTTTTTTTTGGGAAAGAGCCGAGGTGATGTGATTTTTGATCTGCTGGATACGGAGATTTAAATCGGCGGCAAAACCCTGGAATTGGGATTCAAGGTGATCGATGAGGACGAAGTGCTGTGCGCCGTTAGAGACGTCAGCGACCAGCGCGCCCTGGCCGAGGAGCGCAACCGGGATGCGATGGAACAGCTGATTATCGTCCATGTCGTCTCCCACAAGAAATATTTTTCCGCCTTCACCAGGGAGGCCTCGGAGCTCTTCGATCGGATCGAGGGATTATCGTTCGAAAACAATTCGGAACAGATGACGGCTCTTCAGCGCGCCCTGCATACGTTCAAGGGAAACGCTTCGTTCTTCCGGTTCGACGGCACAAAAATAGTGGCTCATGACTTGGAATTTCTCATCGCCGACAGCCTGATGCTGGATGAGGAATTTGACCCTTCCGATGCGGCGCTCACCCTCAAGAAGGCTTATTATGCCGAACTCGAAATTGTGGAGAGGCGTCTGGGGACCTCCTGGATGGGTGAATCGGAGATGGTGAGCGTGCCGGTCAGCAAATATCGGGATATTGAACGTTACGTCCATACCGTGTATCCCGGAGATTCCAAGCTGAACGCCGCGCTGCGATTGTTCCGAATGGTGAGCATGGAGAGCTTGTTCGTCCGATTCCCGGACATGGCCGAAAGGCTGGCCGAACAAATCGGGCGGCGCATCATGCCGCTGGAGGTGTCCGGCGGCCGTTTCCCGGTTCTCCCGGAACGTTATGAAGCGCTGGTGGGATCGTTCGTTCACATCATCCGCAACATGCTGGACCATGGAATTGAACCGCCGGCGGAATGGGAGCTTAAGAACAAGAATCCTGAAGGCAGACTGATGATATCCATCGAGTCCAGCGACGGCACAGTCGTAATCGATTTCAAGGACGACGGTCGGGGCTTGTCCGTTAGCGAAATTGAAAAGAAAGCCCGTGTCTCCGGCCTGATTTCCCAGGGAGAGAAGCCAAGTAGAGCCGTCTTGTATTCGATGATTTTCCATCATGACTTCAGCACCGCCGGTAAAGTGACGGATGTTTCAGGACGGGGGTATGGACTCTCCGCTGTGAAGGAAGAAGTGGTCTTTATGAAAGCAGAGTACGCAAATCCGTTCATCAACAGCGCCAAATTAATTTTCGAGAAAGAAATCGGCATCAAATTGAGCCGCAAAGAATTGGTAAAACTCAAAAATCCTCTGCCCAGCCTGCCGGTATCCATTGTCATTGGGGTGACATGACCCATTCGTGGCCAAGTGGTCTACTCAGTGGATTCGAACTTTGCCGAAAAAGTGGCCAGAGCCATGCTGCCGAACAAGCTTCCGGCCGAGGTGAAAAAGATGGTGAAGAGCGCCATCAGCGAAATCGCGAACATGATCACCGGTCAGGCCAGTATAGCCCTGGCGGGGAGAATGATTTGATCGACATTACGCCTCCCGCGGTGTTCTCCGGTCCCGGACTCCATATGGATTTCCTGGATATTTCGACGATATCTCTCAAGTTTCTCTCGGAAATCGGCGCCTTGGAAATCAATATCGCTTTGACCGAAGCGGGGAGCAGATAATATGGCCAGAGCAATGATAGTCGATGATGCGGCTATAATGAGGATGTGCCTGAAGGACATTCTGGAACCCGAGCATCAGGTTGTCGCCGAGGCCGGGGACGGGGAAAAAGCCCTGGAGGTGTATGCCGAACTGAAGCCCGATTTCGTCACCTTGGACATCACGATGCCCAAACTCAATGGAATCGAAGCACTTGAGAAATTGATCGCCGAGTACCCCGAAGCAAAGGTGATTATCGTCAGTGCTGTCGGTCAGAAACAGCTTGTTTTCCAGGCTCTGGGCCTCGGTGTCAAGGATTTCATTGTCAAACCCTTCGATCCGGATCGAGTGAGACAATCGATCAATCGTCTATTCGAATAAGCACTTTTTAAAAAAACCGCCCGGATGGGCGGCTTAGAATATGTGGAGGATATCGGATTCGAACCGACGACCTGTTGATTGCGAACCAACCGCTCTAGCCAACTGAGCTAATCCCCCGGGGAAGCAAAGAATAAACCGTTCCATCGGGTTGATCAAGCTCAAAAGCTCACCTCAAATCCCCGATGAGATCCGGTTGGGGTGGACTCTTCCGCAGCGACATTCCGAACCATGGCACCCGGAGGCCCCGAGAAAAGATCCGATGCCAACGCGTCCAGCATCGCCGAATCGCCTTCGGCCCAGACTTCCACCGAACCGTCCCGGAGATTCCGGACCCATCCCGTTAACCCCAGGGACCGGGCCTTCCTCATTGTGTACCAGCGAAAACCAACGCCCTGAACCCGTCCTGATATCACAAACCGCCGCGCTTTCATATGTTCATCTTAATCGATCTCATCACGACGGTTATGCTGCATCAAATGCTCGCGTATCGCCGAAAAGGGAAAACCTCGACGCATCAGCGCCGATATGAGTTTTTTTTCGTCCATCCCGGTACGTCGGGTCAGTTTCGTCAGCGCCCGTTCCAGAGCGTCGTCCACCGCATCCTCCCCGGCCTCCTGGAAAACCGTTTCAACGGCCTTCCCGGCGGTACTGCCTGAGACGCCCTTGCTCATCAGCGTACCAATCAGCTTTGAGGGGCCTTCCGGACGGATACGCAGCCTGGCACGGGCCCATACCTCGGCAAAACGCCGGTCATCCAGCAGTCCGGCGGTCTCGAGACTGTCCACAGCCTGATTGATCGCGAATTGAGAAAACCCTTTCCGGGTCAGCTTTGAGTAAAGGCCCTTCCGGCACTGTTCGGCCCGGGCCAGGAGATCGAGTGCCTTGCGTCGGCAAGCGTACATTTCCGCGGCTTCGGCCATTCTCTCAATAACGGACTCATCAATCGGATCTGGTGAGTCGCGAAGAGACAGAACAATCTCGGCCGCCGGGTGATCGTCGCTAAAAACAAAAAGGGAGCCGTCGTCGAGGTGTACACGCAGTACACTCCCGTCGGCTCCCTCTCGCTTGAGTTCCGAAACTCTAGCGTTTGGAGAATTGGAACTTCTTTCGTGCTCCGGGCTGACCATACTTTTTCCGCTCAACCATTCGGGCATCCCGTGTGAGATAGCCGTTGGCTTTCAGCGCGGGTCGGTTGGTCTCGTCGAGCTCGACAAGAGCCCTTGCAATACCGTGACGCACGGCTCCGGCCTGACCGTTGATTCCGCCGCCCCGAACATTCACGAGGATGTTCAGTTTTTCCTCGTTGGACGTTGCCAGAAGAGGCTGCTTCACCAAGTCACGAAGAGCGTCGATGAGGAAATACTCTTCCAGGCTCCGTCCGTTGACTTTGATTCCCGGTGCGCCTTCCCGAATATACACCCGGGCTACGGAGGTTTTTCGGCGTCCGGTACCGTTGGATAAGATTTTAATCACGATAATCTCCTAGAGTTCCAGTGCTTCGGGCTGCTGCGCTTCGTGAGGATGGGCTTCACCAGCGTAGATCTTCACATTGCTGTACAGCTTGTTACCCAATGGGCCCCGGGGGAACATACCCCGAACGGCTTTTTCCATGGGGACCGTCGGTTTTCGGGCAACCAGTGTTTCATAGTTGTCCACTTTCAGACCGCCGAGATAACCGGAATGCCGGTAATACAGCTTGTTTTGTTTCTTATTGCCGGTCAGCATTGCCTTATCCGCATTCACGATGATGACGTAATCGCCAATTTCATGAAATGGAACATAGTAAGGCTTATGCTTGCCTCGGGCGATGCTGGCCGCTTTCACAGCCACGCGCCCCAAGGGCTTGCCGGCAGCATCGATGACGAACCACTTGCGGTCCGCATCTTTTGGTTTCACGTAAATCGTCTTCATGTATCCGCCTCGGAATAATTATGGCGTCAACTCAAATCCGCATTTGGTTGCTCGCCTGGGAATCGACGGCCCAAGATCCGTGGCTAAATACAGATCATGGGGCCATTCCCGGTCAAGAGTCTCGATCCTACGATGAAACTCAAGGGGTTTAGTGGGCGGTATATAATCACCGAATAGTGGATTTTCGTCAATACCGCCTGTTCCTAAAAAGAAATACAAGGAAACCGATTCCGAAGAACACGGCGGGCAGTCCCGACAAAGTCGATCGAAGTACGGGGAGACCCGTGAAAAACGATATCTCGTAGGTGGCCAGTCCGATCATAACCAGGGCCGCATAGAGCGCATCGATAAACAGAAATAGCGCCCCCAGCACCATGAACACCCATGCGGCATCCCGGGTCTTGGACCATAAGGCGATCGCTGGAAATGCGGCAAAAAAGGCGCAAAGCATCCGAACGAAGACCGGGACGGCCTCCCAATCATTCATCGCGAAGAACTCCCTGCATCAAGCATGGCGGCTTCTTTATCCGAGATTTCCATAGGCATCACCGAGGGACGTCGAATAGACGGCGCGATAAGGATGTGCCGGATTATCAGAGATTCGAACAGAACATCGTAGTCCTCTTCACTGCCGCGGAAATTCATATAGGGCCCCCTCCTCTTCCAAATATCGGAAGATTCCCGGAATTCCGGAGGTTTTCCAGCCGGAAAACTGCTCGCCGAGGCACAGGAACGGGTGAGGGAAGCCAGGATGATGGGAGAGACCGGATCCGACGGCGGCATGGCCGAATCGTTGGTCAGGACCGCCTGGACATCGGTGAGACCCGGAAGGGGGAGTATAGTGAACAGATGAGAACCCTTCGGATGGCCGGGCAGCAGCGGTCTTCCCCAGAGGGCGCCGTCGAAGGCGTCCAGGTCGTCCGGCAGATCCATGGGGTCGGTCGGATTCTGATCCAAGCCTAAAAGGTCCAGCGCTCGTTCCGTGTTCCGATAAAACCGGGCCGTTGAATATCCGGGAAACAATCTCATGAGAGATTGTTCAAATCGACGGGTCCATCGATTCGGGTATGGTGCGTACAAGCCTCGGTCCACCTCATTCTTCAATCTGATCGATACTTTCGACGGCCGGTGTCCGAGAAGAGCACGGGAGTCATCCAGCCAGCAGTCCAGCCAGCGGGTTCCGTTCAAAGCATACAGACGGTATCCCCTGGCACGTCCGATGGCGGGCATTCGTTCCAATCGGTTCTGTTCTTCCCTGTTCAGTGGTCCGTGCATGTCATACCCTCCTTCACCAGTCTCCCCCGGCGCTGCCCAGGAGCTCCATTTTATGGGAGGAGAATTCGGGAAGCAGGGTGGCCGTTCGACCCGACTCAAACCGAACGTGGATGACGGTGCGGCCGCTGTTGGCCAACCTCTTCTGTACGACACCGACGCCGTATTCCTCGTGATACAGCCGGACTCCCGGATGCCAGGGATCGTCCTCATATCCCGGCGCATCTCCCAGCCCCTCCACGCGGATCATATCCTCGGGAATCTCGCTGAGAAATCTCGAAGGCGAACTGTCGCGATAGCGGCCCCATATCATCCGTCGCCGGCAGGTGGTGAATGCCAGACTCTTTCGCGCCCGTGTAATGGCGACATAAAAAAGGCGGCGTTCCTCCTCGAGTTCATCGTCGTCATAGCCCTCATCCCCTCTGGGGAAGAGCCCTTCTTCCAGTCCGGTGATGATGACTCTGTCGAACTCCAGTCCTTTGGTGTTGTGCATGGTGATGAGTGTCACCCTGTTTTCGTCATCGTCTTCGTCTTCCATGAGGGTCTGGTCCAGCTCCACCAGCTCGAGGAATGCCGCCAAACCCTCGGGGCTTGCGGGATAATCAGCCGCCGCGTTCACCAGCTCATCAAGGTTGCCGGTTCTGCGGCTGTTCTCGATGCGGTCGATTTCTCGATAGTGGGCCAGTAGTCCCGATTGTTCCACGACGTCCCGAATCAGGAACCCCAGATGCTCCCAATCCGCATCCGCTACATAGCGCTCGGCAAGTTCGCTGAGGAATTGGGCGGCCTTGGCCGCTTTGCCCTTCAAATCCGCCCGGCGGCATGCGGCGAGGATATCCCCGGCATGAGACCTCAAGGCGTCGTTCATCAGCCGTTCCAGGCTTGTTTTCCCCAGTCCTCGGGCCGGTTTATTCGCGATGCGGCGGAACGCCACCTCATCCCGACGATTGGACAGCCAGGAAAGATAGGCCAGGACATCCTTGACTTCTTCTCTCTGATAGAAGCTCAAGGTTCCGACTATGCGATAGGGGATGTCTCTCCGGCGGAACACGGTCTCGAATACTCTGGATTGGGCGTTGGTGCGGTAGAGAATGGCCGTTCCACCGAAATTGCCGTCTTCATCCACGACATCGGCACACCATTCGGCCTCGGCTTCATGATTTTCCAGATAGGTCACTTCAGCCTTCTCACCGGCGCTTCCGGAGGTCCACAAAGTCTTGCCCAGTCTCCCCTTATTGTGAGAGACCACCGAGGAAGCGATTTCCAGGATGGTGCCGGTGGACCGGTAGTTCTGTTCGAGCTTCACCACTCGTGTCCCCGGGAACATGTCCGGAAAACCGAGGATATTTCCCACCTCGGCACCTCGGAACCGATAGATGGACTGATCGTCATCCCCCACCACGCCGACCCAGGTTTCGGGCCCTACGAGTTCCTTAAGCAGCTGATACTGAGCGATGTTCGTGTCCTGGTATTCGTCCACGAGAACGGCCCGAAAGCGCTGCCTCAGCCGTTCTCTGATTTCTGGACGGGATTGGAGAAGTCGGATCGGCAGGAGAATCAGATCGCCGAAATCGACATTGCCGATATCCCGAAGACGTTTCTCATAAGACCGGTACACCTCGGGAAATCCCGGATCGTGAGAAAACGACGACAAATCATCCTGGGGACCCAAGCCCTCGTCTTTGGCCCGGGCGATTCGATGTGTCCAGAGACGGAGTTCCCGCCGGGGCACGCCGGTAAGCACCTGGGTAAGGAGACTCACCTGGTCGTCATCATCGTAGATGGTGAATCGAGGACTCAATCCCGCCGCCGACGCATTCCGCCTCAGCAGCCATGCGCCGAAGGAATGGAAGGTGCGGATCATCGCCCGTTCCGCCTCGGGAACCAAACCGGCGGCCCTCTCCCTCATCTCGGCGGCAGCCCTGTTTGTGAATGTCACTGCCAGTATGGATGGAGCATCGAAACCCTTTTCGGCCACCATCCAGGCGATACGGGAGGTGACCACCCGGGTCTTGCCGGAACCGGCGCCCGCCAGAATCAGCAGAGGGTCCGAACCGTGGGTGACGGCCTGGACTTGGTGATCGTTGAGCCCGGCGAGCCAAGCCGGGGGCGCGTCGGCGGAGCGCCTCAAGACTCCACCCTCCCCTCTTTCACCGGTGAGGCTTGGAGATCGAGACCACTCCGGCCGATGATACGGGAACGTACCACATCCCCGACGAGTGCGTCCTGGACTCGGAGAACGACACTGCCGTCCACCTCGGGAGCGTGGATGGCGCCGCGACACAGCGCCAAGGCCTCGCCTTCCACCGGTTCCTCGACGATCAGATCCATATCCCTGCCAATCCAGCGATCCAGATTCTCTTCAGTAATCGTCTGCTGCCCCTTCTCGATGCGGTTTTTACGCCGTCGGGCCGCCGAAGCGCCGAATTTTGCGGCAAATGCCCCTTTATCCCGAGCGGCCGGCGTTCCCTCTTCTCTGGACCAGTCAAAAACACCCAGCCAATCGAGACGGGCCTTCTCCTGGAAGGAAAGCAGTTCCTGGAACTCTTTGGGTCCTTCACCGGGATGTCCCACCAGGAAGGTGGATCGAATCACGGCATCCGGCAATTTGGACCGAATCGTTCTGATAAGTTCCAAATAACTTTCCTCGTCGCCAGATCGTCCCATCTTTCGAAGCACCCTGACCGAGGCGTGCTGGAAGGGAATATCCAGATAGGGAAGCAGCCGGGCGTCCGAGGCCATCAAGTCCAAAAGCTCCAATGGAAAGTCGTCGGGGTGGAGGTAGAGCAAGCGAATCCAGAAATTCCGATTGGCTTTGTTACGCTCCAGAATGGCAGTCAGGAGAGAAATCAGCCCCGAACCGCCGGTGCGTTCTCCAGCGCGGTCCGAAGCGTAGGCGGCCAGATCCTGGGCAACGAAATTCAGCTCGAATACACCCTGTGCCAACAGACCATCCACCTCTTCCATAACCTCTTCGGCCGGTCGACTGACCAAAGGGCCTTTTATCAGGGGGATGGCGCAGTATCGGCAGTTGTGATTGCATCCGTCGGCAATCTTCACGTAAACCGACCGATCGAAACCGAAGAAGTCCTTCCGGTCCTCTCCTCGGTCCACCCCATCCGGCATGAAGATCGGTTTTTTGCCGCCCATCACCTCTCCGACAGTTTCGCTGACCCGGTGGGGGGCCCGATTCCCGAACAGTCCGTCGAGTTCGGGAATGAGTTCGGGAAGATCGTCGGACCACCTCTGAGCCAGACAGCCGGCGGCAATCACTTTCTTCCCCGGATATTGATTCTTGGCACCGATGAGCGTGTCCACGGCTTCCTGCTGGGCACTCTTTATAAATCCGCATGTATTGACGATGATGAGATCGGCCTCGCCGGGATTCTCACGGACGTAGGTCCAGCCCGATTTCTTGAGCGAGGCGATCATCACCTCGGCGTCGACTTGATTTTTGGCGCAGCCCAAATTCTCGATGTAGAATTTTCCGATTTGGTTTTTTTGCATGATACCCGCTTTCTATCACTTCATCGTGATACCTGGAGACGATCATGGCAAGACTGTAGGCCGGTGGTATTGATTGACCTCAGAGACGTCAGTAGAGAGGAACGATCGTCAAATCGAAAGCTCCGGTTTCCTCGTTGGCAACCCAGCGGATCTGGGATACAACGACTTCGCCGCGGCGTCCCAGGGAGAGTTCTTCGCCTCCGATCTTGGCGTAGAGAGCCCCGGCGTTCGAGGCCCAGACGGTGACCTTTCGTCCGACGTCAAGACGGAAATTATCTCCATCCGCGTAGTAGGCTTCCAGAGAATCCTGGGAATCCACTTTGTAGCGGAACAGGCAGAAATCCCGGAATGCGACATCAAGGGTGAACCGATCCGGGGAGGCCTGGCTCAGAATAACCCTGGGATCTCTGCGGCGCTCCGACTCACCGCTCGGCGGCCCAATCTCCGTCAGACCGGACAAATCATCCTCAGGCACCAGCCGGGCCAGCTGCTGAATCTCGATAACACCTCCGCCGTCGGGAAGTCCGAGGTCTTTGAGATACAGTCTCCATGCGGGCCGGCCCTCGCCGTCGGGAATGTAGATTTCCTCGCCGAGAAGCAGAGACCAGCCGGTCGACTCTCCGTCGTCCAGCAGGAGTCTGCCGTTCTCTTCACCAATTTCATACCGGTGAACGCCGTTCGGACCTTCCAGGAGAAGAATGTCTCCGGGACGGACCTCACCTTCCCAGAGGGGTGGCGAAGGAACAATTTCCCGAACGGGAATCGGTTCGGAATCGGCCTCTGATCGGGCCGCTCTCTCTTCCCTCACACGGGAAACCATATCGATGGCTCTGGGAACACCGAAGACACCGGCAGCGGCCAATGCGAGAACAACAAGTATCCAGGGGATAATTTTACGAAACGCGGAGCCTTTCGGGGGTCCCACAAGCTGCTCGATGGGAGTGGGCTCCTCACTCAGTTTGTAGTTGCGGAATTGTCCGACGATCTTCTCCGGTTCCAAGCCCAGAAAATCGGAATAATTCCTCAGAAATCCGACCAGGTATGCTTCGGCCGGAAACTCTTCGAACTCCTCGGCTTCCAGAGCTTCCAGGTAGTTTCGGGAGATATTGGTTTCATGGACCGCCTGATCCATCGAAATCCCCCGTTCTTCCCTGGCCGTTTTCAGGGTGTCGCCCAATGATTTCATGATTTCTAACTCTCCGGATCGAACAGGAAATTCTCAATTGTATTGCCCGTGGGAGGGCTCTCATATTGAAAGCGTGTATCAGGTATACCCTGATTCAGAACCATATTGGTGAAATCAAAAACAAGCGTCTCACTGCCGGTTGTAATGCCTGTCACTCGCCGAATCCGGAGATCGGAATCAATGGCCAATTCCAGCTCCCGGAACCCTTCGTTGTTGGATTTCCACACCAGTCGTAGTTTCACAACCTGCTCGGATGAGCCGGGATCCAACGGAACAGGGCCCGGTGACGAAGCATAGGCAATGGTGTAGTACCGCTTCATCAGTTCCAGACCGCTGGAGCTGGCGAGAGTGGCCATCTGGGCCTGGCTTTCTCTCCGTAATGGCTGTGAAAATGTGACGCTGTATTCGGGAACCCAGACTTGAAGCTGTTCTCCATCCACGGCCATCACTATGCCGTCGGGGTCAACAAAATCCAGACGCAGCCGATTCGGCGTTTTGTACATCACCGTAGCGGTCTGAATTTCCTCGCCTTTGGTAATCTTCAGATCGGCGGAGTAATCGTTAATGGACTCGTAACGCTCCGAGACGCGCTCGAAATACCGGGACGCGGTTTCCTGGGCGCTCAACACGCCGGCGCAAACCATGAGAACGATCAGGGCTGTATGACGGAAGAAGACGGGACGAATCAAGGGCTCAACCTCTCGCGCCATAGTAACCGCTTTTCGACCCCTGTCGTCAAGGGCCGGAGCATGCTGTACGCGTCCCCTTTCCACAATGTATCATCCGGTCAGGGAGGAAGCGGATGTCAAAGCACGAGAATCTCGCTGTATTTGATTTCGGAGGTTCCATCGTGGCCCCCGACGGACCGGATGTCCCCTTCCTCCGGAAATTCCTGGCCTTTCTCAGTAAATGGCTGGAATCAAACCCATCCCGCAGGGCCATTATGGTGGTTGGCGGCGGGGGTGCGGCCAGGGCCTGGCAGGGGGCCGTTCGGGAGCTGACCCCCGAAGCGACTCATGAATCTCTGGACTGGGTCGGCATCATGGCCACCCGCCTCAACGCGGAACTCGTCAGGGCGCTTCTGGGACCTTTATGTCCGGATCCCGTGGTGACGGATCCGACGGCGGAGATCACCTTCTCCGGCCGAGTCCTCATGGCCGCGGGATGGAAACCCGGTTTTTCCACCGATTATGATGCGGTGATGCTTGCCCAGCGATTCGGAGCGGACACCATCCTCATGCTGTCCAACATACCCCAGATATACGATGCCGATCCCCGGACCAACCCCGAAGCCAAGCCCATTCACCGTCTCGACTGGAACAAATACCGGGAGATGGCCGGGGGAGAATGGAAACCCGGAGCGAATGTGCCCTTCGATCCGGTGGCGACCGCCAGAGCGGCCGAGGCCGGCCTGACCGTCGTGGCCGCCGCCGGCCGGGACCTGGTTAATCTCGAGAAAATCCTTTCTGGCGAGGACTTCGTCGGAACCGTCATCTCTCCGGATTAGCCGACGGGTCAGCCGAAAGGACAAATCCTCCGTCCCAGCGCCAAATCATTTTTGAAAGAGACGAACCGAAGGGATTTCCCCGATTAAAATCGGGAAGCCAGTCATTCCCGGGCAACAGATCCTGGACAAATCCGTCATCAATACTGAACTCATCGAGCCATTCGAGCACCGTATCGTACTCCCTTTGGTTCAGCTGCCGCTCCGGAATATTCCCCTTCTCACCCGGTATCCGGACCGGTGTGTACTGAGTCATCACCGAAAGCCAGGCCCGGCCCGCCAGGTGCTCACCGAACCACCGCAGCACCTCCCGGGTGGATTCCATTTCGCCGGGGAGAACCAGGTGCCTCACCATCAGACCTCTCTTGATGACACCTTCATCATCGACAGCCAAGGGCCTCAGGTCCGCCATAAAAAGAACGGCGGCTTCGGCGGCAGCCGGATAGCCTGGAACTCCGTATCGCCGTTCAGCCGCGGCGGAATCCAATATCTTGAGATCCGGTAGCCAGATATCCACCATAGGAGCCGCGATTTCTACGGCCGGTAAGGATTCGAATCCCGAGGAATTCCAAGCCACCGGCAATCCGAGGCCCGAATCCTTAGCCGATCCGAGATAATCCGCCAGAACGGGCGCGGCATGGGAGGGCGTCACCAGATTGATGTTCTCCGCGCCGGCGTCTTCCAGAGTCAGGCAGATGGAGACAAACTCTTCTTTGCCGACAACCCGTCCGGCGCCGCATCGGCTGATTTGGTGATTCTGGCAGAAAGGGCATTTCATAGAACAGCCCGTGACGAATATCGTGCCGCTGCCGCCTTCGCCGATGAGAGGTGGTTCTTCTCCGAAATGAAGAGAGGCCGTCGCCAAGCGTAGTTCTGCAGTTTCTCCGCACACACCCCTCTCCCCGGCCCGCCGATTCACCCGGCAGTCTCGGGGACAGAGTCGACACGAGCTGAATGGATCTTTATGAAGCATAAATGCGGGTCTCAAGTGTTTTCATAAAATGGACTAGCGGATTTGCTGCAATGAAGACTAGGATGGGGCATGGACAGAGTCGCCGTCGATCCCTTCGAAAACCTCGAAGAAGTATTCGCCCGAATTCGCAAGCCCGGTCTGCTGCTCACCACCGGAAACATCGGCAACCCCATGACCATCGGCTGGGGCACCATCGGCGTGGTGTGGAACAAACCGGTCTTCACTGTGCTGGTCCGTCCTTCCCGATATTCTTTCGGACTGCTCAAGGAGGTCGGTGATTTCTCGGTGAGCGTTCCTGCCTCAGGAGACAAAGAAACGGCAAAGGCCGTCGCCTGGTGCGGCTGCCATTCAGGCCGGGAGGGAGATAAGTACGAAGCCGCCGGATTGACAAAAGAACCTGGCATCACCATCGATGTCCCCTACGTTGCCGAATGCCCGCGTCACTTTGAATGCCGCAGAATCCATTCGAACCATGTTCTGGACGGGGAATTGAATCATGAAATCCGATCCCGTTATTACCCCGAAGGAGATCTTCATCAGATCTGGTGGGGTGAAATCCTTGGAGCATGGCGAATCCAGTAGTCGAACTTAGTCTGCGGTCCCTCAGGCCCCCAGACTAAGCTCGTCGGCAACATTCCGCATACCGAGAATGGTCTGCTCAATGAGCTCTGTCCTCTCCAGACCCAGCATGGCGGCGCCCTTGTCAATCACTTCACGGTTCACACCGGCCGAGAATCCCTTATCTCTCCACTTCTTTTTCACCGAGCGGGCTTCCAGGTCCAACAGGCTTTTCGACGGCCTCATCAGGGCAGTGGCGGTAATCAGACCGGTCAGTTCATCGATGGCATAAAGAACCTGTTCCATACGCTGCTCGGGTTTCACCTCCGACACCAATCCCCATCCGTGGGAGACAACCGAACGGATCCAATCCTCCGGCCATCCTTCGTCTTCAAGAATTTTCGCTGTTTGGACACAGTGTTCTTCAGGCCACTTCTCCCAGTCCAGATCGTGGATGAATCCGATAATTCCCCATTTTTCTTCATCTTCGCCGAAAGCTTTGGCAAAATGCCGCATCACGGCTTCGACAGCCAAGGCATGCCGATATAGACTGTCGCTTTCATTGTGCTTAAGAAATAATTTTTCCGCATCGTCTCTCGTGGGTTTCATGATTCAATGATAGCACGAGATGAGGATTTGATCTTCGGTATGGTCATGGCAAAAAGTGTATTGCCCACAGCCATAACGGCTGCGGTGATAAAGAGAATCTCAACGCCCAGAGCTTCCCATATCACCCCGCCGATCAACGCGATGGCGACACTAAAGAGGTGATTCACGGATATGCCCGTTGAAAGAGTGGAAGTCATTTCTTCCTTATCCTTGCTGATCCGACTCACATAGACACTGCTGGCCATACTGGCGCCGGAGACAATGGAATCTATGATAAAGATTGCGGTCACAAATCCGAAAGCGATGGGGCCCGGAAAAATTCGATGGGCGAAGCCGTAAGCCAGGCACACAAAAAACAGTATAACCGTGTCCCCGATCATCACCATTCGATATCCGATTCTGTCGATAACCCGGCCGATAACGGGCGTCATGAATATGTTGATCAGGGCACATATTCCCAGCAAAGACGCCAGATATTCGGTTTGAGCACCATAATGAAGAATGAGAAGATACGGGGCAAAGGTGAAAAAAACCTGCTTCCGCGCTCCATAGAACACCTCCAAACCGTAGTAACGCATGAACTTCCTGCAAATATAGAGGCGCTTTCGCTCCAGCTGACCCTTGGTTCCCGCCAACATCAGCGCGACGGCAAAAGCCAGTATCAACGCGGCTCCCACAGCGGCGAATACAACCATAAAACCGGCCCGTCCACCGGCGTCTCTGTCCAATCGAACAGCCGGAACGGCAAAAATCAACGGTACCACGGCGAAGCCGGTCACCCGTCCCGCATTCTCCAGTCCCATCAGAAAACCCAGCGCTCGGCCTTCCTGACCCGTTTCGGCGGAATGAATGGCATAAGACCGTCGGACAGGCATCACCAGATGCTCTCCGATGCTCCAGATCGTCAGGCAAACCACCACCAGCGCCACATTGGTTCCCACAAGAAGAAAGCCCAGGATACCCAGGGCTGAAATGCCCAAAGCAAATCGTATGATATGTCGTTCGGCCTGTCGGTAAAACGGCGCAAGAAGCAGCAGGAGTAAGAGGCCGGGAAGCTCCCGGAAGAATTCGACAACGCCGCGGCCGGCCTTGCCCACTCCCAGCCAGGCCAGATAATTGTCTCTGACCCCGTAGAACAGCCCCACACCGATGCCGAACAGCATCATGGCCGTCAGGAACAAACCGTAGCGTTCGACGTGACGGGAGCCGAATCTTCCAATCGGTCCGGTTGTTCCCGACTCGCCGTCCATCAGGTTGAAGTCGCTCTGCGCAAGTCGGCCTTGCGCTCATGGGCGGCAAGAGAACCTTTTCGCAGGCGAATGGATTTCGGCGTCACCTCCACCATTTCGTCGTCCCGGATGAATTGAATGGCCCTCTCGAGGGTCATGGGGAGGACAGGCGTCAGAATAACCGCGTCATCCTTGCCGGAGGCCCGCATATTGGTGAGTTTCTTGGTCTTGCAGGGATTCACGTTCAGATCGCTGTCCCGGTTATGCTCTCCGACGATCATACCCTCGTACACCGGATCGCCGGGCCGCACGAAGAGCTGTCCCCGGGGCTCGAGGTTGAACAGCGCGTAGGGAACGCACTCCCCGCTGCGATCGGCGACAAGGGATCCCGTGAATCGAGAGGGAAACTCGCCGCGGAACTCTTCATAGCCGTCCAGGGACGAATTAAACATGCCCGTGCCTCGGGTATCGGTGAGGAACTCGTCGCGATAGCCGATGAGGCCCCGGGACGGGACGCTGAACTCCAGGCGGGCGCGATTGCCCTCGTGGCTTTCGTAGTTCACCATTCGGCCTTTGCGCTTGGAAAGCTTCTCGGTGACGATGCCGGTGAAATTGTCGTCGCACTCGACATAGAGGTGTTCTATCGGCTCGAGGAGCTTACCGCCGTCGTTCTTGTAGATGACCCTCGGCCGCCCCACGTTCAATTCGAAACCTTCCCGGCGCATGGTTTCCAGAAGTATCACCATCTGGAATTCCCCTCGGCCCTTGACGACAAATCCGGCTTTCCCGGGCATATCTTCCACCTGCATGGAGACGTTGAGCAAGGTCTCCTTCTCCAGGCGCTCCCGTATCTTGCTCGATTGGACGATTTTGCCTTCCCGACCCAAGAGGGGCGATGTGTTGGGTGCGAAGACCATGGACACCGTCGGTTCGTCCACCGCTATCCTGGGGAGCGCCTTGGGGGCGTCTTTGCTGCAGATGGTGTCGCCGATGTGCACGTTCTCGATTCCCGCGAGGACGACGATGTCTCCCGGGTTCGCCGTGTCCGTATCGGCCAATGACGGTCCGCTGTAAACCTGGAGCCTGCTGACATTCAGGGTCGTCTGGGAGCCGCCGTCGCCGATACAGACCAGCGCCTCCCGGCTCTTCGCCGATCCGTGAATCACTTTACCCACCGCCAGACGGCCGAGGAAATCAGAGTAGGAGAGGTCGGAGACCAGCATTTGGAAAGGTTCCGCGGAAGAATAGGAAGGGGCGGGAACTTCCTCGACGATGGTATCCAGCAGGACGTGGAGATTATCCGCCTCCTCATCCAGGGACTTCTTGGCGATGCCGGCTCGTCCGTCGGCGAAGAGAATGGGGCATTCGATCTGATCGTCATCGGCATCCAGGTCGATGAGCAGATCATGGATATCATTGAGCACGGCCAGGGGACGGGCATCGGATCTGTCGATCTTATTAATCACCACCAAGACATGGAGGTGGGCGCGCAAAGCCTTATCCAAAACGAATCGTGTCTGGGGCAGAGGGCCTTCGGAGGCGTCCACCAGGAGCACTACGCCATCCACCATGGACAGGGCCCGCTCCACTTCGCCCCCGAAATCGGCATGCCCCGGAGTATCGAGGATATTGATCTTCACGCCCTTCCATGTGATGGCGCAGTTTTTGGCGGCAATGGTGATGCCCCGCTCCCGCTCGAGGTCCATGCTGTCCATGAGTCGCTCGGCGGTATCCTGGCCTTCCCGAAACACACCGGCCTGCCGGAACAGCGCGTCCACGAGTGTGGTTTTCCCATGGTCGACATGGGCGATGATGGCCACGTTGCGCAAGGCGCTGTTCACGGCATCTCTATGCATTTTTTGGACTCCTTGTTTTCGCCGCTACACTACCCCCAAATCACATAGGTGGGATAGTGGGCTAAAGGGTCCCTCAGGCTCCGATAATGAGGCGCGTGGTGGAGCCGACCGAGTCCCGGCCAACTTCTATGCGATTTGATATTTGCCGCCGAAGTTCAGGGACGTGGGATATCACACCCACCATACGATCTTCCCGGAGGTCATTAAGCACACCCAGAACGCCCTGGAGAGACTCGTCATCCAGAGTCCCGAAGCCCTCGTCGATGAACAGGGCCTCAAGCTTCACACCGCCGGATCTGGCCTGCACGACATCGGCGAGGCCCAGCGCCAAGGCCAGTGAGGCCATGAAAAGCTGCCCGCCCGAGAGGGTATTCACCGGTCTGTCCGTTCCCGTCCATCCGTCACTCACCAGCAAATCCAAACCGGCCTGGGAGTTGCCGCTCCCGCCTTCATCCAGCCTTTTCAAGGTGAACCGGCCCCGGGAGAGGAGGGACAGTCGGCGGGTCGCCTGGATAAGCACTTCCTCCAATCTGCGGGCCAGAAAGAAGCGATTCAACGAAATTCTCGGAGGATCGACACCCCTCACCTGCCGGGTCAGACGCCGGAGGACACCATGACGGAGTTCCGATTCACGCTTTTCCTCTTCGAGTTCCCGGCAGCGGTGCCATGCCTCTTTCAGCCTCCGGAGAGTCTCCTTTCCCCGTGCAAGGCGGCCGGCGATTTGCGCCGCCTCTTGGGAGAGCCTATCCCGTTCCTGAGCAGTCCCGGCGATATCCGGTTTCGCTCTACCGTCGATGCGTCTTTCCACTTCGGCAAGAAGGGTAGAATTTTCCATCCGTCGGTTCGTCCAGGACTCATATTCCGACGAGTCAACTTCGATGGATGAAGCATGCTCCAGAGCCTCGCAGTACGCACCCTCATTCTCAAAACCCGACGATGCCAACATCCTGGAAAAGGCCCGGCTGCGGGATTCGAGATCGAGTTCCGATGCGGCTCGATATTCCTCCCTCAGCACAGCTTCGGATTCGGCCTGTCCAATGCTTTCATCGAGGCGTCGGCTCTCAGCCTCCAGGGACTTCAGTTCATCCGAAAGACGCTCCATCTCGGTCTGCCAATCATCAAGCTTTTCGGGGAGTTCGGCGGGCTGCGGAATCGCCAAGTCATCAGGCAGTCCCGCAACGGCGCTTTTCCATGCGTCTTTCCGCTCATCCCGGGAGTCAATCAAGCCTTTCAGCTCCCGGCGGAAGCCCTCGGCGTCGGCGGAGAGCCCTTCCAGCTTCGTCGAAATATCGGGCATCTGAATTCCAAGGATCGATTCCCGCTCGGCCCTCAGCTGCGAGTCCCGGTCCGCCGCCTCCCGGAGAGTTCGGATGCCCTCCTCGGGATGCTCTGCAGCATCACCCAGCTCTGAAGCCAGAGAGTCCAGGGTCCGGCGGCTTTCAAGAACCAGCGCCTCCGCGGTACCGAAAGCCCCCCTGGCCAGGGAGAGCAATTCTCCGGCGGAAACCTTATCGGCTCGAGCCTGCTCCAGTTCTTCGGCGAGGGGTCCCTCCCCTCCCTCGGCCGGATGGGGGTGATGGAGAGAACCGCACACCGGACAGGGGACACCGTCCGCCAGCTCGGCGGCCAATTGTCCGGACATATCCTTCCATCGTCCGTCTTCCAGCGCCTCCAGAATTTGGGAGGCGCGCGAGTGCGCCTTCTCGGCATCGGCCAGGCGCACTTCGGCCGACTCGAATTCAAATTCCCGGATTTCGAGAGTCTTTTTCAGCTGCAGGAAGGACTCCAGCTTTCGAAGGATTCCCATGCGCTCGTCAGGAGTGCCGCCCTGTGTGAATTTTTCCAGAAGCAGATCCAGTTCCGCTTTGCGTTTGGCGGCGTGATCCCGCTCTTGGACATACTCCAGGCGCAGTCTTTCCGCTTCGTTCGACCTTCTTTGAACATCCTCGATCCGGCGTATCAGGGACGCCATCCCGGCATGTTCGCTGCGAAAGGGCTCAAGAACCCGAATCAGCCGACTGACTGAATCATGCCGCTTAGTCAAATCAGGTTTCTTCTCCATTCGGGAATCCAGCAGAATCCGATTCTCCCGAAGGGACTCCAAACGCTCGCCGACCTCTTTGCTCTCCTGATTCGCTTTCTTCGAGGCCTCCCGGGCGGCTATGAGGTTTCGGTAACGATCCTCCAATACCAGAGCTCTGCGGAGACTCTCCAGCTTCTCCCGGAGAGTCTCCATGCTCTCCTGCCGCTCCTCCAGCTTCGCTCTTTCTGCCATCAGAAAATCGAGTTGTTCACAATCTGAGAACAGTGTTTTAGCCCGCTCAAAAGATGCCGCGGCGGTCTCCAGGGCGCGGGAAGCTGCGGCACTCTCTTTGTCCAGCCGTTCGAGACGTTCCCCCAAAATGGCGATTGCGGACTCCTGGTCGAATGATATCAAGTCCTCGGATTTGCTGACTTCGGTCAAATCTTCAGTCAGTCGATCCAGTTCCTCCCGGCGGAATCGGATGTCCTTTTCGGAGGCTTCCTCCATTTCCTTAAGCCGTTCCTGCACGGCTTTGTAGGGACCCGTATCAAAGAGCTTCTCCATGAGCTTCTCACGTTCATCGCTTCCCGATATCAGGAGCCGGCGAAAATCCCCCTGAGGAATCATCACCACCTGCCGGAATTGCCCGGCCTCCAGCCCTAAGAGACCCTTGATGATCTGATTCACCTCTGTTTTCTTCTCGGCCAGGATCGTCCCTTGATCGCCGATCAGAAATTGGGACTCCTCACTTGTCGTGAAGCCCCCGCCTCGTTTTTTGGGCCGCCGATAAGCGAGGTTTCGACGAACTCTGTACTGCCTTGAGCCGAGACTGAAACGGAAATCGATAAAGGGTTCGACATTATCGGGTAGGAAGTCGCTTTTCAGATTACCTTCCCGGCCGGCAGGCGTATCGGCATATAAAGCGAAGCAAATCGCATCGAAGAGAAAAGTCTTGCCGCCGCCTGTCGGTCCGTGGATGAGAAAAAGGGCGTTATCGCGGAAGGATTCAAAATTGATCTTCTGAGACCCGACAAAAGGACCGATTCCCGAAACCTCCAGAAAGAGAGGCTTCACGACTCACCCTCTCCGGCCGAAACCGCATCGTGAAAGTAGGATTCCGCCATGGTTCGCTGATCCTGGTCGGTCCAGCCCGCGAAATCCAGAAAATCCGCAAATAGGTTCTGGGGTGTTTCGACGGACGACGGCTGATTGACCTCGCGCTCTCCGAAGGATTCCAACGCAAGCTGGCGAATTTCCCGGAGCAGAGGGAACTTCTCCCTCAATCGACCGATCAGGTTTAAATGGGAGAGCCCATCGTTGATACGCACCGAGATATAAGAATCACTCAATTGATCATATTCCGGGCCGCTGAGGATGTTTTCCAGACTGTCTTCCACAATCACCAGGGGATGCAGGGGCTCCAGCGGGCAGAACCGGACTTCGGGATAGAGCTGGGAAGGATCCAGAGTGACATCCATATAACCCTTTTCCCGGCCGAACTCATCAAAAGAATAGGCCATGGGAGAACCGGAATACCGAATCATGGCGTCCCCGGCTCCTTGTGCGCCATGAATATGACCCAGGGCCACATAGTCGAACCCGTCCAGCAGTTCCGCCGGCACCGATGAGCTGCCCCCCACATAAAGCCGCTCGCTGCCCGATTCGGCGGATCCGGCGACGAACTCATGAGCCGCCAGCACCGCCGGCCGTCGGGAATCCCTGGCCGACTTCATGCCGTCCAGAGCCGCACGCATCAGGCTCAATCGATCGCCTGTCTCCAGGTCGAGCTCGGAGCGAAGCGCCGCTGTTTCAATGAAGGGCATCGCAAAAATGTCCAATCCGAGACCGTCCCGGGAATCCAGACGAACAGGTTCGTTCAGCCGCGAGTAGTCGGCGCGGATATGGACACCCAGCCGTTCCCATGCTTTGGCTGCGTATCCCAATCGCGGAGCCGAGTCATGATTGCCGGGAATCGCCGCGACGGCGACGCCTGAATCGGCGAGGGAACTCATAAATTCATCCAGAAGAGCCATGGCACCGGCCGGCGGAACCGCCCGATCAAACAGATCCCCGGCCAGGATAACCGCGTCTGGTTGCTCCTCTATCACCCGAGTGACCACGAGTTCAAGAATATGGGACTGATCTTCCAGCAGTGACTCACCATGAAACACCCGTCCCAGATGTAAATCCGCCAGATGAAAGAATCTCGGCACGACCGTCCTCAGATCAGCCCGGGTATCACAGCCTTGCGGCCGACGGGATAATCCGAGAAGTTATCCCGATACCAGCGGTGTCCCGAAAGTCCCCGAGGGAAGACATTGGCGAAAGTGAAGACGGCGAACGCCAGCCCGGCGGGAGACCAGGTGAGAACCGCCCAGCCGAACCACTGGATGATTTCACCCAGGTAGTTCGGACAGGATACCCACCGAAACAGACCGCCTTGCGGAATGATGTAGCGGCCTGGGCCGGGTTTCTGGGACTGGATTCGTCTGTCCGAGTCGACATGAATCGCGAATCCGATGAAGAACATCGCTGTTCCCGCCAGGAATCGGGGATCGGCGAACCAGGAGGGATCGGTGAGGGGACGGATACGGAACAGATAAGCCCCGTTGATGAAACCGTTCATGACGTTGAAGAACACCGCCGAGAGGGCCATGGACAAAGGAAAGGTCTTTCGGCCCGATCCCATACGGGCCGGGAAAATGAAAGTCCGATACACATAGTGTGTTTCCCAAATAATCAGGAACACCCATCCCCATCCAAGGGTAGATCTGAACAGCCATGCGCAGAGTGCAATCGTAAGGGCCGCCGGCAGCTCCATAAGAATCCAGGCGCTGATGGAGTTCACCATCAGTCCCCACCCTTTCCGGGAAAATTTTCCATAGGGAGCGCTGACAAACAGCAGTGAGACAAACACCAGAACTGAGGCGGCAAGTTGGATAATCAAGGCGATTTGATACATATCGTTGAGGGGCATGTCATCATATTACTTTTTTTAGCATCTTTTTGGCGAGTTTCGAGACGGCATTCGACAAATCGATGTTGTCAATCATCAATTCCGCTTCTTCAGCGGAAACAAGCCTGCGGTCACGAATCTTCTTTTCAGGCCAGCGATCGGCCAATTCGATAATCTTGATCGGATAGAATTTCCAGAGAGTCAAAAAACCTCGGTTGATGTAGAATTCCTTTGAACCGCCGGTGATTTCCCCCACCACCCCGGCTTCTTCCCATGCTTCCAGCAAAGCGACTTCCCGATTCTTCCGGTCCTTTTCCTTCTGTCCCTTCGGCACAATCCATCGGCCGGTGGTGGATGTGATGAGAAGAATCTTGTGTTTCTTACCCTCGCCCTTGTAGCAGTAGGCGGCGATGACGGTATTCATCATCGCCACTATAACGCAAAGTTATTCGTATCGATAAGCTTATTCACATTGGATTCGGACTGTCTCATACTGGGTTTAACGGATATCGAACACTTTTTGCTTTAGGATTGTCATCAAATGCCTGAAAAAGAAATCATCGCCGTCATCGATATCGGCTCCAGCGCCATGCGTCTCCTCATTGCCCAAGCCGATGGGAAAGGTGATTGGGATCTCCTGGACAGTGCCGAACAGCCCTTGGCTCTGGGCAAGGATGTCTTTCGTAATGGTTTCATCGAACGGCAGACCATGAACCGAGCCGTCAAAATCCTTCAAGGATTCCAGGAACTCATGTCCCCTTACGGCGTCGGACGAGTTGTGGCCATCGGCACCAGCGCACTCCGGGAATCCGAAAATCGTGAGATGTTCGTTGACCGTGTCATGCTGCAAACCGGTATCGAAATCCGGGTTGTCGACGGAGTGGAAGCAAATCAGCTCACCTGGCTGGCGGTCCGAGAACCCCTGGAAGAATCCATTACCGGTTTTAACCGCAGCAATGCCCTCATCATCGAAGTCGGAGCCGGGAATACCGATCTGATGATTCTCCATCAGGGGAAAATCTCCAACGTTCACGCCCTTCCCATCGGTACGCTGCGGTTCCTTCAGAAACTCAAAGGTTCCTATGACGGAAACCTGGAAGGTGTGAGGGAATTTTTCCGCAACCAGGCAACCCGGACCGTCAAGGCGATGTCCCACGAAATCGGTCTGTCCCGGGTATCCAAACTGGTGGCCATCGGCAGCGACGCTCGATTGGTGGCCTCCCGACTCGGTCGAAAAATTTCGGACGACATTTCGGTCATACCCCGGGACGCATTCAGGGCCTTTATGAAGGAAATCGAGGAACTGAGTCCCGAGCAGGTGATATCCAAGCTCGATCTCCCCTGGAACGAGGCGGAACTGCTCTATCCCGCTATGGTGATATTCGACACCTTCGTCGGCTCCACTCGAGCGGATGAGATACTCGTTCCCTCAGCAAGCATCAGGCAAGGACTTCTGGTCAACTACGCCGCCAGCCGGACGGCATTAAGGGAAATCTTCGGGACCCAGGTTCTCGCCGGGTGCCGCAGCTTGGCAAAACACTACCACGTGGACATGAGACATGCCGAATTCGTCCGGAAACAGGCGCTGCGCATCTATGAGGCCATGAACACCGAACTCGGACTCGGGGGGTATCACAAACTGTTTCTCGAAGCGGCGGCTCTGCTCCACGACGTGGGTATTTTCATCAGCGCCACCAGCCATCACAAACACGGACAGTACATCGTACGGAATTCAGATATCTTTGGACTTTCCTCCACCGATAAGGAAATCGTCTCCCATATCGTGAGGTATCACAGGAGAGCGAAACCCCAGAGATCTCACGGACTATACATGAGTCTTTGGCGGACCGACAGGACCGTTGTTCAGAAGCTCTCGGCACTGCTGCGTATTGCCGATGCTCTGGATCGATCTCATACTCAGCAGATCAAAATAAAGAAACTGGGCGTGAAAGGCGACCGTCTGGTGATAAGGACATCCTATTCGGGAGACCTGTCGTTGGAAGAGATGAGCCTGAAAGAAAAGGGTGACCTCTTTGAGGATGTGTTCGGCTTGAAAGCCGTTCTCCGGTACGAGGGATGAATTGATGAAAGACAACCATTTCATTCAAAGAGAACTCTCCTGGAACGCGTTCAACGCCCGGGTGATGAATGAAGCTCTCAGGGACGATCTTCGTCTTTTGGACCGCCTGAAATTCATGGCTATCACCAGTTCAAATTACGATGAATTTTTCATGGTCCGTGTGGCCAGATTGATGCGGGAGGCCGCATCCGGAGATCATCCCGCATCACCGGAGGAACCGAGACCGTCGGAAATTCTTGTTGAACTTCTATCGAATATCCGCAGCATCGTCGAAACTCAAGACGAAACGATGACCCAGGATATTCTCCCATCATTAGCCAAGGAAGGTTTGGTCATTCTACACCCCGAAGACTGGGACAACGACATCCGAAGCCGTGCCCGAAGGATATTCGAGGACGAAATATTTCCGGTGGCCACGCCTCAGGCGATCACCAAAGACCGGCCGCTCGACGACTTGCTGGCCCAAACCCGTCTGTATACCGCATTCACCCTGGACGGAGACGATCTGGCCCTCATAAGGCTTCCCGACAACATTGAGAGATTCCAGGATTACAAGGTCACTTCGGATAACCGAGAAATTCTGTTGCTGGAAGACATCCTGATGGATTATGCCTCCCGGTATTTCCCGGGGAGAACCATCCAGTCTACCTGCTGTTTCCGTATCACAAGGGATGCGGATATGACCGTGGATGAAGAGCGGGACGAAGACTTTGTCGCCGCGATGGAAGAAGTCCTGGAAAGCCGTAAAAACAGTTTCATCGTCAGACTGGAAAGCCGAGGTGAAGAGAGACTGGCGACGTGCCTCAGAGAAGCGCTGGATTTGCCGCTCTCCAACCATTTTCATTTAGAGGGACCTCTGGACCTCAAGGCGTTCTTTCATATTGTCTTCATCCGGGGTTTTGACAACCTCAGGGACAATCTGCCGGCGGCACAGAGCGCCGCTGATGTTCCTGAGAATGAAGATTTCTGGGAAGTGCTCAAGGACCGGAACATACTGCTTCATCATCCCTACGAAAGCTACACGCCTGTTGTGAGAATGGTGGAGCTCGCCGCGGACGATCCGTCCACCTTGGCAATCAAGATGACCCTCTATCGAACAAGCGGTGACTCGCCCATTGCCAAAGCGCTCATTCGGGCCGCCGAGAGAGGAGTACAGGTCACCGTCCTGGTGGAATTGAAAGCCAGGTTCGACGAAGGGGCCAACATCAACTGGGCCTCGAGGTTGGAACAGGCCGGAGCCATTGTCGTTCAAGGACTCGCTGTCCTGAAAGTCCATGCCAAAGCCTTGATGATTGTGAAAAAGGAAGATGAAGGGATTCGCCGATACGTCCACCTGGGAACAGGCAACTACAACGATTCCACGGCGAAACTCTACACCGATCTCGGATATATCACCTCACGGGATGAATTCACTCGGGATGTGACGCTCTTCTTCAACGCCATCACCGGTTATTCTTCGGAACCTCAGCTGAAAACCCTGATCATGGCCCCGTTCTCCCTCCGCCGTGAAACCCTCAGATTGATACAGCGCGAGGAGGAGAGGGCGCGAGGAGGAGAAGAAGCCCGCATCATCGCCAAAATGAATTCCCTTGTAGATCCTGAAATCATCGAAGCCCTCTATTCCGCCTCATCAGCCGGCGTCAGGGTCGATTTGAATGTCCGGGGAATCTGCTGTCTGAGACCCGGCGTGAAGGGTATGAGCGAGAACATCCGAGTCGTGAGCATCATCGACACGTTTTTGGAACACACCCGAGCCTTCATCTATATGAACGGCGGCCATCATGAAGTGTACCTTTCCAGCGCCGATTGGATGACCAGAAACCTGGATAGACGGGTCGAGCTCTTGTTCCCCATCGTCGACCCGGACCACAGCATCAGAATCCGAGCCATTCTTGATGCATACTTTCGGGACAACTGCCGGTCCTGGCATCTCGGTTCTGACGGACAATGGACCAAGCAAGTCCCGGCCAGAGGCGAGAAACGTTTCAGAGTTCAAGATTCGTTTGCCTTGCAAGCCGTACGATCGGCGGTATCCAGAGAAGATGAAGAAAAGAAAGCTCTCAGGATACGGCGGAAGCCGCCCCGATCCGGTTAATCGGCCGCTTTCACCAATACCGGACGGATTTGATTTCTTCGTGCCAGTTCCGCTCTAATCATCATCGAAATGATGATTAGGCATCCTCCGGTGATATGCCGCCAGCTCACCGGCTCCCGGAATATCATCATCCCCCAGATCAGTGTAAACACCACTTCCAGATAGGCGACATGACCCACCACCGCCGCCGGGAGGCGGCGCAGAGCCGAAAAAAACAGAGCGAACGCCCCCGTGCCGACAATGAGACCGTTCAATCCGGCGAAAATCCAGGATTCGGGAGGCGTGAAGGTGAGAGCCCGGATAAAAATGGGCAAATAAACGATGGAACCGACGAGGTTCTGCCAGAATGTCGCCTGGAGCCGCTCCACATTTTCTCGGCGTATCAGCACAATCATCAAGGCATACATCAGAGCCGAAGCCAGCATCAGGCTCATTCCCAGAAAATCTCGGTTTTCAAAAGAAAGATTTCCGCCGGAATAGACGATGGCCATGCCGATAAAAGCTAATCCCATCAGTAGAAAATCCCGTTTCTTCAGAGACTCACCCAAAAGGAAGTAGCTGTAAATCAACGCAAAAACCGGCCAGGAATAGAGAACGATCACCGCGTTCCCCATCGATGTGATTCGATAAGACTCAAAGAACAGCCAGATCCTCACCGCATTCAACGTCGAGGCGAGGAGCAGCCAGAGAGTCTTCTTTCCCATCCATTCAATTCGCCGATGCAGCAGCAGCCAGGTTCCGAGTATCAGGGTTGGTATGGCGCTGCGAACAAACGTCATCGCTCCCGCGGAGATTCCGGCCCATCGGATTAAAGGTCCGCTGAAGCTCATTACCAAGGCGGCAATGCTGATTTCGAGAACTCCAATCCTGTGCTCTCGATTCATTCGTCTTCCGCTTCCGGACACGGAACAGTAATGGTGAACTCGGTTCCCTGATCAACAGTGCTTATAAGGTGAATGGGCCAGCCTGCCATATCGCATAGACCGGTAACAAGACTCAATCCAATACCCAATCCCTTCTC
>JARGFR010000219.1 GCA_029210985.1 Spirochaetaceae bacterium | reverse complement strand
CGGCTGATTCAATACTGGAAAGGATTAGCCGCCTGTGTGAGCGTATTACCGGGACACGACACTAGGCCCTGATCCCATCGAATATTTCGAACCTCAAAACATCCCCCTCCCCCCGTAACATTCGATTCCTCCCCTCCTCTCCTCGCGTAACGAAAGTTCCCTAAAATCCCGCGAAAACCACTTCAAAGCCCCTGGCACGCCTCATGCTTTATCGGAAGCAGGAATGCAGGAAAAAGAAATCGCCCGGCAGCGGGCCAAGGAACAGAAATGAGAAAAGAAAACTTCTGGCTGGAAGCCGGAACCAAAGGCAACCGGAAAGTCATCAGCGGCGGCACCATCACCGAGGAAGCACCGCTGGAAGTGAGCTTCTTCGTGAAGGACGATGGAAAGTCGGTCCGGGCCGTCACGGTTCGGTGCTCCGCCGATGGGCTTTGGAACCGCATCCGAATATACGCCGCGGACACCGGAGTGATTCTCGATAGGCAGTGGGGGCGATAAATGATCAATAGACTCAGGCAGATCTTAGCAATAGTCACCGGAACTTGTGGATTTATCCTGGCCATTTTGACTGTGCTGGTCCTGACAGGCCGAACCCTCCCCTTCCCCCTTCCCTTCCTCGATATGGCCGGCCCTTCCTTATTGATCCTGGTCGCCGGACTCTGCTCGGCCGTCTGGGCCCTACTTGTCTCTGAGTTCCGCCGTCTGCCTTTCTGGATCACCTTCGTCTTCGGCGTAGTATTGATTCTGCTGTCCCTCGACTACTGGGGAAAGCATCAGAACAACTTCATCAGTCGATTCTATCGGCAGGATGTCCTGGCTCTGACCGGGTACATACTCCTCATCATCAGCCGCCTGGCCGCTGCAAAGGCCTATCTCAGCGTCCGTCGTTTCCTAATCGCCGTCGGCCTTCTCAGCCTGGGGTCGGTGGTGGCCGTCAGCGCTCTGATTCCACATGAGGCTGTCGAAGCCGATCTGTCCTATATCGAGGGTCGGGATGCCCTGGTCGCCCTGCTCCACCCTGAAGCCGGGGATTATGTCGAGGACATTGATGGTTTTGTGGATGACCTCCTGGATGACCAGACCCTGGATCCATCTGATCGGAAAGCGCAAATCCGTGCCCTGAATGATCGGATCCGAGTCATGGAGGCCGAACTGGCTCTCTTCGAGGCCGCCCGGAATCGGAACGCCGCCCAGGCGGCCGAGATTGAGGCTCTCCGGAATCAAGTGGAAATCGCCATGAAACGGGCGGCCGATGCGGAGTCCAGGCCCGACGGCAAAGGCGGGATTATCGTCACCCTGGACGGCGAGGAAGTTCGACGGGTGCAGAGCTTCCAAGCCGCGGTTCGCCCGGAGATGCCCATGGTTCGGGACTTTGCGGTGACTCTGGCCTCCCGCTCTCCGGGCAGCTACTACCGGAACGACGGCGATCCCTACGGGGTGAGCCGCGAGGGCATGGAGCAGATCATCGCCATTCACAGCTACATCTCCGGGGAATGGAAGTATGTCAACGACCCAGCCTCCATCGGTGCCGATTACTTCTCACCGGCCCACCGAACCATCGCTGCCGGCCTGGCCGGTGACTGCGACGACTTTTCGGTCCTGGTCAGTTCGGCCATCGAAGCGGTGGGCGGGAAAACCCGCATCATGGGCGGATCCTGCAGCGGCGGCTACCATGCCTGGCCTGAGGTGTACATCGGCGGCAGCGCGGCATTCAGCGACGCGATGAAAATCATCTCCAGAGCCTATCCGGGCCGAACCATTCAATACAGCACCGACGCCGCCGGCGGCCACTGGCTCTGCCTGGACTGGGAGCTTGGCACATACAGCTGTGGAGGTGGGGCCCGTGTGCTCTATCAGCGGATAGGAGGTGTTTCATGACCCGGGGAACCCGAGGCTTCTTGAATTTCATGTTTTTCGTCGCGGCAATCGCCGGCGGCGCGCTGATCGTCTACAGCAAGGAATTGATGCCCGAAGTGGCCGCCTTCGGCCCCTCGGCCGCCGTTGTGATGTTTGCGCTCATCGTCGCCGTCGCCCAGAAAGCCGGAGCGGACGGGGAGATTTCGGATCACTATGCCGACTCGGTGTACTTCCTGGGGTTCCTTTTCACGCTGGTGTCCCTGGCCACCCTGTTCTACCGACTGGGCGAAGGCGGATTAGGCGGTTCACTGACCGCCGAAACCCTCGGCGACGAGGCCCTGGAGGACGGCAGCGCCGTCCTCACACTCCTGGAATCCCAGCGCATGGCCCTCTCCACCCGGATGCTGGAAGAAACCTTCAGCCTCATCGGCGTGGCGGTCACCACATCCATTGCCGGTGTGCTGATGCGGAACATGGTGCGCTCCTGGTTCCTGAAGAACCATGCCGGGGGAAGCGGCGACATGGAACAGGCGGTGGTGGAACTGAAGAAAATCGCCGAGGGCATGAGCGGCGGTTTTGCCGACTCCATGCAGGCCATCGGGGATTATTTCGAAGAGAGAAAGGACCTGGCCGGTCAGATCAGGAAGAAGGAGAAATCCTACCTCTCCGGCCTGGAGAACTTCATCGAGTCCATGGACCGTTTCGCCGGCCGGCTGAACGAAGTGGAGAAGAATCTGGCCGGCAGCAGCGAAGCCATGGCGGCCAATCTGAAAGTCCAGGCCCAGGGCATCAGTGAAGCCGATGCCGGCCTGCGGTCCATGGCGGCCCAGCTCAAGAGCCTAAAAGCCGAGAGCTCGGAGGTCAATTTGAAAAAAACCGCCGAAGAAGTGGCGGCCTTCAACCGGGAAACCGCCGAATTCACCGCCGTGCTGGATTCCCTCATCGACATCGTCGAGAGGAAAGTGGACACCCTTAGGAGGGCCGGCTGATGTCCCAGAGATCAACAGCACTGGCCCACACCCAGGCCGAATTCGCCTACATCCTGCTCTTCATCGCCCTGGGTGCGTTGGCCCTGCTCTTCCTACAGTACCGGGCCGCCCGGGAGGAACGGGCCTTCCTTCTGGACCAGATTGCCCGGATGGAGGAAAAGAAGAACGCCGCCTACCCCTGCTGGGTGCGCCCCGACGGCGTCATCCCGGAAATCGCCGGCACCCTGGTAATCCACAGTGCCGATTCCGCCGAACTGAAGCGGACCAACGGCGGCTTTGTGAAAATCGTCCGCCCAGAGGATGCCGATGCCGCCGCAACCGAGGAATGGAACCGTCGGGATGCCGCCTTCTCCGCCGTCCGGCGGACTTTCCAACAGGACAACCAGTATGCCGCCGGGAACCGATGCTACATCCGGGTGAAAGTGGAGAATCGCACCAACGACTACAACCTCTTCCTGGAAACCGCCCAGGTCCTCAAATCCTTAGGTATCGTGGTGGTCAACGAATGATCCCCACACGCCGCCGCCTGGAGATTGTCCGCTCTCACCTCATCCTGGGACGCACGCGCCGACGCTCGATAAGAAAAATACGGACAAAAGAGAGAACCGCTCAGAGAACTTTGGCAAATCTGGCCCTCCAAGACCTTGCCGGAGCTCTCCTGGCCCATCGCCTCCCGTACCGAGACATCAAGGAATACATCGGTGCCGCCATTTTCCCGGCATTGCGCCGCAGACAAAAAGCCGACAGCGTCACAAACAAGTTCATCGCTGAGAGTGCCGCGCCGCCTAAGGAAGAGAGAGAGAATCCCCTGAAAGGGGCCCGGGAAGCCGCCGCGTACTTCATCAATTCGCCCCGCCTCCGGAACCTCCAGGGCAGAATCGTCACCGCCGCGTTTGCCGACTGGTACGGCCTGAAACTCTCCTCCCGGCAGGCCGCGGTTATGGGCTGCTACAGCGATACGGCATGGCTGGCCCGGGGACTGACGAAGTCCGCCGGCCTGCCCAAAGATCTTCGCCGTCTCGGCACAGAGGAGCGGCGGCGCCTGGGAATCGTGCTGGAACCCTACATCCGGGGCCTGGAGCTGCGGCGTCATCATCTGGAAGGCCTCACCCGTCCCGGCCGGGCCATCCTGGCCACCCTGTCCCAGCAGCGTCGAGTGGGCCGGCTGGAACGTCGAGGCTTCAAACGGGAGGACTTGGAGGTCATCTACCCGGACATGCTGGACCGGGAGACCCTGCGTTTCCGCCTGGAATCCCTGGAAACCCTCCGAGACGACGCCCTGCGTCTCATTGCCGCCCGATCCACCGGCCTTCAATTCGAGAACTACCTGCATCTGCAGACCCTGACACTGGGCGCCCCCAGCCGGGGGCCCAAACGGCTCGGCCGCTTCCTGGCGGCCGTGGAACTTCGACACGCCGCATGACGAGGAGAAACAAGTGAGTACCAAAGAACACAACGAACTGATGACCACCGGTCCCAAGGACATCACCGACGATCGGAACTTCACAACCGAGCTGCAGAAGATCCAGAACAACCAGGCCCTGGGATTCGTGGACAAATTCAGCGCCAAACGGCAGCTGATGAAATCGGTCCTGCAGGCCAAACAGCAGGAAATCAACCATCGGCTGGACTCCTACCGGAACTACCTGCTGGCCAAAAAGGACGTTGAGGCTAAGGCCATCACCCTGGAAGCCCAGAAAGCCATCATGTCCCTGGAACATCAGCAGGTGCAGATGATGAAGGAGCTGGGGCTCGATCATTCCGACGAAGTCTCCGACACCCTCATCAAGGCCGGTACCATGCTGCAGCGGAAGCTGGATGAGGTGGCCACTTCCACCATGTCCGATACTCTGAAAGAACAGACCGTCGGCAATATCCGCCGGGTGTGGGACCGGACCAATGAGAAAATTATGACGAGTCTGGATTCCTATATGGATGAGTTGGAAGAAAAGGAACGAAAGGCTCGGAGCTGAACATGGACTCGCTGCTGTATTATGTTTTCTGGCTCATCTCAGCTGTCATCTCACAGCTAAATCATCGCCTCGGTTTTCACGGTGTCCTTCGTCCACGGACTGTTCAACTTCCTGGCCGGCTGGGTGGGGAGCGGTGCCGCTTTTGTTGTTGACCTCCTGGCGTACATCGTCACACTCATTCTACTGGCCGAAGTACTTCGGGTTCCCAGCGCCTACCGGCAATTCCCGGTCAAAGAGGCCGGCATTGCCATTTCGGTTATTCGCGACGCGCTAAAAAGGGATCCGAACAACACTCTCCTCAAACGACGACTGGGTTTCTACCACCTGGCCCTGGGGCAGGAGAAAGAAGCCTTCCGGACCTGGCTGCTCATCCCCACAGTCAAGCGGGATGCCTACCTGGATGCCTGGATTTCCGTCCTATCCACTCGCCGGGGCCAGTACACCGGAGTCACATATCGAGACCGGAACAATGAGCTGGAAAAACACCTGGTGAAGATGAGCCGGAAAACCCGGGACCTGCTGAAGACGCGCCTGGCGTTTTACTTGAAAGCCGATGCCCGGCCCTGGCTGCGCCGGATCGACTGGTATGAGCGGAATGGGGTGAGTGGTGATTCGGTAGTAGGGAATAAGGTTGCAGTGTGGTAGTATTACTTGGAAAAAGATCGCTCTAATACAAACTCGTGAATTCTTTTCAACACCTAGTGTCGTGTCCCGGTAATACGCTCACACAGGCGGCTAATCCTTTCCAGTATTGAATCAGCCGACGCGGTCCACACAAAAGGCTTTGCATTCTCATTCCAGGCATCCACGAACGTTTCGATCTTTGTAACAAGATCCTTAACGCTGGCAAAAGAGCCTCTCCGGATAGTTCTATCGGTAATGAGTCCGAACCATCGTTCCACCTGATTCAACCAAGATGAATAGGTTGGAATAAAATGCATGTGGAACCTCTCGTGTTCAGCCAACCAACCTTTCACCTTTGGATGCTTGTGGCTGGCATAGTTGTCAAGAATGATGTGCACATC
>JARGFR010000218.1 GCA_029210985.1 Spirochaetaceae bacterium | reverse complement strand
CGATTGGTATGGCCCAGCATGACGCTGGTAATCCTTTTCACATTCGTATAGCCCATCACCTTGGACTCGAACACCATTTCCTCGCCGTCAATACCCCAGATGAAGAGCTTGATCTTGCTGCCCTTCTTCCATTTTACTTGCTCACCGCCAAAATTCATGGGAACCTGAGCACAGTAGAACTCTTTCAAATTGGCGGTGATGACCGAGGTGAAGCGGTTCCCGTTGTCTTGTTGGAAGGTGATGTTCTGTCCCAGCCTCAGCTGTTTCGTGTTGGCCATTCGGTTCGTATCCGCGAATAATCGGTCAATTCGCTGTTTGATCCGATAAATTTCCAGCTTTCGCTGCTCCACAACGGCTTCTTTGGCTTCCATGTGTTCTATGTCCCGGAGAGCCTTGCCGAGTGTAATGTTCAAATCCCTGGTATTGGAGAGCAGGTTAAACGGACGGCGGACCTGATAGGTTCGTATGAAGCTTTCCAGAAGCCGGGTCTGATATTTGGTGAGGCCGATGGCCGTCGCTTCCCGGCGGAACGCACGGCGGCTGAAACGCTTGCCTCCGCGGCCCTGGGTCGGACCGGCGTCGGACCTGCTGTAAAGAATGAGAGCGATCACAACGGCGGTCATGATACCGCCCATGATGGCCATGGATCGCCAGTTGGTCTGAGGCTGGTAGTAGGAACTCTGAAGGAGGGGCAGATGAATCATAAGGCGGCCTCACCGGAAAAGTTGAGCTTCCCGGGGAGCTCCAGGAGTCTGGGTTTGATTTCATATTCCAGGAGATCTCCGATGAGTACGGTATCCGAAGCTTTGAGAGCTTCTTCCAATTCGGCAAGTATTCCTGTCATGTCGTCGGCGAGTTCCTCTCTGTCGAATGCTCCTTCAGACCAGGAGAGTGCCCGCATCAACCGCTGGAGCATCTCGGTCAGGACGATGATGGTATCCATGGCCTGTTTATCTTTCCCGGTTTGAAGATGAACCGCGACATCATCCAGCTTTTCGGCCAAAACAGACAGAGCCTCGGCCGCCGATGCCGCTTCGGCTTCCGGATTCTCGGTCTCTTTTCGACGACCCTCCAAGACATAGGCGATCCTCGCCGATTCTTTGGAAAGAAGTTCTTTATCCGTGACGTTCTTGCCCTCCCGGATGGGGAAACCGGCGGTTTCCATCGCTTTTTCCAGATGGGGCATAATTGAGGGTGTCTGCCCTTCGCCGAGAAGATTAGGAAGGATTCGAAGTAAATCCCCGTAACCCTCCGAGAGTTCCGTCAGTGCTTCGGATTCCTTTGTCTCAACGGCATTGTTCAGCAGAATGAAATAGTCCCTGGCTGTCTCCAATTGGCGAACTCGGCTTTCACGAACTCCGATTGCTTCCAGGTCCATAGCTGCCAGGTCGTCCACGGGGCGTTTCCGCCACTCGTCATCGGTGATCAGGACGCTTTCACCGTTCAGGCGCAGAGAAGCCAGTATTAGACCGGATTTTTCCAGCCATGAGGTCAGACTTTTTATCACATCCCCGGCAGTGTTTTCGTCTTCCAGGGTGTATTCGATACTATCTCCGTTGATGGTGATAATCATGTAGGCTCCTATCAACGACCGCTGCCCTGCTGGCGGCTGAAGTTATCGAGTTCTTGGGAACTGCGCTCCAACGAATTGAGCATGCCCTCCATATTACCATACTGACGTTTTAAGTCTGCTTCATAATCTTCCAAATACTCTTCATAATCAGAAATATCATCTTTCGTGCTATCAATTTGGTTGTCAATGCCCGTTATACGGGTGTTTACGAAACCCCCCGTTTGAGTATAAGGGGTGAGGTATACATCCACAGCCCGAGCCACACCACTGTCGATGATGAGGTCGCCGGATGTGTCGTTGCCGAATAAATCCTTTACCGCCGAAATATCCGAAGCGAGAATACTATCCAGCTTCTCTTCGTCAATTTCCAGATATCCGCGAAGCTTCGAGAAGTCTAAGGCTCCTCCGACGCTGCCGGACGAGGCATTTGTGGAAACTCCGATCTGGGCCAGCAAGGCCAGATCGGACCCCTCTCGGGTCGGATAAGGACTAGATACAATGGCCTGGAGACGGTTCTTCAACTGATTCAGGCTCAAATCACCCCTGAGGGAACCAAGTTGATCTTCCATATCCGCACGTTCTTCATCGCTCAAGTATTCCAATTCGTCGACGACCGACGGGTCATCACTACTGAGTACGATGATTCGGGTCAGGAGTTGATTGTACGAGAAAACAAAGCGAATAATGCCTTCTTTCGCCGTCTCTGTATCCGGTTCGACAGTAAGCTCCACAGGGTCCGGTGACGATCGTTTGAGATTGATTGTCAGCCCGTCCACCAGGTCATCGATGGAGTTGGTCGGTCGACGCGCCTCGATTCCCCTGAATTGAATAACGGCATCACCGGCGAGTCCGGCGGAATTGACAGGTTCCAGATTGCCTTGGCGCGCCGGATTATACAGGCGCACATCGACGATTTCCACTCCACGGCGGGTATTGCCGTTATTGAGAATTATTCCGTCCACTACCGGCGGCAATGTTTCAGATTCGATGCGAACCACTCGAAAATCATCGGAACGGACGATGGCGGGCAGGGGGGTGACACCCGAGGGACCCTGAGCGCCGAGAACGTCCCAATCGTCCACAGCTTCGGGAGGAAGCCGCGGTTCGCCCGGGGGAAGGGGAAATGAATTGGGAGCGCTCTGAACAATCAGACCCTGAAAGGATCCGTCGGGAACCTCCGGCCATGGCGGTCCGGGCGGAATCGGAGGCGTCAGCTCGTCTTCGCTGTACTCGATTGTCCGATAACGGTATTCCAGTACCATTCCTTCTTCGACCGACACTTCCGTATCGAAGGGAAGTATGACCGAGGCGGAGGGTTTGACCAGTATTCCTGTCTCTGTGAGCTCCAGACTGCCAGGTGGAGCCGGTGAGCCCTGGGCGGTCATGACTTGAGAAAATGATTCCTCAAAAGAGACTCTGCCTTCATTTGTTCTGGCAACCTGCATCATTCCGGTTTCCAGACCCAGACGCCGGGCATCGTCTTCAAATATCAATCTGTTTTCGGCGCCGGTGGGAATAGCCTCGATCATCAGAACCTGAGTATCTGTGGTGTCCCGGACAGTCGCGGCCCGAATGAGACCTTCTCCTTTATCCGACAGACGCTGGGCAAAATCATCGACACTTCCGCCGCGGTAGCGAAGGGAGAGTGATTCGTCTCCGACTTTGAATGTGTATGTTCCCGCATCCACCCTGAATGATCGGGCGATGGAAGGCGTCATAAAGCGATCGGCAGTGGCCACTTGCTTTACGATGATGGAGTATTGGTCAAAGGGTGCCGTTCGGGATGCCGATGCGCTGAGGATGCGTTCATTGGAGCTGACGGCATTTCGCTCCGAGAAAGGATTCTCAAAACCGTAGAGACCTTTGACGGACCTCTGGAGGTCACCCAAATCCCGATTCACCTGGCGCCAAGTGGATTTCGTCGTTTCCAGAGATTCGACATCTTCCTCCATGCGAGTCAGACGAATCCGCTCCGCAGCGACAAGATCTTCGACGAGTTTTGTTGTGTTGTATTTTGACGAGACACCTGGAATGCTTATGTCGGACAATTCGGCACCCTCGTCCGGTATCGATCGGGACCGCTTCCGAAACGAAACCTCATCATCGGGGTTTCGGGGGAAGAATCAGGTTCCTCTCGGCCCCGAACGATCCCCATAAAAACCTCTGAAAAGTGCCGTTTCGGTCCGCCGGTACCCTTTGCGTCCCGTAGACATTTAGATTTCCTCGTCGAAAAGCATCCCGAGGACGGTTTGTATTCCCTCGTGGACTCTCTGCAGTTCTCTCGACGGGATTTCCCTGATTACTTTATCGGTGTCCTTATCGATGATTCTGACGACGAAGTAGTCCAATTCGTCCTTCAGAACGTATTGAAATCGAGTATTTCGAATGATTCTGTCCAGCGCTGCACGGACTTCTTTCTTATCCGGTTGGGGTGGAGCGGCTTTCCGGGTTTCAATTTCAGAAGACTTGCCGGTTTCGCTCGCTCGACCCCGCGGAACGTCCTTGTTCCCGATCGCGGTTGCGGTCGTGGTTGCATTGAGGCGCGCTACATCCATGTTCGTCCTCCTCTCTAATCCCAAAAAAGCATCCCCGGGGAGGGACGCGTCCTCCCCGGTTCGCTTGTGGAAAAGATGACGTCCAGAAATCTCTTCCACTCGTAAAAAACGGAAAAATCAGCCGACAATTACCCCAAGAGTTGGAGTACGGACTGAGTCCGCATGTTGGCTTGTGCCAGCATCGAAGTGCCGGCTTGGGTAAGAATCGAGTTCTTTGTATAGTCCACCATCTGAGATGCCATATTGGCATCCCGGATCTGGGATTCGGCTGCCTGGAGATTTTCCGCGGCAATCGCCACACCCTTGGAGGCCATTTCGAACCGATTCTGATAAGCGCCGAGGTCGGCTCTCTGCTTGTTCACCCGTTTCAATGCGTCATCGACGATACCGATGGTTCGGTTCGCCTCTTCCACAGAAGAAATGGTTACTATACCGCCGGCGCCCTGTTCGTTGGCCAAACCGAGTGCTTGGGCGGTCATTGTTCCGATATGAATCCTTTCGCTCTGATCCATGTTCGCTCCAACCTGGAGCTGCATGATATCGCCTGTCGCCGAATTTTCGGCAAACCGGCCGGTCAGAATATTCATACCGTTAAACTGAGCATGAGAAGCGATACGATTGATCTCATCAACGAGTTGAGAGACCTCGACCTGGATCTGCATTCGATCCTCAGACGAATAAATACCGTTCGCAGCCTGAACCGACAGTTCCCGGACTCTGTGCAGGATATCCTGAGATTCCTGCAGATAACCTTCGGTGGTCTGGATGAAAGAAACGCCGTCTTCGATGTTCCGCACTGCCTGATTCAGGCCGCGGATCTGACTACGCATTTTTTCACTGACCGCTAATCCGGACGCATCGTCACCGGCTTTGTTGATCCGCAATCCGCTGGCAAGTTTCTCCATGGACTGCATCGTTTGCCGATTCACGACGCCGAGCTGCCGATTCGCATTGATGGCGCTCATGTTGTGATTAATAATCATGTTCCCTCCTTGAAATGGGACGATTCGGGCATCCTTGCCCAAAAATTAATCCCTCGATCACGGGGCGGGTTTCCCGGAAGACCTATGCGCGCCGCTTCCGTTCCGTCCATCTCCCGTTGGCACGAGGAGCCATTTCCGCCGTAGATACGGTGAAAATGGCACGCTCGCCCGTGACTCGTTCAAGTAGGTGCTTGTCAAAGAACTTGTTTACAACAAGATCGGTCCGTTAAAACTTCCCAAGTTGTTAAGGGTGTCGCCACCCCCGCCTCTTAAGTATAGTCCCGGCGGGGCATGACGACAAGTTCAAATCCTTGAGTCCCGTCTGCCGCTACTGGAGCAGCTGCAGGACGCCCTGGCCCCTCATGTTCGCCTGAGCGAGCATGGCGGTGCTGGACTGGGTGAGGATCTGGTTCCGGGTGAAGTCCACCATTCCGGAAGCCATGTCCATGTCGCGAATCCTGCTTTCCGAGGCCTGCAGGTTCTCGGCTCCGACGTCGATGCCCTTAATAGCCATTTCGAGGCGGTTCTGATACGCGCCGAGATCGGCCCGCTGCTTGTTCACCTTCTTCATGGCCGCGTCGACGACACCGATGTTGCGGTTGGCCTGCTCAGGAGTGCTGATGGTGATGATGGCTCCGCTGCCCACCTGGCGAAGGCCCAGTGAATCCGCGGTCATCGTACCAATGTACACTTTCTCCCTCTGGTCCATGTTCGCACCGATGTTAAAGAACAGGGAGAAC
>JARGFR010000217.1 GCA_029210985.1 Spirochaetaceae bacterium | reverse complement strand
ACTCTCCATGATATAATAAGCGCCATAAAGACGCTCTTTCTCACAGTAGATTAGACGCCATCTCTTAAACCCCTATAAAAAGGCCTAAGTCATGACTGGCGGGTAATCATCATCGCTGATCATTACCCTATGGGGCGGCTCGGCCCCTTTGACGAGGTTCTCCTCGACAAAATCCCTCGATGCCATAAGCACCGAAAAACCGGTCATGTCCCTCAAGGTTTTAACCCTTTGGTCCACAACCACGCGTGGTCTCTTTCTTCCCTTCCCTATTCACTGCAAAAGAACCAACAGACGGTATCTCAGTACCGGCTGGGCACACTTCTAATGTCTGACTCGGTCGTCTGTATTTGAAGCGCTCGATGAACTTACGTCATGGCCGAAAAAATGTCAAGAGACAGCCATAGAAATCTCATGAGCCGACATGGTTATTCGGACATGAATTTCTTATGGGTCTCGGATTTCATGTAATGGCTGAAATAATCCGCGAATGAAATCAAGGAAGCGAGGGCGGCAACGACAAACAGCAGTGCCACGATCAGCTCCAACGTATTCATCCAGTCCAGACCGGGTGTCCAGGCACGGAGGGTCAGTGCCGTCAGCCCGCCGAATCCGCTGACAAAATACAGTGCGGATTTGAGCTTTCCGCCTTTATTTGCTGCGAGTGTAATACCTTCCCTGGCCAGCAGCATGCGGATAAACATAATGGCCAGCTCTCTCCATAGAATGACGACTAAGGTCCAGACCGGCATCAAACCGGCGCCGACGAAGCAGGTAAAGTAGGTGACCCGCAGGAAAACGTCGGAGAAGGGGTCCATCAGCTTACCGACATCACTGACTTGCCCCAAGGTTCGGGCAAAATGGCCGTCCAGGATGTCCGTCACCTCACTGACCAGAAAGAGAACCCAAATAAGAATGCTGCCAAACTTTGGGGAAAGTCCAAGATGAAAGGGTATATACCAAGACAAAAAGACCAACGGTGCGGCCAGGAGTCTCGTCAATGTCAGCTTATTTGGCAATGTCATATGTTATTTTAATGTGAAATAAAGGATGATGACTAGGGCCCTCGAAGATCAATTAATAATAAATCTATATGCAATATGCAATTAAACCAGAATTTACTATTCAAACAGAACACCGTCGGCCAATCTGAGCAGGCAAGCTGATCTAGGATGGTTGATAGACCTCCGAGTACTTCGCATTCAGATAATCCAGGAAATACCCGGGATCCAGTTCGGCTCCCGTGACTCGACGGCAGAGCTCTCCGGGAAGGTATACCCGCCCATGACTATGAATATTCTTTCGCAGCCAGCCTAGAACCTTTCCGATTCTGTCGTCGGCGACAAGATCTCCCAGCGGGCCCAGTTCATTTTCCATCGCTCGAGTAAACTGCGCCGCATAGAGATTACCCAGCGCATAGGTGGGAAAATATCCGATCAGACCCACCGACCAGTGAACATCCTGAAGACATCCATCCGCGTCATTGGAAGGAGTAATACCCAGAAGGTCCCGGTAGGATTCTCTCCAGGCTTCGGGAAGATCTTCCACGGTCAGGTCTCCGGCCAGAAGTGCCCGTTCCAGACGGAAGCGAATGATGATGTGAAAAGAATAGGTGACCTCGTCCGCTTCCACCCGAATCAGACTGGGGCGAACCTGATTGACCGCCCTGTAGAAAGTCCCGACATCCACAGTTTCCAGGTTTTCGGCGAAAAGCCGACTGAATTCGGGATACCACTTGTTCCAGAACGGCCGAGATCGACCCACAACGTTTTCCCAGAATCGAGACTGGGATTCATGTATCCCCAGGCTCGTGCCGTCGGCCAGAATGGTGCCTCGCAAAGACCGGCCGACCCCCTGTTCGTACAATCCATGCCCCGCCTCATGTATGTTGCTGAAGAGTCCGGAAAGTACCAGGTTTTCGTCGTATCTGGTGGTGACACGAACGTCATCGGGGCCCAAAGTCGTGGTAAAGGGGTGGGTACTCAAATCCAGGCGCCCACGGTGTGTGTCGTAGCCCATGTACTGCTGTACGATCTTCCCGAACTCATTTTGTTTGGCAACAGAATATGGTTTCTCAAGGAATGACGAGGGCGGTCGGTTTCCAGATTGAATCTTTCGCAGCAAATCGTCCAAACCGGCGGCCAAACCGTCGAAAAGATCCGCAATTTCATCGCCCTTCGCACCCGGTTCGTACTCATCCAGTAATGTGTCATAGGGATCCGCATCCGGATTCACAATGAGAGCGTATTCCTTTTCCAGATCCAGGACCTTTCGAAGGTGGGGCGCGAATGCCGTAAAATCATCCGCTTTGCGGGCAGAAGCCCAGGCCGCCTGTGAAATTGAGGTGACTCGGGCCATCTCTTCCACCAGGCGTTTCGGCACTTTGGCTTTCTTTTTCCATCTTTTATAAGATTCTCTTAGGAAGGCGTTGTCGATCTCATCGACACCGTCAGGCCCACCGCCGCCATCGTATCCCAATTCGACGAATAAGGACTCCCATGACGGATCCACCACTTTCTCGTGATGCAGACCCATAATCATGGCGACCTGATTGGAGCGTTCTTCAATCGCTTTTTCGGGAAGATAGGTCTCCTGGTCCCATTCCAGCAGCGCGGCAACATGACCCAAGCGAGTCACAGTCTCATCCAATTCTTTTAAACCCGCAATGGCTGCGGTGATATCGTTCATTTTGAATCAACCTTGATACATTATAGCAAAAAGGGCGTCCCGTAGAACGCCCCGGGTCTTATCTCTCCCCTGATACTTTATCGCCTCTCATAGGAAACGTCACCTAAGCCGTCGACCTTGATTCTCTCATCAGCCGCTTCACCCGTATAGACAATGCTGCCCAGTCCTTGAAGCCGACCGTCCAATATGCCGCCGTCCATCCGAACCACAATCTCACCAGCTCCATCCAGAGCGACGGTCGCATTTTCTGCACTGACATCTCCAAGATCGATTTGTCCAAGGCCTTGGAGTGTGGCGTTCAGCTGTTCAGTTTCCGAATCCATTCCCTCCACCTGACCCGCGCCTTCGATGACGACGTCTAAACGCTTCTCATCAAATCCACTGAACTCGACGTGTGCGGCCCCTTCAATCCGAATTTCTGACAGTGAGGGCATATTGATTCGAGCCCTCAAGTCTTCACCGTGCCAGTTTCCCGAATCACTCCTCCCCAGTACCAGCCGATCTCCCTGAACACGGACTTTGATGGAGTCCTCCAGGATCGAGGGATAATCGATGTCCACCGAAAATGATTCGGATTGTGAAATTCGGACGTCCCATGCACCTTCGACGACAACGGTATTGAAGTCTTGAAAGTCCATTCGCATACTCTCATCCCAACCTGTCGAGTCGGAGTCCCATCGGGTCGCCGAACCGACAGCCAGCCTGCCGAGGCCCATCACAATAATCATGATGGAAACAATCAATCCAAGCGCCGCCAGAACAGCAATTTGGCTCTTTTTCATGCGAGATCCTCTCCTTGATAGTCTTCATAAAGAGATACGAGTTCTTCGACTCCCATATCCAGTTTCCGCATCAGCCGGAACAACCGCGGCAGTTCATCGTTGATGAACTCCGTCTTCAACTCTTTCATAATTCTCTCCCGCGCCTTTTCCGCCACGAAGTAGCCGATACCACGCCGATTATCGATAATCTCCCCGTCCTGCAGGGTCTGATAGCTTCTGGTGACGGTATTGGGATTCACACCCATCGTCACCGCCATTTCCCGGACCGAAGGGATTCGTTCCCCAACCGCCCATTCTCCGCCGGCGATGCGTTCCCGCACTTGGTCGGCAATTTGCTGATAAATGCCTTTCGGCTGATTAAACTCCATCACTGCTCTGCGTCTCCTTTACCCTGAGCCAGGCAACGAACCAGCAGAACGGCGCCAAGAGGCCGTAAAGGGCGGTCTTACCCAAAGTGGACAGGGTGTCCATAAACTTCGGAAATCTGATTCGCATAAGAGATTCGAAATCGATGTTGACACTTTTCGGTGTGAAGAACCCTTCAAAATAGGAGCCGAATAGAATGCGGAAAATGATGGACGCAAGGATTCCCATAACGATGCTGCCGACGATGACGGTCAACACGGTCTTGATCCAATGTGCCTTCTTGAACCAGGATGCTCCCAGAAAGAAGATGGACTGAATAATGATGACTTTACCAATCAGGCTCCAGTTATCGCCGAAGAGCGGATTGAATGGGCTGTAGGGCAGCCTGAAAACCAAGGCGGTCACGCCCTCGGTCACCAAGGATGCCGCGGTAATCAGTATCAGAATCAGCAGCGGCAGCAGCACCGATACACTGAACAGACTGATGAGGGTCTTCTCTACCGAGGATGCCGGAAGAAGAAGGTAGGCATCATTCTTTTCTTTATCATGAAGCTCGTCAAAGGTCAGACTCGCAGCGATGGTGCCCCATATCACCATGGTTCCGGTGAAAAAGGCGTTATAGTCGATGGTCCTCTGCCCTTCGAACAAGGCGCCGAGAAAAGCAATCACAAAGATAGCTCCCGAAACCACACCTGAGGCAATGGCGGTACCGCGCCATCCATTGATGAGGTCCCGGCGCGCCAAATTTGTCAGTCTGTTGAAATTGAGTATTTGATTCATACCGTGACTCCTTCAGACCGAAAAATCTCGGCGTACAAATCCGGTCGGGCAATGACCGTGTTAAAAAGAATTTCCAGATCGATTGGACCGCCGGCGGCATCGGCGCCCCTCCAGACCGACCAATAGCCGCCCACCGATGCCTCAGAGTAGATGAGGCCTTCGGCCGTGGGGCTCGGCGGAGTGACGTCTCTGGTCATCCGGATTCTATCGGAAACCTCCGCCATGCCGTGCTCAAAGAGGACTTTGCCTTCATGTAGGATGGTGATGGGATCAATCAACGTATCCACATCACGGACCTGATGTGTCGAGATGACAAAAATTCTCTCGTCTGTCAGGGCTTCGGCCACCAAGCGCCGGAAGAGACCTTTCGATGGGATGTCCAAGCCGTTGGTGGGCTCATCCATCACCACCAGCTCAGATCCGCAGGCCAGGCCGAAGGACAGCAGGAATTTCTTCTTCTGTCCGTATGAGAGCTTGCTCAGTTTCTTATTCCTGGGAATCTCGAATTCGCCCATGTAGCGTTCGAACTGCTCCTTATTGAAGAGCGGGTAGAAGGGCGCCTTTGATGCCAGATATTCTTTTTCGCTCAAGGACGGAGTATGAAGCTCTTCAGGAAGAACGAAGATCCGGGAGAGATATCCCGGATGCCTTCGGGTCGGATCCTCTCCCATCACACGGACAGTACCGCTCTGCGGAAACAACAATCCGGTGAGCAGCTTCATCAGCGTGGTCTTTCCCGCACCGTTCAATCCGAGCAATCCGTAGATATTGCCCTTCTCCATTCTTAAGTTCAGCCCGCTGAACAGCTCACCTCCGTTGTACCCGAAGGACATGTCATCAATGGTGATGTTCGAGCCTCCGGGACTTCCCTCATTCTGATTGGATATCATTCTTATCTTACCTCCACTCATAGTGTACCACCACACTAGTTCACTATAAACAAAATGACAAGTCTGAAAAAGAAAATAATGTGATTTTTTTCTCGCGTGATTATTCTCACAACAGGGCCTTGCGCGGGAGGCGGATACCGAAAGGATTCGAGACGATACGGCCCCCCCAAGCAGAGATGCACAATTCGTCGCCGCACAATAATCGGCAGCGACAAGGTATGAGCGGGCACGCGGGTTCGCGGTTTCCCGACTCATAGCCCCTCAGTTCCAAATCAGGGCATATCCTTCTTGTCGATCTTCTCCTGAATGTGAGCAATCGCTTCATCCAATGGAAGGTCGATTTTCTCACCGGTACA
>JARGFR010000216.1 GCA_029210985.1 Spirochaetaceae bacterium | reverse complement strand
TCCTCGACACGAATGGTGCGTTCAACCAGATCGAGCTCGCGTTCACTTCGACGGCCTGTGTTCTCGCCGGTATCCAATATCCATTCTTTCAGATGAGAACGAACGTAATTTCCGATGGCTTCGAGCTGCTCTGGTCCGAGCTGCATAACGGCTTCTCCCATGTCGGGCCCCCTGCCGTCTATATCCGGCCGAAGTGCCCGTCTACTTCAAAGAATATGCGTTTTACCCTAGATTCTCAATATGACCTACCTCGACTGGGCCGCCACCGCCCTCCCCGATCCCCACATCATGCAGGCGATGGCCGACACCGCCGTCAATTTTCCCGGCAACCCCTCCTCGCCTTATCCCTCGGGTAAGGAAGCCAAAGCCGCCCTGGAGGATGCCCGGGCCCGGTGCGCGGCGGTCCTGGGCTGCTCTCCCGGCCAATTGGCCTTCACCTCCGGGGGCACCGAGGCGAATGCCATCGTGCTCCTCTCCCGTCTCCTGCTTCTGGAACCGGGAACGATTCTCATCAGTGGTTTGGAGCACCCGTCTGTGGCCGAACCGGCGAAGATGCTCACCCGCCTGGGTTGGAATTTGAATGACCTACCTCCGGTTGCCGACGGCCGATTGGCGCCTGAGAAGCTCGCCGCCGCCCTTTCGAAGCACCCGGACACCCGATTAGCGGCCCTGATGGGCGTGAACAACGAAACAGGCGCAGTGCAGCCCCTTAACGAGTGCATCGAAGTGGTGCGGGAGGCTCAGCGTGATGCGGGAGGACGGCCCATCCATTTCCATGCCGACCTGGTGCAGGCCGCCGGAAAAATTTCGGTGAATCTGGCCGATCTGGATGTGGATACCGCCTCGTTCAGCGCCCATAAATTCCGGGGCCCCCGAGGCGTGGGCTTGCTGTACCACCGGAATCCCCAATTCGAAGCCTTTATCCGGGGCGGCGGGCAGGAACATGGGGTGCGGCCGGGTACCGAAAACGCGGCCGGGGCGGTGGCCATGGCCATGGCTCTCGAGAGATGGGGCCGTCCCCACACCGCCGTAGCGGAAAACGGGGCATGGCTGCTGGAGAAAATGGCCGCCCTCGAAGGCGTTCGAATCGTTCCCGAAGAACGACTGAAATCCCCGGACAACTACGCACCGGGCATCATATCCTTAAGTTTTCCGTCGGTTCCCGGCGAGGTGCTGGCCCGGGTGCTCTCCGAATCGGGTTATGCGGTGTCCACGGGGTCGGCCTGCAGCAGCAACAAGAAAGGCAAGCTGCCCAAGGCCATGGTCGCAATGAAGGTGCCCAAGGATACCGCCGAAGGGATGATTCGGGTCTCTCTGGGCCCCACCACCACCCGGGAGGAATTGGAAGGTTTCCTGAGTACCTTGGAACGCAGTGTTTCGATGCTGAAAATGGCAACCGGCCGAGCTTAGAGCCAAGCATGAGTATTCCTTCCCGGTAATTCGGCCGATAATCGTTTTATGGGACATCTTTTATCGAAATGGCGCAGAGGCCGACGATGCATTCACGCCGCAGGGATCGCCGCGTCGATCGCCGGGGCCGCCCTGTTTCTATTATGGGCGCCTGTACCCCTTGCGGCTTTAGACCTCACCCTGAACGACCGCAGCCACGCGGTGCTGGCCGATTCGGCTTTGGCGGCGCACGCACGTCCGATGAATGCCGCCGGCGGTGCCTACGCGGTGCCGTTGGAAGCTCTCTATCCCTGGCTCGAATCGGTGGACTATCTGGAGGCGCAGTCGGGTCCCAACAAGGTGTATTGGGAGGCCGAACGCCTGGGTGAAGCCGACTGGGACGGTGCGTTGATAGTGGAACGTGACGGCATCTGGGAGGTGCGGGTTGGACGGGATGTCTTTTCCGCCCCCGACCGTATCGCGGTGCGGGGTGTTCGCAAAGAGGTGGGCCCTTTGCGCATCTGGTCGGCCATCGACGATTCTTTTGAATCCAACCTTAAATCCGCCCTGGCTCTCCGGGGTGTCCGATACGAATGGCGGCGGGTGTCTCAGCCGGCGCATCTTCTCACGGATCCCCCCGCCGGTGGTGTGCCGCACCTGATTCTGCTGGATCAGATGGATGTTCTGGCTCTGGGTGCTCAATTGACCTCCTCCCGGCCCGTCGCCGGATTGGCGTCCCTATGGTTTGAGTCGGCCGACACCGACAATAAAGAATCCCCGGCGGCCCTGGCCATGGACGCCTACCACCCCGAGGCGGCCCTCCTTTTTCTGCTCTCGGCGAACCCCAATCTCTTCGATGATGAGGGCCGGCTGCCCTCGGACTTGGCCGGCCTGCTCTCGTGGGCCGCCGCCTCGAAGGGCGGCGAACTGGTGGTGACCGACAGGCCCATGGCCGCTCTGGCCGCCGGCCGAACCGGATCGGCTGTCCGCCTGCCTTCTTCGACGGAGCCACTGCCGACGGCCGATATGGCTGTTCGGACCGATCCGCCTGAAGGCGCGGCGAATATCGTGATATGGCGCTTCGCCTCCGTCCCCGCGGGGCTGGGGATGCCGGATGCCGGATGGGCGGAACTGCTCTTCACCGATGCGGTTCGTGCGGCCCGCCGTATACCGGCCGGGACGCCCCTGCCGATGGATAATCGCCTGCCGAGGTTTTACGACGCCTATGAGCGCATCGGCCGATTGGCGATTTCCGGTCAGATGGACGCGGAGGAAGCGGCGGATTTGATGCAAACGGTGATTGACGACGAATGAGCGATTCCCTCGAACCTCAGGCCCCAGGGGAGGTCACTTTCCCCAAAATCCCTGAATTCGGGAACCCCGAGCCCGAGGTGGGCATATTCTGGACGCATGAGGGACGGCTCTTCCATCTGGAATCGGCGCCGATATCCAAAGCGGTTCACACCCGGGTGAGTGTCGACTACGCGAACGGGCATTATGCCTCGTGGTTCGTCATGGGCAAGCAGGGCATTCTGGACAGCCTTCCGCCCCACATGAGGGATGAATACGACGCGATACCCCGGGGACGGATTGTGTATCTTTTCAGCAGAAAAACGTTCGTTATTTATCATGGCGACGACTACAACCCGACCATACAGGACCTCATCGTGAAACGTCTGAACCTTCCCGAGGGTCTGTATGTCGACGAAATCGATGAGCACTATAATCCCCTGCCGGAGGATTTCCTGTTCTGAGATAAGCCCCCGGATGAACGTCGGTGTCCGATCTTCGTCTGTTCACCGACTGTCCTCCGTCTGCCCACCGTCTGCCCACCGCGGGTTTTTTTCTGATCAACTAGACGCATCCTGACGAATTCGATATATTTTGCTCCACACGGCGCCGTACCCAAGAGGCTAAGGGAGTGGATTGCAAATCCATGATTCAGCGGTTCGAGTCCGCTCGGCGCCTAAAACGAAAAACCGTCCTTCGGGGCGGTTTTGTCGTTTTTGGCACAAGGACTCGAAGGGTGACGGCGCCGAGCGATAGCGAGGATGAGGACACAGGAGAGCGCTAAGCGACGTGTCCGAAAGCCGGAACCAGCGGCCTGGAGTGAGCCAACAGGACGTTGGCGAACGAAAGGCGAGTCCGCTCGGCGCCTAAAACGAAAAACCGCCGGCCGCTCCGATTGGGGCGGTTTTTTTCGTTTACCAGATGGTTCGGGAGTAGAAATCTCGGATATATCGGTCGGCCGTGACAATCGGCACGTTTTTCAGCAAGGCGGTGGCCACGATTGTCCGGTCCGCCGGATCCCGATGATCCCATTCCAGAGCGATATTCTTGAGCCGGATACGGGCATCGATCGGTACGATGGTGAGATTTTCCACGGACTCGAGGTGGTATATCATCTCTTCGAGGTTGAACGGCAAAGGTAGATTGCCTTTCTGATTCTTGATGCCGATTTCCCGGATGGAAATGGAACTGAACAGAATCTCATCGGCGCTTTCCAGGGCGTTGGCCGCCTGGCCGGTTAATCGGGACCTCTCCTGCATGGAAAACAGAAGAACGTTGGTATCGATGAGAATCACTGGAAATCCCCCCATTCTTCCCATTCTGGCTCCAACACATCATCCGGTATGTTGATCTGATTTTGGAAGCCGCTGAACGCTTCAAACAGTGACGTACGGGGATGAACCGGTTCGATTCTGAGTACAGGGCGGCCATGATCGGTGACATAGAGGGTTTCCCCATCGGCTTCAATTTCCCGAAAAACCTGGAGCATATGCGCTTTCAGACGGCTTTTTGACATTTTCTTCATTTCTATCTGCCTAATGACCATAGTATGACTACGGTCTTTATCTGTTAATTCAGATCTTTTTTTGACAAATGTGTCGAATTTCAAGTTAATATGTGCGAACCAAATCACATTAAGGAGTGAATATGTCGGATAACAACCAAGCGGCGCCAACTGACCTGATTTATGGTCTGGACGCTAAGCCGCCGGCTCTTCAGGCGTTTTTCGCCGGACTTCAGCATCTGATGGCCATTTTCGTGGGCATCGTCACGCCTCCCATTATCATTTCGGGAGCGCTGGGCCTGGATGTTCAGCAATCGAGTTTCATCATTTCCATGGCCCTCTTCGCCAGCGGTATTTCCACGTTTATCCAGGTGAAGAAAGTCGGACCTATCGGTTCTGGACTGCTGAGTATTCAGGGAACGAGTTTCACTTTCCTCGGCTCGGTGATTGCGGCCGGTCTGGCGGTGAAAGCCGGCGGCGGAACAATCGAAGCCGCTCTGGCGACGATTTTCGCGGTGTGTTTCTTCGGTTCCTTTGTGGAAATGATTTTCAGCCGATTCATTCCGTTCCTGAAGAAAATCATCACTCCACTGGTGAGCGGTATTGTGGTCACCTTGATCGGCATGAGCCTGATTCGAGTGGGCATCACCGACATCGCCGGCGGCCAGTATGTGATGGACAATGTACCTGATGCCTTCGCTACGCTGCAGAATCTCGGTTTGGCCGCCATCGTACTGGTGGTGATTGTGTTTCTCAACCGGAGCAAGAACAATTTCCTGAGAATGAGCGCCATTTTTACGGGATTGGTAGTCGGCTACATCGTGGCGGCCGCCTTCGGCAAGGTGAACTTCGGCCGACTAGCCGGTCTCGCCATTATCCAGGCACCCATCCCTCTGCGCTACGGTCTGGGCAATATCAACTGGGGTGTGATGGGCGCCAGCCTGATTCCCATGATGCTGCTTTATCTGATTACCACGGTGGAATCCATCGGCGATCTGACGGCCACCTCCATGGTGTCCGGCGAGCCCATCGAGGGCGAACTCTACATGAAACGTATCGCCGGCGGCGTCCTGGGCGACGGGGTGAACTCCGCGATTGCGGCGATATTCAACAGTTTCCCCAACACCACTTTCAGTCAGAACAACGGCGTGATTCAGATGACCGGTGTGGCCAGCCGCAAGGTGGGTTTCTGGATCGCCGGTATGCTGGCTGTGGTGGGTCTCTTTCCCATCGTCGGCGGGCTGTTCTCGATTATTCCCGCTTCGGTTCTCGGCGGAGCCACCATCATCATGTTCGGAACCGTCGCCGCCGCGGGTATCCGCATCATCGCCTCGAGCACCATCGACCGACGGGGTGTGCTGATTATGGCCATCAGTTTCGGCCTGGGACTGGGTGTGGCGTTCGTTCCGGAAGTTCTCAAGAACTTCTCACCTGTGTTCAAATCGATTTTCGGATCCGCCATCACCACCGGCGGTCTGTCGGCGATTTTCCTGAACATCGTTCTGCCCCGCTCCCTGCGTGCGCAGAAAGTGGGCAATCCGCCCTCCACTGGTTTTGAAGATGTAAATTAATTAATGGACCGCCCGGTGAAGAACTCGCCGGGCGGTTTATATGTAGAGTGCCCAAAACCTTGCCGGTTTCTCAACACCCCTTCCCCGACCTCTAAATTCAAGCTGTCAGGTGCTTCCAGAGC
>JARGFR010000215.1 GCA_029210985.1 Spirochaetaceae bacterium | reverse complement strand
GAGCTTGTTCGAATCCCTCAAGGATCCGTTCATCATCTTCCTTTCCATTTTCATGATTGTTCCCGGCATTCTGCTGCTGTACTCATTCATGAATCTCCCGATGTTCACCCTCAAGACGCCGCTGTCCATGTTCTCGGCAGTGGGGCTGTTGATGCTGGTGGGTATCGCGGTGAACAACGGTATTGTCCTTGTGGACTATATGAACCTTTTGAGAGACCGGGGCATGTGCATCCGGGACGCGGCAATCGAAGCCGGCGGCAACCGCCTGAGGCCGATATTGATGACCTCCCTCACCACGGTCTTGGGCATGGTGCCCCTGGCCTTCGGCAGCGGTGAGGGTGCTGAACTGGTTCGGCCCATCGGCCAGACCATCGTCGGCGGAATGGTGATGAGCACCCTCATGACCCTCTTCCTCGTACCGATGCTCTACGCCAGAATGAACCGCAAATATGATGAGAGACGAATCGTGGCGGGGAGCTGTGAAGACTCCGATGATACCGTCGAGGCGCTGCCCGAAGGAAGTAAGGCATGAGAGACCAGAAACGAGTTGAAGTTATCGCCAACCATTCGGTGGAACAGGACATTATGGATGCGCTGGAAATCCGCGGTTTGGCGACGCATTTTACAAAGATTCCCAGCGTTCACGGACGAGGTGACGCCGATCCGAAAAGAGGCGACCATATCTGGCCCGAGGAAAATTTCATCCTGATCATTTTCTGCGATGAAAAAACCGCGGCAGCCATAGAGAGTGCTGTCGAGGAGGTTCGGGAGAGCTTCCCCGACGAAGGTATACGCTGCTTCGTCACCGGATGATGAAATGAATCACAGCTGATCGGAACCTTGAGATCCCTTGAGGTCCCATCCAATCACAAAACACATCACACACCAGGGCCGCCCAAATCGGGCGGCCTTATTTCGAGCTGATAAAAAACGACAACTATGTCGGTTTTATGATCCTATGTTTACTATACAGATTTACAGAACAGATAGTGCCGGGAGACTTTGTCCCCTCAAGCGGATTGCCGGATGTTCTATCGGGCACACAATTTGCTTGGAATACCTCACCCGCCATGGGACTGAGGAGGAGGGTATGGAACAGTCTTTAACCGAAGCGGTATTGGATTTCCAGAAAACCGGTACGGGATGGGCGGCTCTCCGGGAGAGAATCTGCCTGTATGTTTACATATACCCGACAAAGTGGACCGATTGGGACGAGGATAGACGAAGTGAATTCTTCATCGATTTCTATCCGAGAATATCCGGTCTGGTGAACCGGTACGAGCCGTACTACTCATTCGAGACCTACCTTTGCTGCAGCCTGCGATGGTACGTAAAAACCTATCTGGAGAAAGTCATCCGAAGAGAGCACTATGAGAACTGGTGCGGCGACGAAGCGATTGACCTCTATGACCAGGAGAGAGAAAAGAGCGCGCTATTTGTTGATTCGGTCTCGGATATACTCGCCGAGGTTCCGTTCGATACGGATGCCCGGGGCAGACTGGTGAATCCGACTCTCAGGCGGCGTCTGCTGTACGCCAGTCTGCTTCACGTCGCCGAAATTGGTGACGACCAGATCAGCGTTATCGCACGATTGGCGGATGTCGACGAGGAGTGGCTGTTCAGCAAAGTCTCCGATGCCCGAAACATGATTGCGATGAAGCTGGAACAGAAAACACAGCTGCAAAAGCGGCGGAACGACTATTGGTATCATCTGGATGAGACCGAATGCCGACTGCGGTCTTCTCACTTCGAGCCTGAAGACAGACGGCAGCAATGGATACGAAACGCCGAATCATGGCGGAATCGGCATAAAACCGCAAAAGAACAGGTACGGCATCTTAAAGTATCCCCGTCCCACGGCCAGATTGGACGCCTTCTGGGAATCCCCGCCGGCACGGTGTCCTCCGGTCTTCACCTGCTGCGGAAATTCGTCAATGAAAGGAACGAACAGGATTAGCCATAATGATATGAACCGAGTACCTCCACTCGCAAAGGCGTAGGTTACGCATTAATAAAACACAGAGCAGCGCAGAGCTTTCTGATCGATGATCATCTCCAATGTAAAGTTGACGCCCACCAGGCGTTCGATGACGAGAATGGCTTTGCCCGAGTCGTCAGCAATGACAGAATCCGGTTGAAAGGTAACAACCTCAGCATTCCTCTCTGTGTCCGAGCGGTCAATGGGAATGAAAACGGACCATCTCAGCCTCTCAGCCTCTCAGCCTCGAGGAAGCTGTTATGAACAGGCAGGAAAACTCCATGGCTCTGCGGGAATCTATGAATGACATGATGAAAATACTTAACCGGATATACGTCCATGGGAGGGGTTGGGTCTTTACCCCACTGGAGCCAACGCCGCCAATCTGCTCGGCCTCTCTACTCAGGTTCCCACGAAACATGGCGACTTCAGGTAAGGTCAGTGGCCTTGTGATTCAGGCCATGCGACACCCGGGCCAGGAGGGGGTTGATCAACAAGTCATAGATCAGCTGAGTCGTGTTCTTGATGACCAGGCAAGATCCCAACTGTTGAAGGCTATTCGGTACGCTCCGGCATGGATTGCCGACATTATCCATAATAGGGTCGGTAAAGGGGATGCCGAGTGAAATCCTTCGTAGCGATGACACCGGATCGCCGTACTCGAGTATGCACCCAAACCTCTGCACAATTAGATATGACCGAAGTAGCATTGGAGTCAAGATAGAAATGGGAGCCCGCTCTGATACAGATCCCTCCGAAACAATTCAGATCACCCCCTACATCAGCGAGGCCTTTCCAGATCTGCTTCCAAACGATACTGTTAAGGTGCGTACTGTCATGCCGATCCGAACATTCCGGGAGAAGGCCATGCTGCTGCATGAGGAGACTTTCCAGCCTGCCGACAAGAAACGGAAAGAATACCTGACCCGGCATTACTATAATCTCAACTGATTGATTGAAGCTGGTGTTGCGGCCAATGCTATGGCCGACAATGGATTGTTCGCCCGATTTCTAGATGAGGCCGAATCCGGAACATCTTGATCCCAGTACAATTCATCCTCGGCAATAGGACCATCCATCTGATGTATAGGGGACAGAAGCAGGAATTCAAGAAGGGCGATGTGATTTTCGGCTGTCGTCGAGCGTATCAGCGTAAACTCGCTATAGCTGAGTTTGACGGAATTTGTTCGGCCCATGCAATGGTTGTCCGTGCAACGGGGCGCCTTTTTTCATTGATTTGCACTCAATGGAATAGGAAGAACTTCTGTCCCGTTGGACCTCAAAGATCATCCGGTTATTGTCCTCCATTCCGGATACGTGGTATCAATCGACGATTCCGGCAAATAGCGGCGGCAGCATTATACACTTCAACCTGTCATGCGGCAGTTCAACGTCAAATAAGCCTGTTCACGGTTTTTGAGTTGCCATATATCAAGCCGGTGTAATACTTCATCAAAACTTTAAGGAGGAAACTCGTGAAAAAGTTTCTGCTGTTAGTCGTTGTCCTATTGATCTCCGGAACCATGCTCTTCGCTGAAGGGCAGGCCGACTCAGGTGAAGAAAATTTCACCATCACAGCCGGCATCGGTCTTAATGACAAATCGGCGCAATATGAATCCCTGGTGTTATTCAAGGACATCGTCGAAAAGAACAGTGACGGTAGAATTACAGTGGAACTCTACCATTCCAGTCAGCTGGGCGATGACAGGGAAATGATGGAAGCCTTACAGCGGGGCGAGCAGGAAATGACCTGCCCATCGACAGCTCCGATTGCTCCCTTCGTTCCGGAGTTCGGTATTTTCGATCTGCCGTTCCTCTTTCCCACGGCCGAAGACGCCGACTACGTTCTGGACAGTGAAATCGGCCAGAACCTACTGGATGAACTCTCCGATATCGGCATCAAGGGACTCGTCTACTGGGAGAACGGCTATCGGAATCTCACCAACAGCGTCCGGGCGGTCAGGACACCGGCGGACGTCAAGGGCATGAAAGTCAGAACGATGGAGAATCCCATGCATCTCGATGCCTGGAGAGCCATGGGCGCCAACCCCACTCCGATGGCATTCGGCGAGTTGTTCTCCGCTATGCAGCAGGGAGTGGTGGATGGCCAGGAAAATCCCTGGGGAACCATCTATCTGCAGAATTTCCCCGAGGTTCAGGGTTTCGCGACAGATACGGGGCATGTTTACTCGCCTTTCGTCCTGATGATTGCCCAGAGTTTCTGGGATGGTCTTCCCGCCGATCTTCAGGATATCGTGATGGACGCCGCCGTCCAGTCCAGGGATCATAACAGAGAGCTGAACCGCCGCTACAATGCGGAATACATGGAGAAGCTCAAAGATGTCATGACAGTTGTCGAGCTGACTGCCGATCAGAAGGCGCAGTTCCAGTCCGCCGTCATGCCTGTATATGATAAATATGCCGACGTCATCGGCCAGGATCTCATCGACGCGGTTATCAAGAAGATCGCCGAGCGATAATCAGAGATAGAACAAGCCGTCGGAAGACGGCCGGCCGCAGGATCAGCTTCCTGACTGAACATGTCGTCCGGCCGTCTCTCTCGATACCAGGAACAAAAACATTGAAAGACATATCTGCAGTTATCGAAAAGGTTTACTGCGCGATTCTCATCGCGCTGACGGCGGCAATGTTCGTCACGGTTACCTACAACGTCTTCATGCGTTTCGTCATGAACCGTTCCGTCGGCTGGGCGGATGAACTGTCCCGGTTTATCTTCATCTGGATGTCCTATCTGGGCACTGTACTGGCGTTCCGCAATGATGAGCATGTCGGTATCGGATTCCTGGTCGACAGGGTGAAGAAGCCGGCCCTACGGCGGATCATCGCGGTCGTACAGCAACTGTTGATTCTGGTGGTTCTCGTCTTTCTCACCTGGTTCGGCTATCAGGCGTCTCGGACGGTAATGAATGTCTCACCGGCTTTGTCGATACCGATGTCCCTCATCTATTTCATCGTGCCGATCTGCGGCTTCCTGATGGTAATTCTGGGGCTGTGGAAGCTTTTCGGGAAAATCACCGGCAGACTTCCCGATACGTTCGTCAACACCTCTGTGGAGTAGCTTTTTATGTTGTGGGTATTTCTCGCCGTCCTATTTCTTGCCGTCCTGATCGGAATCCCTGTGGTGTTCGCCCTCGGATTGTCCAATATCGTTCTGATGATCATGATGGACCTTCCGTTCACGGTTCTCCCCAGCAAAATCGTATCGGGGATGAACAGTTTCCCCCTCTTGGCAATTCCCTTCTTCATGTTCGTCGGAGAGGTGATGAACCGCGGCGGTATCGCCAAACGTCTCGTAAAACTGGCCGATGCCATTGTGGGCCACATCACCGGCGGTCTCGGCCATGTAAACATCATGGCCAGCATGTTCTTCGGGGGCATCAGCGGCTCGGCCATCGCCGATACGGCCGCCATAGGCGGCCTGATGGTACCGCCGATGGTGGAACAGAATTACTCGCCGTCATACTCAGCGGCCGTCACCGCCAGTTCGGCTGTCATCGGTATTATTATTCCGCCCAGTATCCCCTTCATTCTGTTCGGTATCGTCACCAGCACGTCGATCGCCAAACTCTTTCTCGGCGGAATCATTCCAGGCATCATTGTCGGCCTAGCCTTGATGGTTACCACCTATTTTACAAGCAGAAGGCATGGTTACGGCAAGAAAAGCGCCGATCATCGGTTTTCCTTCAGAGTTATCGGACGGGCGTTTATGGATGTCTGGCCTGCCCTCACCCTGCCTTTAATCATCATCGGCGGAATTCTGGGAGGCATTTTTACGGCCACGGAAGCCGGAGCTGTCGCCGCTGTGGTCGCTCTCATCCTGAGTCTGTTCTATTATCGGGAAATCCGTTGGAGGGACATACCCGGTATCTTGCTGTCCACGGCAAAAACGACGGCGATTGTGCTGATTCTGTGCGGAATGGCTATGGTC
>JARGFR010000214.1 GCA_029210985.1 Spirochaetaceae bacterium | reverse complement strand
ATCGCATTCACCCTGATCGGTCCTTCTCTTTGGGCCAGGGGGTCGGAGGAAAACATTTCCTCTCCGGTCCTGGATGTATACTGCTACGATTCATTCAGTTCCGAATGGGGCCCCGGCGGGGCCATAGCCGAGGCATTCAAGGAAGAAACCGGCATCGAGGTGGTATTCCATGCGCCGGGTGACGCCGTCACGGTGTTGAACCAGCTGATCCTGGAGGGGTCGGATACCATCGCTGATGTCGTGGTCGGATTGGATGAGAGCCTCCTGGAACGGTCCCTGAACTCCGGGATTCTCGAGGTTTATGATTCACCGGTCTTGAGTGAACTACCCGAGGATCTTGTGTTTGACGAATCACGGCACATGCTTCCCTTCGATTACGGTCATTTTGCCGTATGCTACGATTCCGATTCAGTCGCCGATCCTCCGACATCATTGGAGGATCTGACATCCCCCCGATTTAAAGATTCACTGATTCTTATGGATCCGCGGACATCCTCGCCGGGTATGGGATTCTTTCTTTGGACAGTCGCCGTTTATGGTGAGAATTGGCCTGATTACTGGGAAAGACTCAAACCGTCCATTCTCACCATCTCGGACGGATGGAGCCAAGGTTACGCCCTGTTCACCTCCGGCGAGGCGCCTCTGGTTCTCAGCTATGGAACCAGTCCCGTCTATCATGCCGAATACGAAGGGAGTACCCGCTACCTCGCGGTGGAGTTCATTGACGGCCATATACGTCAGGTGGAAGGAATGGGCGTCGTGGCCGGGACAGACAACCCGAAGGAAGCGAGAGCCTTTATCGATTTCATGCTGGGCACCGAGGCGCAGAGCGCATTGGCTATGAGCAACATCATGCTTCCGGTTAATCCGAATGTGGAGTTGCCCGAGTCCTTCGATTTCGCCATGCGTCCGAAAACAACTCTGTCTCTTCCTGAAGCGGATGAGGCACTCGTCGATCGATGGATAGAGGTGTTCTCCCGTTGAAGTCGAGGACAGCGACGAGGAACGGGGCATGGATTCTCCTATGGCCCGCGGCTTTTTGGTTGACGGCATTCGCCGTGCCCCTGTTCGCCGTCGTTGTCCGGGGTATCAATTCCCCATCCGGAATGGAGAAAATCATCACGTCGCCGTATTACCGGGGAATATGGACGTTTACCTTCAAACAGGCGCTGCTCAGCGCTGTGTTTTCCGTTTTGTTCGGACTCCCCGGCGCGTATCTTGTCGGTCGGTGCCGTTTCCCCGGCCGCAGGATACTGCAGTCCGTTTCAACTGTCCCGTTCGTGCTTCCTCCTATTCTGGCCGTACTGGGATTTATTCTGGTCTTCGGCAACTCCGGCTATATCAATATGCTTCGGGATATGGTCAGTGGAGGAAATGCCGAACCATGGAGAATATTATATTCCCTCAAAGCCATCATCATGGCTCATGTCTTCTATAACTATCCCCTGACGATGAGAATCGTCGGGGAAGCCTGGTCCCGGCTGCCGCTGAACTCTTTCAGGGCCGCCCGATCCCTGGGTGCCGGCCGGGTGAGGGCTTTTTTTGCCGTTGATTTACCCCGGCTCATACCGGCGATCCTCACATCCCTCATCATCACTTTTCTCTTTTGCTTCCTGAGTTTCGCCGTCGTTCTGGTTCTCGGCGGAGGACCCGATATGTCCACATTGGAGGTGGAGGTTTATCGCCTTGTTAAGCACAGCCTTGATTTCAACGGGGCCAGCGTCCTGGCTTTGTTCGGGTCGTTTGTAACTCTGGGCTGCCTCGCACTCTACGCCGTTCTGGATAGAAGACTGAGGATAAACTCCGCGGATGTGGAAATCGAAACGCGTGAAGTCAGACATTTACGTACCGGCACCGCCATGGCCGCCTTATCCTATCTGGTTCCGGCCATGGTGCTGATTGCGGCTCCGCTGACGGCGGTGGTGGTGAACAGTTTTCTCACCAGAGCGACAAGATCCGGTGACGTGGTGTTCACCCTGGACCACTGGATACGACTCCTGGGCGGATCGCGAGTACGGTCGTCGATACCCCTGGCTGCTTTGATCAGAACTTTAACCCTTGGCCTTTCCGTGGCTTTCGTCACCACCATCACCGCGTCTTTGACGGCCTGGTATACATCCCGGCATCACGGATTTCTCACCAGATTGACCGAAGGGCTCTTGGCTATACCCATGGGTGTCAGCTCGGTGATTCTCGGCCTCGGATACCTGATCATCACATCCGTGCTGCCGAGAGGCAACGCCCCGCGACTGGCCGCTCTGGTCGCCGTCCACACCATTATGGCTCTGCCCTTCTCATACCGTCTGGTCTCCGGACGAATGCGGGAAATTTCGGTGCGGGTCGTTCACGCATCCCGGGCTTCGGGTGCCGGTCAATGGGACACCCTTAAAAAAGTGATATTACCGCTTTCCAGACGGGCATTAACCACATCAGCCATATTTTCATTAGCGCTATCCGCCGGCGAACTCAACTCGACCATCATCCTTGCACCGGGAAACTTCACCACACTTCCCCTCGCTATATATCGAATGATCGGCGCCTATGATATTTCGGGTGCGTGTGCACTCGGGACGGTTCTCATCATCTTCAGCGCCGCGGGATTCATCGCACTGGACCGGATTGGGGAGGATTTCTCTTGACGGTAGCCGGCCTGCTGTTCAACGAAGTCGAATTTGAGCGGGGTGATTTCCACCTGGAGGTGAATGCCGCCTTTCCCCAGAAAGAGCTGACTGTCGTTCTCGGGCCCAGCGGCAGCGGTAAAACGACGCTTCTCGATCTTGCCGCGGGATTTATCGCACCCGGCCGAGGCCGAATCATCGAGGTGGGAATTGATGTCACACATATGCCTCCGGAATCCCGCCGCGTCGGGGTTGTGTTCCAGGAACATGCACTCTTTCCTCACATGAATGTTATGGACAATGTGGCATTCGGACCGTCGGTACGGGGTTCCGGACGGGCAGAAGCCCGTGAAAAGGCCTCAATTTACCTCGATTTGGTGAAAATGGGTCATTTCAGCAGACGCCGACCGGACACCCTCTCGGGTGGTGAACGTCAGAGGGTGGCGCTGGCCAGGGCGTTGGCCATTGAACCCCAGCTGCTGCTCTTGGATGAACCATTCAGCGCCTTGGACGCCGCATTGCGGCGGGAACTGCGCCGTGAGGTGAAAAGGATACAGGAGAAAACCGGCATCACGGCTCTGCTGGTGACTCATGACCAGGATGAAGCTATGGCGCTGGCGGATCATTTGGCCGTCATGAGAAACGGCCGAATCGAGCAGAGCGGTCCGCCGCGGGAAATCTGGCGGAACCCCAGCAATCTCTTCACAGGCTTGTTTCTGGGACGTTCAACCCGACTGGGTATACTGAGATATTCCCGTAAACCGAACGGTTCACTCTATGCGGTCACCGGCGCCGGTGAGATTCCTCTACCCGAAGACTCGACGACTCCGAATCTGCCGGCGACAGTCCTGGTCAGACCGGACGGAGCAAAACTGGACCCCCGTGGAACACTCAGCGGCAGGATAACCGACGCGGAGTATTCGGAGGGTTTCTGGCGTTTGCGCCTGGAACCCGAAAACGGCGAGGACGGAGATTTGATGGAAATTGACTGTGACGGATCGGATGAACCTCCCAAGGGAGAGATAGTTTCCGTGACCGTGAGAGGTGATTCGGCACGCGTCTTGAAGGGCTCCGTACCGAAGATGGTTTAGGGTGCGTCCTCTCTCTCGCCACCGGCGGTTTGCGCCTGAGGCAGGGAGTCATAGACATCCAGGCTGATATCGGGAATCCACCCGCTGCCCTCTTCAGTGCGGATTTCAAGCCAATAACTTCGACCATCGGACGATCCGACTTTGGATATCACCTCGACGATATCACCGCTGCGGAGAGTGCCGGTCACCCCAGCCACCGGTTCGGGAGACTCCAGGATTTTCTGATACGGCTTGTTGGCGACACCCCAGGCGGACTCTGATGTGAGAATGGGCGTCGGGGGAGGATCCAAGGATACCGCGACGTCCTTGGGACCGCAGGATGCCAAGAAGACGACGGCAAACAAAAACCAGGTGACAGGTCGGGGGACAGACTCCCTCATGCGTCGCCCTCTTTCAATCGTTTGATTTCATCCCGAAGTACGGCGGCTTCCTCATATTCCATGTTCTTTGCCCGTTCCATCATTTCATTCTCCAGGGCCTTGATCAGTCGGCGCTTCTGCTTAGGATCCAGAAGATTGGCGGATTTCTTCATCACCTCAATGCTCATTCGCTCGGCCGCCCGTTTTTCATCCACCCTGCGAACCAGAATATCGTGAATCTCCTTTTTGATGGTTTCGGGAGTAATCCCATGCTCTTCATTGTAGGCCAGCTGAACACTTCGGCGTCGATTGGTTTCAGAAATGGCTCTTTTCATCGCCTCACTCATTCCGTCGGCATACATGATAACCTGGCCGTTTACATTTCTTGCGGTCCGGCCGATGGTTTGAATCAGGCTGGTTTCACTTCGCAAAAACCCGATTTTATCGGCATCCATAATGGCCGCCAGGGAGACTTCCGGAATATCCAGGCCTTCCCTCAGGAGATTGATGCCCACCATCACATCGAACTCCCCTTTCCGGAGGTCTCTGATCAACTCCACCCTTTCAATCGTTTCCACCTCACTATGGAGATAGCGAGTTGCGATACCCAATCCCATGAAATAGTCCGTCAGATCTTCCGCCATCTTTTTGGTGAGTGTTGTCACCAACACCCGCTCATTGGCGTCAATTCGATTTCTGATTTCGGAATACAGATTTTCTATTTGACCTTCAGTGGGACGGACATCGATGGGCGGATCCAGCAGTCCGGTTGGCCGTATGAGCTGCTCGATAACGGCCTTTGCTTTCTTCTTCTCTTCCTTTCCGGGCGTCGCCGACACATAGACGATTTTATCAAGTCTCTCTTCGAATTCATCATAGACCAAGGGCCTGTTGTCCAAGGCGGACGGCAGTCGGAATCCGAAGTTCACAAGATTCAGTTTCCTCGACCGATCCCCCTCGTACATGGCCCTGACTTGGGAGAGAGTCACGTGAGATTCATCGACGATGGTGAGAAACTCCTTCGGGTAGTAATCGAGAAGAACCTCCGGACGCTCTCCGGCTTTCCGCCCTGTGAGGTGGCGGCTGTAATTCTCGATCCCCGGACAATAACCCATTTCCGAGAGCATTTCGATGTCGTACTCGGTTCGAGTCTTGAGCCGTTGAGCTTCCACAATTTTACCGGCGACTTCCAGGTTTTCGAGCTGCTCATCCAACTCTTCCTGGATGGTCCCGCAGGCGATTCGGACTCTATCCTCAGGCATCACAAAATGCTTTGCCGCATAAATCGTGGTCATCTCCAGCGGTTCCAGGACTTCTCCGGTAAGAGCATGAATCCGATGAATGCTCTCGACAACATCGAAATCCAGGCTGATCCGATAGGCCACATCAGTGAGATATGCCGGATAAATTTCCAGAACATCTCCGCGAATGCGGAATTTACCCCTCTCGAGAATGGCATCGTTGCGCTGATACTGCATACCGACAAGCTCCATCCTCAATTTATGAAGATTTATCTCGTCCCCGAGATTCACGCTCACCTTCATGTCACGATAGGTTTCGGTACTGCCGAGACCGTATATGCAAGAAACAGTCGCCACGATGATGACGTCCCTTCTTTCCATCAGGCTCATGGTGGCCGACAGACGCATTCTCTCTATTTCCTCGTTGATACTTGAATCCTTCTCGATGTAGAGGTCTCGTGAGGGGACGTAGGCTTCCGGCTGATAGTAATCGAAATACGAGACGAAATACTCGACCGCATTGCGCGGGAAGAAGTTCTTGAACTCCGAGTAGAGCTGCGCGGCGAGCGTCTTGTTGTGGCTCATGATGAGCGTCGGCTTGCCATGGCCGGCGATCAGGTTGGCCATGGTGAA
>JARGFR010000213.1 GCA_029210985.1 Spirochaetaceae bacterium | reverse complement strand
CCATGTAGACGAACACCGTCCGCATGATTGCCTGGGGATAAGGCCCCGCGTACACGGGATAGAGCACCGCCAGAAGAAGGGCGGCACCCAGGAATAACCGTTTGTGGGTTTTGTTTCTCATCATCGCCGAGCTCCTACGTAGGAACGAACCAGGATGACGCCGACGATGAGCGCGAAGAACACAATGTGGCTCCATCCCGCATAGCCTTGGAATGAGGAAATGAAGGCTTCGGCGATGCCGAGTCCCAGGGCGGCGAACAGGATTGTCGGCAGGTTGCCGATGCCGGCCATGGCCACCAGGGCAAAACTCTTCATGGTGAAAGAGCCCCCTACCCCGGGGAAAATCGACTGTTTGGTGAGAAAGAAACCACCGACGACACCCACCAGGGCGGTGGCGATTCCAAAAACCAGCATATAGGTGCGATTGACGTTGATTCCCACCAGCTGGGCGCCCCGGGGATTCTGCCCGACAGCGACGGCCGCCCGGCCGGCCCGGGTTCTCTTCAGGAACCACTGCAGCCCCAAAAGAATGGCGACGGCCAGCAGAACGAAAACAAAATCGTAGGTGCCGAAATGCAGCTCTCCCACCTGAACCGATGCGGTGACGTAATCGAGACTCAGCTTCCGAGGCTGACTGGTGGCGATGAGATTCACCGCCTGCACCAGCACGATGGCAATTCCAAAAGTGAGAATCAGCTGGTTCAGCTCCGGCGCCTTCAGGGTGTGGCTGATGGTGAGTTTGAAGATTATGAGTCCCATAACGAATAAAATGAGCGTTGCGGGAATCAGTGCCAGCAGGGGATCGAGACCCAGGAGTGTGGCCAGGAAATATGTCAGATATGACGAAACCATCATAAATTCGCCATGGGCCAGGTTCACGATATGGACAATACCAAGGACCAGGCCCATGGGGATGGCGACAGCGGCATAGAGGCCGGCCCTCTGCATCCCATAGATGATCACAGTCGGTTTCCATACAAACAGCAGGACCAGCAGCACGAGCGCAATGGCGCCGCCCGCGACCGGCATCCGTTTCTTCATAGTAAAATCTCCGATGCTTGATAGAACCGTCCGGCCAGGTTGCATGGGCGAGCCGCAAGCACAGCTTGCAGCCAGCCACCCAATGGAGCCGGACGGCCTGGATTAATTACACTGGAACTCGAACACTATCGCTCATCCCAGGCCGGGAAGGGATAGGCCGGTTCGGCAGTCTGGTACTCGAAGGGCCAGATCACCTCCTGTTCGCCGTTCTGCCACTGCAGAATCTTCTGGCCGCGGATTCCCTGGTTCTGGATGACCTTCGAAGGGCTGAAAGTGATGGTTTCACCGAGCGGCGAATCGTATTCGGATGCCTTCATCGCGGTAACCAGAGCATCGGTTTCCAAACTGCCGGCCCGTTCGATGGCGTCGGCCACCATGTAAACCGCGGAGTAGCCGAGAGGAGCAAAATAGGTGGCCGGCTGGGCGCCATACTTCGCCTCGTAACCTTCCGAGAATTTTTTACTCACATCGGAGATACCATTCAGAGAAGGAGCCCACATACCGTAAAGGGTAACACCTTCGGCCAGAGACGAATCACCGAAGTCCGCGGGCCATCCCGGAGGGGCACCGACGAATAAAGGAGGGGCGAAACCCATCGACTTGGCCTGTTCCATGATGGGCAGGGCGTCCGCGCCGTATCCGGCCCATAGGAAAATGTCCGGCTTGGCGGCCTTGGCGGTTTCCAGGACGGCCGTGTAGTCGCCGCCGCCGGCGGCGGCTGAAGTGAAGGAATCACCATCGAACTCGCCCATGTCCGCGAAGAGGGCCTTGGAGGCGTCAAAGGAAGCCGAACCGAAGGCGCCGTCTTCATAAGCAAGGAACCACTTTCCGGTGCTGATGCGGCTGTATTTTTCGCCTAAAGCGCTCCATCCGTCCACATAACTCTGCCCCTGGTTGTAGTCCCAGGGGTGCAGGTGGAAATACCAGTCCGCATCCGAACCGACCGCCTCTTCAGCCAGATGGCTGGCGGCGCCCGTCCAGACGGTGAGTTTCTTATACTTCTTAAGGGTGGGGATTTGCCCCAAATGGACACCCGAGGACATGCCCCCGATGAAGACATCCACCTGATCAACCGTGGCCAGACGTTCGAGGGCGGCGGCACCCTTGTCCGGTTTAAACTCGCTGTCGATGACAATCAGCTCCAAGGGACGTCCCATGACGCCACCGGCAGCGTTGATCTCCTCAACGGCCTGCTGGGCGGCTTTCGCGGCCTGGTCACCGGTAATGTCGGCCAAAGGCCAGACGGCACCGAGTTTGATCGGCTTGGCTTCGCCGTCATTCGCTCCGTTGGCGAAGAGAACGGCGGCAGCGGCCAACAGGACCAGAATGGTCAGTACTCGTTTCATTCGACTCCTCCTGTCTATGGTTCTAGAAAGAGGTGATATGTGAATCACCTCTCAATACCATACAGCATAGACACCTGGTGTCAAGGTTTTTTGAGAGGTGATTCACTCTTTATCTTGAAACGACAATCTTACCCCGGGCCCGGCCAGATTCCAGAAGACTCATCGCCTGCGGCATTTCGTCGAAGGAAAACCGGTGCTCGATATGAGGCTTCAGCCTACCCGCGACGAGGTAGTCACACAGTGTCTCGAGGTTGGCTCTTGTCGTTTGGGTCACCATCATGCCGATGCGTCGCCTCTGCATAGCGATGGGAATCAGCGTGCTCCACCCGGTGAAGCCGACCACCACTGCGGCCCCTTGCGGAAGCAGGATTCGCTACAGGTTCCTCAGAGACAGATTTCCCACCACATCGAGTACTAAATCGTAGCGTTCAGTCCTGTGAACCGGGTTATCCATAGTGTAGTCGATGACGCGATCGGCTCCCAGGGATTGGACAAGCTGGAGATTTTTCGTACTGCTGACCCCGGTTACCTCCGCACCGAAGGATTTTGCCATCTGCACGGCGAAATGGCCGACACCGCCCGAAGCACCGTTTATCAGCACCTTCCGCCCGGATTGTATGTGTCCACGATCCCGCAGCCCCTGGAGGGCCGTCGCACCGGCCATAGGCAGACTCGCCGCCTGTTCGAAGGACATCCCTTCGGGGATGGGGCCATTAATTCCGTATCGGTGCAAAGTTTATCGCAGAAAGTGCCGTAATGAAACTCCCCGAACACCCCATCGCCCGGCTTGAATCCGGTTACCCGGGACCCGACGGCCTCCACCACACCGGCGGCGTCGCTGCCCAAGATCGTCCGCTTGGGTTTCATAATACCGGTGGAGAGCCGGAAGATCCGAGGATTACCCGCCATATTGTGCCAATCGTAAGCGTTAAGGGATGCCGCTTTGATGTCGATTACCACCTCGTCGTCGCCCGGAACCGGGTGAGGAAGTTCTTGCAAATGAAGAACCTCCTCACCCGGACCGTACTTCTCACTCAGCCAGGCTTTCACATTTCCGCCTTGGGTGCGTCATCGACGGGAGGCTCATCCATATACTTCCGAAGTTCCATTTTTCGCTTCCGGTCGGTCTTCTTGCTGTCGCCCGATCCCCCCGTCCGATGGAAGAACACAAAGCTGAGGAACAGCAGTCCCATGGTCTGCCAGTAGGTCACCTGAGGCAGATTGAACACCGCCGGCATCACCCGATTCCATACCGTCATCACCAGGAAGATCATCAGAATAATGAAAACAACCCCGAGAATCCCGAAACCGATTCCCATAATGATTTTCGCCGGCAGACTCCGGTCTTCCCACCAACCCGGACCGCCCTTGCACGCCTGGTTGAACTCCTTTTCCAGCTGCTCTTCGGTCACCGATTCGAACTCTCTCTCCAGCCTCTTTCCCAAATCTTCCTTATCCGACATACCAGTCCTCCTAATGACTCACCCAATGCCGCAGGGCCTTGGAAAGATTTCCCACGGCATACCGTTTCCGCGCCTTCAGGGTGTCGATACTCACACCTGTGGCCGCGGCCATTTCTTTGAAGGTTTTGCCCCCGAACACCTGGGCTTCCACCACCTGTCTCTGAGAATCCGGCAGAGCTTTGAGAGCACTGTTCAGTGCATCAATCAAGCAAGACCGGACATACCCCTCCAGGGGATCGAATCCCGCACCCGAAATAATCTCCCTCAGTGTCTCTTCGGCCACATCGGTTTCACCCGAGGCCGTACGCACTTGGTCGTGCCGCCACAGATCGATCATTCGGCGGGTAAACAAGGATTGGATCCAGGCCGGCAGATTCCGCAGTCCATCCAGGAGCGGCAGCCGCTCCATCGTTTCGGCATAAACATCATGCAGCAGATCTTCGGCTTCCTCCAAAGTCCGGCCGGCCGCCCTCATCCGGGCCAACAGCTTCGGTTTCTCGCTGACATAAGCCGCTTCAAGGCGACTCTGATTGCTGTCGGTCCGGGGCTGATCCATTTGGTGCGTTTCCTTCGTCCGATATGACGGATGAAATCGAAAAAGGTTGTATCGATTTTCAATGAGTGTATCATCCAGGGATAAGATGTGTGTTTGTCGGGCTGCGAGGCTGCGGGACCGAGGCTTGAGGGAGTCCGGTTTCGCCCGGGATTCCGGCGGATTACCGAATACTGTCTTAGAGACGGTCTCGGAGCTCTTTATAAGAAAACAGTTTGTTGTACTCCATCAGGCCCGATAGAGCGGTGTGTTGCACCTTGGCACCGGTCTCTTCGAGGATGGCCATCGGATTCAGGCCGCCGATTACCACAACGCCGCAGCTCCCTTCGCTGACCGGAATATTGTACACATATCGAGAGGGCCGTCCGATTTTCATAAAAGCTCCCAGACCGATGCCGTCCAGTTTCTCCGAGAGGGAGACAGCCAGGTCGTAGCTGTCTTCCGGTATCTCCCGAAATCCGGCGCCGATGCGGCCGCTGCCGTTTGTGACAGCGCCCATGTAGTCCGTTTGGCGACTGCGTGAGTGTGACCGAACATACAGTGCAGAAACCGACCATTCCCTGGGGAACCAGGATTTCTCCGATTCTCTCCCCGCTTCGAAGCAGAGACACCAGGCTTCCCATAGCATAGCCCCGTTCGAATACCCGGCAGATGTTGCCCATTCGGCTCAGGAGCACCTCCCGGCCGACAATGGCCGTATTGACGACAACGGTGCCCCGGCGCAGAGCGAGATCGAAATCCATTCTGTAGCTCATTGTATCGATCTTGGTGGACATATAGCCGACCCGGTTCATCAGTAAAGCCGTTTTTAACTCTTTTCGACCTCTATCGGTGATGCGGCGCCCTTTCTTCCCGTTGGAAACGGTCAAACCTTCTTCATCGAGCCGACTGAGATAGACCCTCACCGACCATTCACTGATCTCCAGTCCGTCGTCCTTTCCGTTAATGAGGGTGAATACATGCTGAATTGGCCAAAGAGCAACGATGCCTTGGGAACAACGAACCGGGGAAATCCCGTTGAATCGGGTTTGTGCACATTATGTCGTGCAGACTGCAAAGGAAAATGTGAAACCTGTCTGTCATGCCTTGTGGGACGCAAATTTCTTTATCCCAGGGACTATGCAAAGACCACCGCCGGTGCCAATCACTTTGTCAGCATGGGGGTCGGTTACCACTCTTTGAGAATCCAAGGATATGCCTACGGATCCACCGGATTGCCGGCCGGCATGTCCGATGATCCCGACGACTGCATCTTCCCCAATGTCAACGTGGAAACTTCATTCGGTTCAGAAATTAAAACCAAATGCCGAATGCCGATCATGACCGGCGCTCTCGGCTCCACGTTAATTGCCGCCCACTGCTGGAATTCCTTCGCTGTGGGAGCGGCCCTGTGCGGTATTCCCATCGTCGTCGGCGAGAATGTCGTCGGCGTCGATGGGAATCGGTTTTCAAAGACGGTCGAAGAATGCCCAAAAGCTTAGTTCTTTGTTGGACCTCTAAAAACCGGATTCGCCTCTTAGGCTTTTTGGTAGAGCCAAA
>JARGFR010000212.1 GCA_029210985.1 Spirochaetaceae bacterium | reverse complement strand
GCTTCTCTTTATTCAGGCTTTCTCGGAGAGCCTTCAGATCTTCGATTTTTGTGATGCGTTTCACGCTTCGCCTCCTTTTTCATCGACGGCATCCTCCGCATAGGGCGTCAGGAGGTCTTTCACCTTGGAAGGCTTCACCCTCTGATGAGTGTTGTCGTCGATCATCACTACGGGCGCCAAACCGCACGCACCGAAACAACGCCCGATTTCCAGGGAGAAGGTTCGGTCCTCGGTAGTTTCTCCCACGTCGATGCCCAAGGTCTTTTTCAATGCTCCCAGGACATCCTGACCACCTCGGACATAACAGGCGGTTCCCAGACAGACCCTGACAATGTGCTTGCCCCGGGGAACTGTGGAGAACCAGGAGTAGAAGGACACAACGCCGGTAACCTGGCTTAGCGGAATGTTCAGTTTTTCCGAGACATGGATGAGTACCTCGTCAGGGAGATAGCCCAGAAGATTTTGGGCGGACTGAAGGACGGGAATCAGAGAACCCTCTTTGCCCGACCAATTATCGATGACGCCGTCCAGTATTTTCAGTGCCTGTTCGACGCTGAGTTCTTCGTGAGTTTCGGCTGTGACGCTCATAACTCCTCCTATTGGCAGCGGACAGATTTCACCCGGTACGCCCCTTTTCAGCAGTCCGATGTGAGTCGGGATTCGGGGAGCACAACGTGTCGAGAAGACCGCTGCCGGTGGTTGTTGATTCCACAATAAGCTCTTCAAGTCTAATCGTCTATTGTTAATCGATTGAAAAATATCAATATAGTCGATTATTCTGAAGTTGAGTGGTAAAGTGGCTAAGCCAAAATGATGCATTTAGAAAAAAGTTGTTTAAATGATCTTAAAAAGGCATTATATTGAAAAAGTGGACAGACCACAGGATGTTACCATAACTGTCGGTGCGGATGCACCCGGACTCTCCGAACGACTGTATCGACGGCTGTTAGATTCCTTGAAAGATGTTTATCATCCCGGAGACAAATTCCCATCGGAACGGGATGTGGCCAGACGCTTCGGGGTGAGTCGACCCACCGCTTCCCGGGCTCTTTCCCGTCTGATGGACGAGGGCCTTATCGAATCTCGCCGGGGAGCGGGGCGTTTTGTCAAAAGACCCCCCCTGGACTACGATTTGAGTTCCCTGGTGAGTTTTTCCGCTCGGTGCAGGGCCGAGGGGGTGGTGCCCACCACCGAAGTTCTGGAGTTCATCCCTCCCGGTCTGGGAAGCCTGCCTGAGGACGCTGTGATGGAATTGCAGCTTCTCCCCGGTGAAGGATGCTACACTTTTACCCGTCGACGTTTTGCCGACGGACATCCGGTGATACTGGAGCATCGATGGCTGGCATCCCGGTTTTGCCCCGGACTTGCCAAAGCCGATGTGGCCGGATCTCTCTACGATCTTCTTTCGGAACGTTACGGATTGAAGCCGGCCGGTGCACGACAGATCATCCGGGCTGTCATTCTTCAGGGCAAGGAGAGGACGCTGTTCTGGGAGGATAATGCCGGGGCCGCTTTTGAAACCATCGCCACAGGCTACCTCGAAGGCGGCGTCCCGCTTTGGTTTGAACGCACCCTCTACTTGGGGGAGGCCTATGAATTTCACAATCGACTCGGTCCGCTTTCCACGGCCCGCCCCGCCGTCGGTGTTCTTAGGGCCGACAAGGAGAAACGTGTATGAATTTAGAGTATCGCGACTTGTCCAAAATGATCGATCATTCCCTATTGAATCCCACTCTCACACCCGCCGATCTGGAGAATGGGTGCCGGCTGGCGGCGGTATTCGATGTGGCGTCGGTCTGTATCATGCCCTTTGCCGTCGCCGCCGCGTCGGCCACGCTGTCGGACACAGACGTCGCAGTCGGCACAACCATCGGTTTTCCTCACGGGGGTCACACGACAACTGCGAAGGTCGTTGAGGCCGAACAGGCCCTCAAAGACGGAGCGGTTGAGCTGGACATGGTGATAAACATTCCTCTGGCCCTCGCCGGACGATTTGATGAAGTCGGCAGGGAAGTGGAGACTCTGGCCTCTCTGATTCACAAGGGCGGAGCCAAAATCAAGGTGATTTTCGAGAACTGCTATCTGAACGATGAAGCCAAGATCGCCCTCTGCGGGGTTTGCGCCGAAGCCGGGGTCGACTGGGTAAAGACATCCACCGGATTCGGCGACGGCGGCGCCACCGACTCGGATCTCAAATTGATGCGTGCTCACTCGCCGGAGAACATTCAAGTCAAAGCCGCCGGCGGCGTCCGTACGCTGGACCGGCTGCTGGAGGTGAGGGCCCTGGGCTGCTCCCGGGCCGGTGCAACGCGTACCGCTTCAATACTGGCCGAAGCACGTTCCCGACTGGGGCTGGAGCCCATCAGCCTCGCCTGAAATCAGGGTACGGTCGGCACTGTTGGTTCGAGAACCGGATATTCTTCGATGTCCTTTCGGGTCAAATCATTAATCCAGCGTCCCGAGCGCATGCGCCAGCCGGTCACCACAAGCTTGAAGACTTCCTCAATGCCAACCAGAAGGTAAACCGCGGGGAGACTCAAGTGCCAGATGAGACCAGTGACCAACGCCAGCGGAACACCGATACCCCAGACGCCGATAAGTTCGGTCAGGAAGGAGAATTTTGTATCGCCGCCGCTCCTGAGAACTCCGACAATCATGTGCAGGTTGAAGGATTTCACGGGTATCAGCAGGCCCAGGGCTATCAGTGTCAACCGAACCAAAGCGATTGTTTCCGGCTTCATTTTGAGCAGCAGGACGACGGCCGGCGCGGTGGCCGACATTAGGATCCCCAGAACCAAACCCAGTAAGACGCCTTGTACCAGAAAGTGCCGGGCGTAGATGGTGGCTTCACCCGGTTTTCCCTGGCCGATTTTCTTGCCGATCATGATGGCGGCGGTATTGCCGGTTCCGATGAGAAAAACGAAAAAAAGCCCCTGTATCGATTCGGTGATATTGGCCGCTGCGACAACTTCGGTGCCCATCCGGGCGAAGACCAGCTTGTACATCACCATACCCAGCGACCAGGCGATTTCATTCAGGAGCACCGGGCCGGCGGTCATGAAGAATTTCTTGGCCAGAACGGCTCCGAAATCCAGGTATTCCCTGACGGAGGCGGCCACCGGCAATTTCCGTTTAAAAATCAAAATCAGAATGACAATCAGCTCGACGCCGCGGCTGATGGATGTCGCAATCGCGGCCCCTCTGACTCCCAATCTGGGGAAGAAGAAGAGACCGAAAATCAGCAGCAGGTTCAGTACCGTGTTGAGAACCATGCTGACGGCCGTCGCTTCCAGGGGGATACGGGGCTTTTCGATGGAACGAAGAGCCATGGCGAAACTGAACGAGACACCGGAGAAAATATAACTCGGGGCAATGATGCGCAAGTATTGAACACCGAGTTCTATGACGGCGGGATCCGGAGTAAACAAGCGCATCAATGATGCCGGGAAGAAGAACGATGCCGCCGCGAAGGGCAGTGCGAAGGTCAAGGTGGAGACGAGAGACAGCCCGACAACCCGATGTATGCCCTTTTCATCGTTGTCTCCCCAGAACTGGGCGATGAAGATGCCGGTACCGCTGGTGATGCCGAAGAAACATAAAAAGACCAGGAAGAACATCTGATTGGCCAATCCGACCGCGGCCACTTCCACTTCTCCCAAACGGCCTATCATCATTGTATCGACAAAGGACAGTCCGTTGGTCAGGAGCATCTGGAGAATGATGGGAACGGCGATGCCGGCCATCATTCTCCTGAATTGTGAATCTTTTATGTAGTCACTCAGCATGCGGTGCATGAGAACGCATCATATCGAGTTGCCTGTGGATATAGAAGTGATATCTCCATCCTGTCTGGTTATGAGCCCGTCCAGCAGTCGGCCCGCCTTCAAGCTCATTCGGCCTTGAGCCCGCCCAACACTCAGATCGACCTCAATTCCATCTGACCCCGAAGTCACCGAATAAAAAAAGGGGCACTCCCGCCGGAGGCCCCCCCTTCATCGCTGGAGATCTATCTCGTCGGTTCTATTTGTCCCAGCCGTAGTGATTTCCCTGATCTTTGCCCTGGCCGTTGTTGTTTCCGGGTCCTTTGTTGCTGCTGTCGTTGGACTTGTCGTCGTCATCAGCGTCATCATCAGAGGTCTCGGCGTCTTTTGAACCATCATCGGCGGCTTCGGGCGCAGCGGAATTGTCTTCGACAATGGCTTCTTCCATCAAAGCTTCGGTGGAATACAACGGTGATACAGGATTGCTGCACGAAGCAAAAGCAGCGGTGATTGTCACGGATATGAGTAATACGATCATGTTCTTCATCTTGGTCATTTTTAGCCTCCTGGCGGATACCAATCAACTAGCACGAACTATGCCAGGAGGATAACGGATAGTGATGACGATATTTAAATAATTTCAGTGGAACGAATTATACAAATTGCACAAAGATCGAAACTGTAAGGCAACTGGATCTCAGATATATGAAAAACGCATATGTAAATGAAAAATGCATAAAAAGGATTAGTCGGCGGTTTCCGTTTCGATATCGAGTTCGGAAAACTCAACGCTGAACCCGCCTTCTTTCGGACTGCAGGCGTAAATGCCGGCGTTGATGGGGCGCTGCCGGCTATGAAGATGGGCGATTCTCATCTGGGTCCATACGACGCCGTCCAGGGAGCTGGAAATGATGAAATCATTCTCGGTTGATTTCACTTTGTACCAGATTTCACCGATGCTGCTGCCGATATCGCTGGTAGCCCAGTCAGAGTATCCCAGGTTGGTGACAACAGATCCGAGCCGATTTGTCTCACTGTCTTCTTTTTCGGTTCCGACTTTTATCCAGTTCAGAGCATCGATTCTCAAGAGCAAGCCGCATTGGTCGAACTGTGTCTTGTATTCGAAGCTCGTTTTGACCGACATAGTAAAATTCGACGATAAGGATGTGAGCATGGCATGACCGTCATCCCGGGAGAATCCATAGTGGGTTCGCTGCCAGAAATCTGTTCCGCCTGATGTGGAGAACGAAAGAATACCCTGTTCAAATCTGAAGTCTGGCTGGTTCAGCCAGAAAAAATCGTCGGGAACTGCCCGGTCAAAAGGGATGATCATATTTCAAGTGTAACCCAAATCCTCAAATCAGGGTTTTATCTTTTCCATTTCAACCCAGATTCGCCGCATCAGGCGGTTTATTTGGTAAAAACGATCCGGATCTTTCACCATTTCCGCGGCATCCTGGACGAAATCACCGTCATCATTCAGGTCCGATGAGCAGTTTTTAATCAGTGCCCCGGCAGTCTCCGGAGTTGTTTCCAAGTGGAACTGCAGTGATATGATGCGGTCATCCAGGACAAAACCCTGGTTATTGCAGGCTTCACTGCTCCCGATGGGCAGGGCGCCCGCCGGTATGTCGAATGTTTCGCCATGCCAATGAAAGGCTTCAAATTTTCCGGGAATGAGACTGCCGATAATCGATTCATCCGCCCTTGGATGCTTTGTGACTTCAAACCAGCCAATCTCCTTCATCGGACCCTTTTTCACACGAGCCCCCAAGGCTTCGGCTATCAGCTGCGCTCCCAGACAGATGCCCAGAATCATCTTTCCCGAGGCGATGGATTTCTTGATGAAGGATTTCTCCCTCGGCAGCCAGGAGAGAGATTCTGTGTCGCCGACGCTCATCGGACCGCCCATGATGATGAGAGTATCGAATGTTTCCGTTTCCGGGTATGTCGGGTTCGTCCAGGCATCGAGGCGGGTGTAGGTGTGGTTTTTTCCACCGACCAGGGTTTCGATGCTCCCCAAACCCTCAAAGGGAACATGATGTATGGAAATAGTTCTCACGGACAACCTCTAAAGTCCATATTTATCGCAATAACAAGCTGTATCAAAAGGCGAACGCGAGTGGAATAATCATAAGGTAATGCGTGCTCTCGTTTCTGACCTTGCTGTGATATCTCGACTTTTGCAGTTCAAACTGAGAAATGAGCTTATAAAGACCTTCAACATAATGATTTGCA
>JARGFR010000211.1 GCA_029210985.1 Spirochaetaceae bacterium | reverse complement strand
ACCACATCCAGGGATCCGGCAGCGGTGATATCTTTGATCAGACCCTTCACCTGTTCCTCATCGGTGATATTGGCCGAATAAAAAGTGACCGTCGCATCACCAAGACATGCGGCGTCCATTTCGGTCTTATGAGGACCTTCCTCCAGATCGCAGTAATGTATAGATGCGCCTTCCGCGAGGCACTTCATAATAATTCCCTTGCCTATACCCCGGGCTCCGCCGGTCACCAATACATTTTTTCCTTCAAGCAACATGCTTCTACTCCTTAATTATTCTGAATACTGTCGAGATTCTCGGCACTGCCTGCGGACTCACAAATTCCATCCAATCCGGATTTCTTCCATAGTCCGGTCAACACTGTGCCGGGGCCGACTTCATAAATCGAATCCGGTTTTGTTGCGGCGATAGCCTCGGTCAAATCAACCCACCGCACCGCGCCGGTAATTTGCTTCACAAGCTGGGATCGGGCCTCGTCACCACTGGTGACGGGAGCCGCATTCACATTGGACCACACCACCTTAGTCGGTTCGTTGAATGCCATATCCTTCAAGGTCAGTTCCAAAGCCCCGGCGGCGTCGGCCATCAGCGGCGTATGGAAGGGACCGGATACGGGAAGAGGTATGATTCTCCGTGCACCGGCGGCCTTGAGTTTCTCCTCCGCTCCGTTCATCCCGGCCTTAGTCCCGGCAATCACAACCTGGTTCGGACCGTTTTCGTTGGCGCTCCAGACATCCACAACACCTTCGAGGGCCTCTCGAACTTCATACGGACCGATACCCACGACGGCGGCCATGCCGACTTCGCCTTTCTCGGAAATGGCTTTAGCCGCCGCCGCGGCCATGTGCTGTCCTCTGGCCGTGACGGCTCGCAGTGCGTCCTCGGGAGACAGCACACCGGCATCCGCCAAGGCGGTGTATTCACCGAGACTGTGCCCGGCACATCCCGTGGATTCGATTCCGTTTTCCATCAAGGCTTCTCTTGCCGCCAGGCTTGCCAGCACAATGGCGGCTTGAGCGTTCTCCGTTGCCTTGAGATCCTCGGCACTGCCTTCAAACAGGAGTGCCTCCATATCCTTACCACAAGCTTCAGATGCCCGGACAAAGAGGCTTTTCACCACCGAGTATTTGTTGAAGAGATCCTGAGCCATGCCCGGAAACTGACTTCCCTGCCCCGGATACAGGAAAACGGTCTGGCCTACCATACGATGTAGTTCCCTCCGTAGGTGAGTCCGCCTCCGAAACCGACGGTGAGAATTTTCATTCCCCGTTTCAGCAATCCCTTGCGGTCCATCTCGGCAAGGGCCAGGGGGATGGACGCCGACGATGTGTTCGCGAACTCTTCCATGTTCAGATAATATTTATCCAGCGGAATGCCTGAACGCTTGGATGCCGCCAGGATAATGCGGTAATTAGCCTGGTGGGGGACAATGTAGTCCACATCGTCGGGGGTCAGTCCGTTGCGTTCCATGAGCTCCATGACGATATCGACATTCACTTTAACGGCAAAATTGTACACCCGCCGGCCGTCCATATTCAGATAGAGATCTTCCTCCGGAGTCACGCCCGGGATATAAGGTGTGGCGGTGCCGCCGGAGGGCATATACAGTGCATCCGATCCTGAACCGTCGGTTCTCAGAATGCTGTCGATAAGACCTTCCCCGTCGACTCTCGGAGTCATCACCACCGCGCCGGCCCCGTCTCCAAAGAGAACGGCGGTGCTGCGATCCTTCCAGTTGGTGATGGCCGACAGCTTCTCGGCACCGATGACAATGACATTTTTTGCCGTTCCGCCGAGTATGAGTCCCCGACCGAGTTCCAGGCCATATGCAAACCCGGTGCATGCGGCTTTCACATCAAACGATCCGATGTTGCCGATACCCAGGTTGTTCTGAACCAAGTTGGCCGTCGCCGGAAAATCCTTGAAATCCGGGGTGATTGTGGCCACTATGATGTGATCGATCTCATCCTTATCCATATCGGCCTTGGATAAGGCTTCTTTGGCGGCCTCGGTGGCCATATAAGAACAGGTTTCTTCATCCGAAGCGATATGCCTGTTTCCGATACCGGTGTGAGAACGGATCCATTCATCCGACGTTTCGACAGTTTTTGAAAGTTCTTCGTTGCTGACCCGCCGAACCGGGATATAGGCTCCGACGGATTGAATTCCTGCAGTCATCATTCCTCCTTATCAGATTCGACCATTCCCTCGATTATTTACACATAGGCAAATTCTGTCAATATTGACACCAAACCTGTAGGTTGTTAGTATCCGTGGCACACTGATACTGTTATATTATTAATGAACAAGGACGAATCAGGAATGAACCAGAAACAGATTTTTGAATTGATGGAAAAATTCGAAGACAGTCGTCTGACGGAACTGAATATCGAATCCGAGGGATTCACTATTACTTTAAAAAGCGAAAGTGCCCCTATGGCTGTACCCATGGCGTCCTACGCTCCGGCAGTCGGCGCCGCCCAGACTGCACCCCAAATCGGTGTACCTGTTCAGGGTGCGGAGCTGGATACCGATGTTCCGACTCAACCGGATACGGAAATCATCACATCTCCCATTGTCGGAACTTTCTATCGATCCCCCGCACCTGATGCCCCGGCATACGTCGATGAAGGCAGTAAAGTCGAGGCGGGCGATTCCATCTGTATTATCGAAGCCATGAAAATCATGAATAAGCTTGAAGCCGACTTCAGCTGCGAAATCGTGAAGATTGTGGCTGAAAATGGACAGATGGTTGAGTACGGCGCGCCCCTCTTTGAGGTGAAGCGCATCTAATGGAAAAGAAGATGATTCGATCCATTCTCATCGCCAATCGTGGTGAAATCGCGGTCCGGATTATCCGAACCTGCCGGGAAATGGGTTTAAGGTCTGTTGCGGTATTTTCCGAAGCCGATGCCGACGCCCTGCATGTGCGTATGGCCGATCAAGCGGTCTGCATCGGTCCGGCTGCATCGGCCAAGAGCTATTTGAATCAAAACGCGCTGCTCACCGCCGCCTTATCCACCGGATGTGACGCCATTCATCCCGGAGTCGGTTTTCTCTCCGAGAACGCCTCATTCGCCGGAGCCGTCCAGAAAGCGGGTCTGATATTCATCGGGGCGGATCCCGATCTCATCAAGCTGCTGGGCGACAAGATCCAGGCCAAGGAGACGGCTCGATCCGCCGGCCTGCCCCTGGTACCCGGTAGCGACGGACCTATTGAAAATGTGGATGAGGCCATCAAAGTCGCCGAGAAAATCGGCACACCCCTCATCGTTAAAGCGGCCTCAGGAGGCGGAGGACGGGGAATGCGCATAATCCGCAACCCCGTCGAGCTGGAAGAAAATATCCGGATTGCCTCCTCGGAGGCGATGAGTTTCTTTTCAGACGGTACGATTTTCCTGGAACGATACCTGGAAAACCCTCGGCACGTGGAAATCCAAATACTGTCCGACGGCCATGGGGAGGTTATATATCTCGGTGAGCGCGACTGCTCCGTGCAGAAAAATTACCAGAAACTGCTGGAAGAAAGTCCCTCCACAGCCGTCAGCCCAAAGTTAAGAGAAACGATGCGAAAAGATGTCATCCGGCTCTTTCGAAAACTCAAATATGCCGGTGCGGCAACCGTGGAGTTTCTGGTGGAAAACGATCACCATTATTTCATGGAAGTCAACGCCCGCGTCCAGGTGGAACACCCGGTTACCGAGCTCATCAGCGGTGTGGATATTATCAGAGAGCAGATTCTGGCCTGTTCGGAGGGACGAATGGATATCACACAGGATTCGGTCACTATCAAGGGCTACGCTCTGGAAACCCGTGTCAACGCCGTCACACCGGGTAAAGTCACCATATTCGAGGCACCGGGCGGACCTTTCGTCCGGACCGACACGTTCCTCTACCCGGGCTGCGTCGTCTCACCGCACTATGATTCCATGATCGCAAAAATCCTCGTCTGGGCTCCGGATCGGAAACTGGGATTGGCCAGGATGTCCAGGGCATTGAGAGAAACAAGAATCGAGGGAATCACGACAAACATCGACGAACAGCTGACTATCCTCGAATCACCCCAATTTCGAAGCGGTCGTTTCGGCACCAGCCTGTACGGCCTACTTAAGACGGAGTAAATCATGGGTACCGAATTCACCATTGGAAGACGGAAAAAGAAAATCGGTGCGGCCATTCCTGAACCCTTTTCCAAGGTGACAGACACTATCTGCAAAGAATGTCATCACGAAGTGAAGGGCTCGGATCTGGTGGCATCACTTCAGGTATGCCCGGAGTGCGGATTTCACATGCCGATGCATCCTTATGATCGGATCGCCACCATCGTTGACGAAGGGAGCTTCGAAGAGTTCTCCCAGGAAATCACAAGCCGGAACCCGATTTCACTGAGCGGATACGAAGAAAAGCTCTCCCAAGCCCAGGGCAAGGCCGGCTTGAACGACGCGGTTGTCACCGGCATCGGGACCATCGAAGGCCGCAAAGCCGTCATGGGCGTCATGTCGTTCCAGTTTCTCGGAGGCAGCATGGGCTCGGTGGTTGGTGAGAAAATCACTCGAACCATACTCAAAGGCGCCGACGAGGGTACACCGGTTATCTTGGTGACCGCCTCCGGCGGCGCTCGTATGCAGGAAGGCATATTCTCCCTGATGCAGATGGCCAAGACATCCAACGCCGTCGCTTTGTTGGACGGCATCGGTGTCCCGTTATTCATAGTTCTCACCCACCCCACCACCGGCGGTGTCACCGCAAGTTACGCGATGCTCGGTGACATAAATATTGCGGAACCCGGAGCGCTCATCGGTTTTGCCGGTCAGCGGGTCATCGAAGGCACCCTCAAGGAGAAACTTCCCGAAGGTTTCCAGAGGGCGGAATTCCAGCAGGAGAAGGGCTTTGTCGATATGATTGTGCCCCGCTCCCAGATGAGGAAGACGCTGAGCTTCCTGCTGCAAACCCACGAAACGGAGAATAAGGGATGGATCAGTCGATAATTCACAGTAAAATCGAGGAGATAAAGGTTCTTGCGGAGAAGGAACAAATTGACATCTCCAAAGAACTGGACGATCTGAAAACCAAATACGCGGGCAGCATTGGCGAGACTTGGGACAAAGTCCAGCTCGCCAGGCGCATCGACAGACCCAATACCCTGGACTATATCGACTACATCTGTGACGATTTTATCGAGCTCCACGGAGACAGGCATTACGGCGACGATCCGGCCATGATCGGCGGAATCGGAACAATTGACGGTATGCCTGTCACCTTCATCGGCCACCAGCGAGGCCACAACATGAAGGAGAACATTGCCCGGAATTACGGCTGGGCCTACCCTGAAGGTTATAGAAAGGCTCTCCGACTGGCCAAACAGGCCGAAAAATTCCGAAGACCTGTAGTGACCTTCATCGACACCGCCGGCGCATATCCCGGCATTCATGCCGAAGAACGCGGTATCGGCGAGGCCATCGCCGTCAATCTGAAGAGTTTCAGTGTCCTCAAGGTTCCGATTATCTGCTTCGTCATCGGCGAAGGCGGCTCCGGCGGTGCCCTGGGTATCGGTGTGGGCGACAAAATTTATATGCTGGAAAACTCCATCTACTCAGTCATCAGCCCGGAGGGATTCGCGTCCATTCTCCTCAGGGATGCCGAACGCGCCAAGGAAGCGGCGGAAATCATGAAAGTCACCGCCAAAGATGTCGCCGAGTTCGGTATCATCCACGGCATCGTGCCCGAAGTTCCAGGCGGCGCCCATCTGAATCCGGCCTTTACCGCCGGTGAAATCAAAAAAATCATCCTTAAAGATTTCAAGACTCTGATGGCCAAGTCCCCCGAACAGCTCATCCGGTACCGTTCCAAAAAGATCAGGGAAATCGGCCACATCAACGAGAACAATGCCAAAGCACAGGACCTCTTCGGCATTTTCTCCAAGGTGTTCTCCCGGGGCTAGGAGTCTGTCGGACTTAAATTCGGAATTCATAATTTCTCAGGCACCGGCTAAAATGAATCATGGTGAGATTCAAAACC
>JARGFR010000210.1 GCA_029210985.1 Spirochaetaceae bacterium | reverse complement strand
AAGACGCCCCATCAAAGGTCAATGTTCCTTCTATCCGGTGAGAATCGTCGAGAAAGGCAGCGGCAGAAAGACGACGCGCCAGGCGGTTGTCGTCACCAATCAGGGACGGATTGGAACGATGATCGACATCTCGGCGGGGGGCTGCGCCCTTTCAAGCCATAAACCCCTGCCCCGGGGAGAACTCATCAAGATCAGCTTTGAACCGCAGAGAGGGAATGCCGTCGTGGCGTTCGGCAAAATCGTCGACAGCCGAATGGTTACCAGGACAAAGACCACACTGCATATCATGTTCACCAGGGCATCCAGCAAGAATCTGAATAAGATCAACGAATATGTCTACGATTTCAACTAGCTTCGCACACCTGGCCGACTTGACCGTCGCCGAACGCTGTCACTATTCTTAAGGCCCCATGAAATTACACGGAATTGAGCAGCTGACGAAGAAAGACATTCCCTTGTACTACAGAAACGAGTACGAAGGTTTGGGTGACCTTGAATTCGTCTTGGGAGACAGGCGCCGGGTTCCTCTGGAATTTTCGGTTGAAATTAAACCCACCGGAGAAAGAGTCGTGAATGTGCGTATTAGAGATAGGATTGATTACCCTCTGCTGCCGGTCATTCGTGCCATCAAAGCGGAGGTCCTGATCATGGAGAAAGACGGCAAATTGCGGTGAAAAAATTGCATTCACGAGACGCTGAAGAAACCAGGGAAGCCGGTCGGCGGCTCGGTTCCACATTAACAGCCGGCGATGTCATCGCTCTACGCGGCCCACTGGGCGCGGGTAAGACCGTGTTCACTCAGGGCGTTGCCGAGTCGCTGGGCATTAAAGAACCGGTCACCAGCCCCACCTTTACCCTCATCAGTGAATATTATGGGAAAATGCCCATGTACCATATGGATCTCTATCGATTGGGCACTCCCGAAGAGTTCGCCTGGCTGGGGGTGGAAGAGATGATGGACGGAGAGGGCGTCAGCCTCGTTGAATGGAGTGAAAAAGCCGGTGACGAGCTTCCGGACAGGACGATTCGAGTCGATATTCGAATCAACAGCGACGGCGGGCGGACCATTGCCATTTCACGTCCCGACGGAGAAGCCGCGTGAATATTCTGGCACTGGAAACATCCGGAGCAGTGCTGTCGGTGGCCTTGGCCGCGTCCGAAAAATACTGGGAACTGAATATCAACAGGGGATTCAAGCATGGTGAAACTCTCATGCCCGCGGTTTCTCGACTCTTGGAAGACGCCGGACTGAAACCGGCCGACCTGGACTTAATCGCTTGCGCCGCCGGCCCCGGGTCTTTCACCGGGTTGAGAATCGGTATGGCGACCGCCAAGGGGATCGCCCGGGGGGCCGAATGCCCGATGAAAGCCGTGCCCACCCTTCCCCTGCTGGCGGCCGGCCGTGAGCACTGGCCCGGAATCGTCGCGCCGGTGATGGATGCTCGTAAGAAACGGGTGTACGCCGCAGCGTTCAAGAACGGAAAACGTGTAATGCCGGATGCGGATATGGACTTGGATGATTTTATGGAATCCCTGCCCGGCGACGACCCGGTGCTGGTAACCGGTCCGGACGCCCGGATTGCGTTGGGGCGGCCTCGGGTTGTCCTGGACCCCCTTCATGCATCCGGGAGAGCCCTGCAGATGATATACACGGCACGGACAGCCTTCGATGATGAGGGACCGGATCCGTCGGATATGGGGCCACTCTATTTACGTCTCAGTGAAGCCGAAGAGGCTTTGACAAAATAGTGAATGAGATTGACGGACTCCTCCAAAAGGCGGGGAGACTGGATGAGGACACCGAAGAGCTGGTTTCCATTGATGAAGATTTCGAAGAAGAAGCCCAAAGCGACGACGACTGGGGTCCGTTGACGGAAGAACGGATTCGCCGTCATGAAAATATGCGGATACCGACAGCCATACTGGACACCGACCTCATTATCCGATGGCGCAATCAGGCCTTCCGTGATTTTCGGGAAACAGAAGGGCTCGAGTACCGCGGCCGACCCTTCTACGCTCTGTTCCGCACTTACTCGGAGAAAGGGAAATGGGAATCACTCGTGGAGGAGTTGTCGAATCCGGCAACCGGATACTGCCGTCAGCAGCGTGTTGAAGGTCGAGGTCCCGACGGCAGATCGTTCATTGCCGACTTGAATATTCTCCCATTGGACTATGATGCCGAGGAGAGGCCCACCGGCTATGTCGCCTTGGTCAATGATGTCACAGACACCATAAAATCGGTTATCAGGGCGAATTTCGACAGCATACTCCAGGCCTCACTGCTCAAGGATGAAGATACGGGCAATCATATTGCCAGAGTCAACGCTTACAGCCGACTCATCGCAGCCAATCTTACGAGCGATATCCGATGGATCGACGTCGATGAGGATTTCATTGAGGACATCGGGATTCTGGCGGCCTTTCATGATGTGGGAAAAATCGGAACACCGGAAGGTATTCTCCTGAAAGCCGGCAAACTGAACGACACCGAATTGCAGGTGATGAGAGAGCATCCGATCAACGGAGCGATGATACTCGACGCCCATCCGAACCCGATGGCGAAGGACATCGCCAAATCTCATCACGAGAGATGGGACGGAAGCGGTTATCCCTTCGGTTTGAAAGGGGACGATATCCCTTTGGCCGGCCAGATTGCCGCCCTGGCGGATGTCTATGACGCGCTACGATCCCGCCGGCCGTACAAGGAACCGTTTGATGAACGGAAGACCGTCGGTATGATCGTAGAAGAATCTGGAACTCATTTCGACCCGGAGCTCATCGAGGTTTTTAAGAGCCTGCGGTCTGAGTTCGACAGAGTATTCACCGAACTCAAAGATAAAGAATAGATCTGAGGTTCTACTCTCCACTCCCCGCGGAAATATCATCCATGGGAATATCCAGGGTCGGCAGATCTGCGGGAGCCGCGGCGGCGGCCCTGTTCTGGGCCTGAATCGCTTGGAACACTTCATTCCGGAACACTTTGACATCCCGGGGCGCTTTGATGCCCAACTTGACTTGGTCGCCCTTGATATCCACGACGGCCACCTCGATGCGGCCGTCTATGATGACGCTTTCATCCTTACGACGGGATAAAATCAGCATGCATTTTTCCCGGTCGACGCCATTTCTTCGAGTATGTTATGCCGCACATGCCATCGATCGCTCCGGGAAATGCACTGTCGCCCAATCCGGCTCTCTTTATTGATGATGATGGGCCCCTGGAGATTGGCCGTCATATCCTGCCGGTCCTCGGGTATGGTGACGATGGCGAACTGCAGGAAACGTTCGTCATCGGAATCTTCCAGCTCCAAGGCCTCAAAGTCCCTCGGTTCAATATCCGCGTCGTAGTCCTGACGTATCACCTTGGGGTCGATAAGGACAAAGGCCACATCCCTGACATCGACGGACTGAAGCCAGTAGAAGGGGCGTTGCCGTGCGTCCATCAGGATATATTCCGACAGGCTCTCGAAACCGTATAAACCGAACGGGATAGTGATTCGCTGTCTCTCGTCGACTTCGACCTGCCCGTAGGCCTTTGTATCTATCGTCATGATTCTTCTACCTTAAGAAATCCATCAAAGTCGGCTGCAGTATCCTGCCCGCCACCTGATATGCGGCTTTCTGCGTGTATTCCAGCATACTCATTTCAGTGATGGCTTCCGTCAGATCCAGATCTGCCAGGCGGCTTTTCCAGTCTCCGATAGCACCTTGTTCTTCACCAAGACGTCCGGATGTGATGTCCAGTCTCTCACTCTTTGCCCCCAAGTCGGCCAGATTCCGCAGCAGGGAATCCAAACCCTTGTCCAGTCCCCCGACAATGGCACCGCCGACCCGTTCCTGGTCGCCTTCCAGAAGAGCGTCCCGGAGGGACAAGGCCTGGTCGAAGAGACTCCCTCCGGTGACCGCGGCATCGGGATTCCAGTTCGCCGGAGGACTGACCGCACCGGCGTCGCTTAAAAGACCGACATCCATCAATGCGGTGCCTTCAGCCGGCTCAAGCCAAATCTGGTGCGGTACGGTGGTTTCAAGGTTCAGCGAACCCGTCACCGGATCCAGAGAAGCTTTGACCGCCGCACCGGCATCGTTAATTTTTCTGACCATGGCGTGAATGTTGTCTCCGGGTTCGAGGGAGACTTCTTTACCGTCGATGAAGAAACGGTTGGCTTCAGCCACGGTGAATCCTTCTGTATCCACGGCGCCAAAAACCTGCTGATGCTCCGCCCAGAATACCTCATTGCCGCGAAGATTCGTTTCGATCGTCTGCCCATCGGTGATTTCCATCCGACTACGTCCCAAGTCTCCGGCATAGGATATTTCTGTGACCGCCTGACGGTTGAGCCCCGGTACTCGACCGTTCTGCACCAGGAAAGGCGGTGTCGATACATCATCCCCGGCAAACAAGTATTGGCCGTCTCCGCCCTTGGCATTCACCACCATGGTGAGTTCGGACAACAAAGCGTCCACTTCAATAGCCATGTAGCCCAGGTCTTCTTTACTGTAGGTGCCGGTCGCACCTTGAATGGACATCTCCCGGAGCCTCTGAACTATAGTGACCGCTTCATTCATGTAGCCTTCGGCCTGACTCCAGCGGCCCCGGACATAATCAATATTTTCCAGGTATCGGGAGACTCGATTCTCCGCCGAATCCAACCTGGTGATATGGGCCGCGTCCACCGGGGCGTCTCTGAGATTTCCGATGGCTCGACTCGATGCGATACCCCTCTGAACCTCACTCATTCGGAAATCCCGTTCGTTCATGCGGAAACGACTATCGAGCATCGGCATGTTTGTACTGATTCGCTGCATTTTTTAAACTCCCATCCTGTTGATAATGGTATCGAGCATCTGATCGATGGTATTCACGAATCGCGCCGCTGCGTTGTACCCGTGTTGAAACTTGATCATCTCGGCGAATTCTTCATCGAGATTCACACCGGATACCGACTGCCGGAGGTCTTCCAATTCCTTCATAACCAGGTCCTGACTCTCACTTGTTTGTGCCGCCACCTCACCTTTGAGTCCGATATCCGCGGCGGCTAAGGCGAACCAGTCATCAAACGTAGCGGACCGTCCCGCGAGTACCGGCCTATGGCGAAGCTGGGCAATGTCCGAAGCACCGCGGTTATCCCCTCCGGAAGGAGCACGTCCGGTGTCGCTCAATCCTGAGGCTATCTTGGATGGATCGGCAATCAGATCCTCATTCACCCTGAGCCATCCTGAGGGATGACTCAATGGAGCGACCGAGTAGGCCGCTCCACCCGGCCGAAGCGCCAAAACCGCATCGGGACCCTGCCAATCATAGGCCGCGTCCGGACCGTTTCCCGCCAGAAGACCGGCATATCCGGCCAGAAACTGTCCGGAATCCTCAACATGCCGAATAACAAAATCAGGGTTGTCGAATCCGTCGGTGATGCCGGCCCGAATTTCCAGTCGGCCTTGTCTATCCAGCCGGGCGGTCACTTCGGCGCCCGAACTGTTGATTCGATCCAGAACCATCTCAACGGTGTCCATGGCCGTATAAGGCACATTAACCTCACCGTCAGATCCTTCCAAAGTGATGGTTCCGGCAAATCCCACCGGCGATGCCGGATCCAGTGTGTGGATTCCGGTCAGCCGGTAGACATAGGTAGAATCCAATTCACCGTCTCCGCTCCTGTCGTAGTTGCCGGAAAGGTTGTCCACAAAGGGATATTCGGTAAAAAAGTTCCGGCCGGTATCGCCTCCGGGCGACCAGGCATCCCGGTGGATTCCGTTCACGAGGTCCGCAAAGGCCATCGTCATCTCATCCAGGGATTGGATTTCGCCGCGGACCTCTATATCCCTCAGTTCCACTAGTGAACCGAGTTTACCGGACTTCAGGGGCAGCAGTTCACCGTTCGCATCCCAAACGATATCATGATGACCCTCGTTTGTCGGATTCGGCTCGGTACCCAGGAAAGATATCTGCTTACCCTGTATCAGGTGGAGACCACCGGTATGAATCAGAAATTCATCGGGATCCCGATTGTCCACCGTTACGGGAAGGTAATCCGTCAGTTT
>JARGFR010000020.1 GCA_029210985.1 Spirochaetaceae bacterium | reverse complement strand
AACCAGTTCGGCACCCTTGTTATTACTGCCGATCAGGCCGAGCTGGCCCAGGTGGGCGTCGCTTTGGACTTGGGCAATATCGATGCAACGATCTTCTCGTTGAACTCCGACTCGGCGGTGACTCAGACCGCCGGCATCATTGACGACGGGAGCGGCACGAACTCCCTGCTGCTGTTGGGCGCGGGACCGTTCCGGCTCACCCAGGCCGCCAACGATATCGGAACATTGGCCGCCGCCGTGACAGGAAACATGACTTACCGGGATGGGGATTCCTATGCCGTCGGTACGGTGCTGGGCGTCAACGGCATTACCACGGTAACTCCCGGTGTTGTTATCTCTCTCATCGCCAACGGTCAACTCAATCAGACTCAGCCCATCACCGCCACCGGAGCCGGCACCGGTCTGCATCTCCAGGGTTCCGGCCCGTTCAATCTGGACGGTGTGGCCACAAACAACGTGAATATTCTGGCCGCGAATGTCAGCGGACAGCTGGACTATCAGGACACCAACGGCCTGACCATAGGGACGCTCACCAACACCGAGGGAACCGCCATAAACGGCATCAGTACCGGCGGAAGTCTTCTCGATCTGCTCGCCGGCGGAAACATCCGCATCAACCAGCCTGTGGCCACCGGCATCGGGGAAATCCTCGTGTTCGACGCCGGGGGCACTATTTTCCTGAGCTATGCCGGAACCAACATTTCCACCGCTCACGTCAACGGCCTGTCTTTGAACGACCCGATCATTCTCGAGGCGAACAGCTCCCTGGACACCAATGCCGGAATCGGGAATATCACGCTTGGAGCCGCCGCGACAGTCGATGACGACGGCGCAATCTCGGAATACACCTTAACCATCAATGCCGGAGGAGATATATCTCTGGGCGCCGATATCGGTGCGTCCCAGCCGCCGGTGGATCTCACCCTCACCGCCGGCGGGGGCGACGCAAATCCCGCCGTCGGCACCGATGTCCAGGTAAGCCGGGACTTCCTGGTTTCCGCCGGAACCGCCTACAACATGGTAGGCCAGACCGTGTCCGCCGGCCGGCATATCGGCGGCGGTGGAGCCATTGATATCACCGACACGGCGACAGTCACGGCTGTGCAGAACGTCCAAGTGGGGACACTGACGGTGAGCGACGTGGCCGGAGTCGCCACCATCAACGTCGGGGCGAATCTCACCTCAACTTTCACGCCGGGAGACAACCTGGACGACAGCGATGCCGATTCCACCGTGGTGTTCACCAACGCCACCGCCGGCGGCTCGGCCGGCGCCTACTCCTTCCACAATCTCACCATAAACGATCCGGGAAATGTGATTACGTCCACGGGTGCCTGGACCGTATACGGCACACTGACCCTCACCGATGGAACGTGGACATTGGGAGCCAATACCCACACGGTATGGAGTTCCTGGAATTCGACTCTGAACGCCTTCGACTTCAATGCCGCGGGGAGTACGGTCGTCTTTGACGGACCTACAGCGGCCACAATTCAGACCCGGGGGATAGGGACCCAAAGCTTCAACAACATCACATTCGACAAGAGCACGACGTCGTCGGTGACCATGGCAAACGTCGCCGCGAACACCCTGGACGTCACGGGAAACCTCACGATTTCAGACGGAGAGTTCATCGCCCGGGCGGCCACCAGCGCCGGTGTGGATATCCGGGTGGTCGGCAACTGGTCGGACACCACCAATACCTCCGGCGACGGCTTCAATCCTCAGAACGAGGAGGTGAGCTTCATCGGAGGAGCCTCCAACATCGATGTGGAGCAAGGCGACTATCCGGCACCGTATTTCTGGCAGCTGAGCATCACCGATTCCAGCGCGGCGATTATCAACAATCCGGTTGTAATCGGCAGTTCCCTCACTGTCGACGCCGCCACAGGCGCCGCCGCTCTGACGGCCAATGCCGCTCTAACGGTAAACGGCGCCGCTTCTCTCGACGCCACCGTCGGAACAGCCGACCTCACCACCAACGCCGCGTTCACATCAAATGGTACATTTACCGTTGATGCCGCCGGTGCTGCGGCAACCTTCACAAGCAACGCGGTGTTTACCTCGAATGGAACCGTGACCCTCCTGGGAGCCAACAATCCGGTTATCGATTTCACCAACCAGGATTTCCATTTCGACGGGGGGAACAACTCCCTGGACAATACTCTTGGCGACGTGGACGCGCCGAACCTCACCAGCGGCGAGATTCGTCTCACGGGCGAGCAGGCGGTACAGGATTTCCCGACAGTCACCGCTGGACAGGAGTATCGCTACGGATTGGTCACCTATTATGCCGGGGCCGGCGCCGGTCAGATTGTTGCATCCAGTCATCTTCCGCCCGGCCCTCCGGGGAACGCCTGGTTCTGGAATCTCACCATCGATGCCCCGGCTCGTACCATCACCATGGCCTGCGATGTCACCGTGTGGGGATTTGCTGATCCTAACGGCGACGGAACCCTCTCCAACAACCCCGGTCCAGTGAACCCGGCTATCCTCAACGGCCTGCGCATTCTCAACGGCACCTTGAGCGCCGAGAACGGCCTGACGCACTACGATCTCACCCTCTATGGCCTGATGCTCACCACCAACGCCACCACCACCCTCGGCGGCCGCTCCTACTACTGGGGCGCCACGCCCGTCGCCGATCCCAACGGCGCGACGGTGGAGTTCCATGGGTCCCATCCGACATATATCGAAGGGAACAACACCTTCTTCCGGTTCCTGGTGAATTCGGGTACGGAGACCGATCCCATTGTTGATCCACAGCCTTCGGACGGCACAGTGGCCGGAAAGAACCTCTACTTTGAGGCGGGTTCGAATACCACCATAGTCGATGATACTGATGCGCGTTTTGTCGTGGTCGGAACTGACACAGGTGCCGCGAACAACCCCTTCAGCAACGATCCCGGATGGATCAGTCTTTTTTCCGGCACCCTTGGTACGTATTGGAATTTCAACAAGCTGACCAATGCCATCGCCTTCATGAGGAATGTCTATGTCCAGGATTCGGATGCCACCGTCAATCCCATTGTCATCCAGACCCGGGTCATCGTGAGCAACTGTCCCGGCTGGGTGGATTTCGTTTATGTGACCCTGTCTCGAACCCGAGATCAGTTGAACAACTATGTCGGGACGACCGATGCGTCCAATGAACTGCCCACCATTGACAACACCCTCTACGAGCCCGACGGCAGGATCGACCGAATCCAAGTCACCGTCCAGGCGGCGGTGGTGAAGGATTTCTCGGACTTTGAAGTGGAAGTCGACGGCTACAACGTCCTTGGATACGATCCCGGCGATGGCGGAACCGACTATGAGACCCTGGCGTCCAACCAGTTCTGGATCATCCTGGAAGAAGGCGACTACCTCGACACCGGGGCCACCCCGGCGTGGCGAATCCTCAATAACACCACGCTGATCGATTCATCCACAGGTGCGTCGGTGGCTCTGTATCCCTCAAGGGAGAAAGAGGTTCCCTACGATGGTTCGCCGCCCATCATTGGCTATACACTGGCCGTTGCCGATTCGCCCCGAAATGAAGTGTTCGTGCATTTCTCCGAACCGGTGGTGGATACCGTGGTGGACGGATCGGAGATTGACCAGACGAACTTCGCGACGGCCGTCGGCGGCGGTGTCGCCTCGGTCACCCGGGTCTCTCCCTTCCCGACGCCTACGGATAACGGAATGCGTGAGGCAATATTGAACCTCGCCGGTCCGATTGCCGCCGGCGATATTACCGGGAACACCCTCAATCTGACCGTGAATACAGTCAGGGATATTGCCACACCCAACAGTCCTCTGGCGGACGATGCGGCCGATCCGGCCGATACGACGATGGGATTGGTGGCGACGACACACCGAATCTCCGACATCGCCCTGGGCATCGTGGGCAATGGCATCGTCGAACCGGTATCGGCCGTCGGCCAGACACAGCCCTCCGGAGGCACCGGCGTCGGCGTGGTGACGACCTTTGACGGAAGCGACTTCCTCCAGGAAGAGGACATCATCCTCCAGGCTCATCGCTACACCGGCGAGTTGTTCACGCCCGACCTCTACTGGGAGAACGAAAATTCCATCCCGAACTCCTACAAGAACTCCGGCCTCTGGCTGCCGGCCATCGACGAAGTGGCCAACAGCGGCGCCACGCCGTTCTCCGGCCTCGTACCCCGACCGTGGGTCTCGGGACCGAGTTCCGGTGCGATGACATTCGTCGCCGGGGACCTGTTCGACAATGCAAATCCCGCACCACCTCCGCTGACGATCTGGAACCCGGGCGGCAAAATCATTGACGGCGCGGACCTGGATTTCTTCTTCCTTATCGCACCCAACCACTACGCCGCCCGCTGCGAGGACGACACCGCCTCGGATTGGTACCGGCGCATCCGCCCGTGGTCCATCAAGATCCGAAATGTGGTGACCCAGGCCGGCGGCATTTCCATTCTGAACAACATCATCAATCCGAACCGCAACGAGAGAACCTCATTGCACTACACGCTCAAGAACGGCGGTACTGTCACCATCCAGGTGTTCGATCTGGCCGGCGGTCTGGTGGAAATCCTCCAGCGGGGATATCAGGATGCGGGTGAGTACGCCGTGGCATGGGATGGACGGAACCGAAGCGGCAATGTCGTGGCCAGGGGAATCTACTTCATCCGGTACGTCGGACCGGGAGGCATCGATCAGATTCGAAAGGTTCTTGTTGTGAAGTGATGGCGCGCCCCCGCCGGTCACCCTGACTTCTGTTTCTCTCTAAATTCCCGAATCAGCTTCTCCGCATGGGGAGCCGACCCCTTCACCCAACGGAAGTAGATTTCCCGCTCATCTTCTTCGGTCAGCCGCCAGGGCAGTCCTTCGGAGCGAAGACGCCTGGAGAGGACATGGAAGACGATGGCGGCGCTGGCCGACAGGTTGAAGCTTTCGACAAAACCCACCATGGGGATGCGCAGGAAGACGTCTGAGGCATCCTTCACCTCATCGGAGATGCCGTATTTTTCGGTACCGAACACCACCGCCGCGGGACCGGCGGCCAGATCCAGAGTTTCCGGCACGGCATCATCATCGCCGTGGGGACTGGTGGCCACAATTCGGTAGCCCCGTTCTTTCAGGGATGCCAGTACTGCAGGCGTGTTGGACTCCACAGGCGGCGCTTCGCCGGTTGCAGCGGTCGCGGCGGCACGGCGGCGGCCCTTCACCGACCGGGGTGCGTTTCCGGCCAGGCGATGGATGTGCAGATCCAGCCATTGTGCGGTGCCCATATCCACCTGCTCGTCGGATTTGAAGAGGTTCTTATTTTCGACGGCGTGGACTTCGTGAATTCCCAGGGCGTCGCAGTGCCGCAGAACGGCGCTGCCGTTCCGGGGATCGTAGAGGTCTTCCAGAACGCAGACGATATATCGCGAACGTTCGGCGAGAACCTGCCGCATACGTTCCTTGCGTCGGGGAGTGAGAAAACCTTCCAGATAGTCCTGCAGATGTTTGTCGTCGTCGGTGAGCACGGATAGGAGAATACCCCGGCGGCGACAAGCGGGTCCAGAAGAACGGACATGACGATTTGGCAAGGTAGACGCTATAAGGTTCCCATAATGCACGCGGTGGCCGAGAATAGGAGTATGTCTTCTCGGCATCGCACATCACGACTCCTTCTCCTTCTCCTCACCGTGATGACGATGGTGTATTCCTGCCGGAGCACCACCGATCTGGTGCTGGATGATCCGGTCTTCCTGGAGGATATGGTGAGGGCCGCTCTGAACGACGAGCGTTTTGTCATCACCCCAGAGGACTATCCCGGAATTCAAAAGCTGATGAGGGACGAGCGGCCCGAATACCGGATGGCCGCCCTGATTATGGCACTCCAGGCGAACGATGACACGCTCATCCCGATCGTTGTCGCGGCGGCCTTCGATGAGAACCAGGATGTGGCCGATGCGGCCCTGGACGCCATGCTCCAGGATACTGAGGTTTATATTCCTTATCTTCTGAATCTGTTGGAACGTGGTAACGTACAGGATCGAATCGATGCTCTCCGTCTTCTGGCCGCCGTCGGCGGCGAGGGTCTGGTACCCCTGTTCATCGAATACTTTGCCGATTCCGACCCGGATGTACGCAATCAGGCGTCGGTATCGGTTCGCGCCGTGGCTTCAAGAGACAATTCTTTCCTCCTGGATGCTCTGGATGACCCCGATCCCCTTTCCGCGTCCATCGCCTACCGGACCCTCGGGCGTTATGCCGATCCGGATGATATGGCGGTGTTCATCGAGGCTTTCACATCCCCGTCCTCCGAGGTCCGCAGAGAAGCTCAACTGGCTGCCCTTCGGGCCGGAGAATCGGGACTTCCCTTCCTGCATATTGTCGCATCCGATCCGATCCGGCCCTACCGGTCTCGACTTTCATCCCTGGAAGTGATTCAAGGGCTTCGTTCCACCGAAAGTCTGCCGATGCTGATTGACCTCCTGGATGACGAGAATGAGCGAATCGTTCTGAAGGTGAATTCGATCCTGGGAACCTATGGCTCCGAAGCCATTCCCGCTCTGGCCGATCTGTATAACGAGTCAGATGAGGCCTTCCGCGTCCACGCGGTGAGGCTCATGGGTGATATCAGATCGCCGGCGGCCCTCCCGACTCTGATGCGGGCTCTGGACGACCAATCCCAGACCGTTCGGCTCACCGCCGCCGCATCTGTCGAGGCCTACGGCGAGGACGCATGGCCATCCCTGAGAACCGTCATAGCGGCGGAGGGCGGGCCCTATGGTCGGCGAACCGCATTGCGTCTGCTTCGCCGAGGTGCGGATCCGCGATTGGCGGTCAATGTTGATGGTACTCCGAATATCCGGGCCCTTCTGCTTCTGATTACCGAATCGGAGAAGGAGCAAATTGAAGAATATCTGACGCAAACGAAGGTGTCCCGTCTGAGGGCCGAAACCGTCCTCTCCCTCAAGGAGGCTTGGGAAATCGCCGAGGATTTTGTTGCTCTGGACGAGGCCATCTCCGAAGGCACGGATCCCTATTTGTACGCCTGGCGCCGCAGGGTGCTTTTTGCCGTTGCCGGCAGGGAAGCTCTCGAGCAGTCCTTTGAAGAGCTGCATGCGTATTTTGAGACACGTGATTCCGCGATTCTTGAGAAGGCCCGGGTTCTTCGTGCCGAAAGCCGCCGTCTGGAGGAGGAAGCCCGGAAACAGCGGGACATCATCGAGTCGATGAGCGCCGACGTTAAAACGGCGGGTGAGGTCAGGCTGGAGACATACCGCAGCCTGAGAGATCAGCTGGTCCGCACATGGCAGTACGCGGTTCCCGAACTTCGTCCCCTGGCCCAGGCTCTCTATGCTCAGCAGGGCCTGGATCCTGCCGCGCTTTCCAGGGAATCGGCTCTATTGAACTGACCGGTCAGGGGCCGGAACACCTGCTGTTATCTCCCGCCGCATCTTGAGACATCGTGAGAAAACAAAAAAGCCGCCCCCAGACGGGAACGGCTTTATGCGGAAGCGACGGGGATCGAACCCGCGATCTCCGGCTTGACAGGCCGGCGCGATAACCAGCTTCGCTACGCCTCCAAAATCACGGTATCACCGCGACGAAATCCGAATATAGAGCAAAGCGGTCGTTTTGGTCAAGCCACGGATTGATCCTCATTTTCCAGGAAGAGCAAGGTCTCTCGGAGGCCCAGCTGGCCGCCGACAAACCGGGCGACATTCTGATTCAGCCAATTAGGCTGGTGGGCGTCGGAAGAGAATATAAACTGAAATCGTTCACTCCACGGAGTGTAGAAGGACCGCCAGTCATTTCTCCAGATATATCGATTGTTGATCTCCACAATGGCCTCGGGCGGAATGCGGCTCATATCGGTGCCCAGTGCCATAGGGTGCGCGATGATCAGGGGCGTGCCGGAGTCTACCATCCGCTCGGCCGCCTTGTAGCACCGATCCTCGTCGTAGCAGTGGAACACCCGATATTCCAAAGGCAGAGACAATGCGTAGTCCACATCCTGAACTTGGACGATTTCGGCACCGAGATGAAATCCGCAATCCCGGACAGCCGCTGCGTAGTCTCCGAATGTGGGACCGTAGAGATTCTCAATATGATCGCTGATACCGATCTTTTCGGCATGGCGGACAGAAGCGATGAGTTCCAGAGTCTGTTCGGGTACTATAGAGCCGTCTCCGGTTGAGAATATGGTATGAATATGTAAGTCTTGGGGTATCAAAATCGTCCTCCCTCCCTGGAGTTCAATGCCGGGAAGTTACGGTTTCATGAGGCCTATGTCAATATCGGGAGAAAAATTGGCTCGTCTCTTCGCAGCCGAAGGACTTAAACTCCCGGCTGTTCTGCCCTGGCCCCTCTCGGGTCCTTCCGAGGACGACCGGGTTGTCCGTGAGGAACGCTATCGCCTTGGCCGTGCCGCTCATCCGCCCCCCGGATTGGAATGGATGACCTCTCACGCCGAGGTGAAATATCGTCCGGATCTGGTTCTCGAGGGTTGCCGGTCCGTTCTGGTTTCGTCACTGGGTTACTACCGGGACGATCCGATTATTCCGAAGAATTCGGGGCGAATCGCCCGTTATGCCCGGGGCCGTGATTACCATAAAGAATTGGGGAATCGCCTGAGGCGTATCGCACGACTCCTGTCGTCCGAGTACCCGGACGAGAAATTCAAATCCTTTGTCGATCTCGGTCCCTTGGATGAATCATGGCTGGTTAAGGCATCGGGAGCCGGCTTTATCGGAAGGCATGCCTTGGCTATTCTGCCGGGAGTGGGAAGTTGGGCGGTTCTGGGCCATATACTGTGCACTGTTGCTGTAGACGTTCCGCCTCCACGGCCATCCCCCCTCTCATGTCCCGAAGGCTGCCGGCGCTGTCTGGATGCATGTCCCACCGATGCTCTGACTTTTCCCGGGATACTGGATGCCTCACGGTGCATTTCCTATCTCACCATCGAAGCCCCTCATGACACTCCAGAGGAGTTCCGGCAGGCTGCCGCCGATCGCGTTTTCGGCTGTGACGCCTGTCAGGAGGCCTGTCCTTTCAATGCCCGGGTTCCGCCCACCGATGTTGAGGCGTTCCGAACCGATATCGCCGGTGCCGAATGGGATATCGGGGATCTTCTTCTCCTGGAGACCCATGAGGATGTCGTGGATCGGTTTGCCGGTTCTCCCCTGATGAGAGCCGGGCGATCCGGCATGGTGAGGAACGCCTGCACGGCCGCAGGCAATTCGAAAGATCCGCAATACAGGCGAAGACTGGAAATCCTCTGCGACGATGACGATCCGGGGATTGCCGAACATGCCCGGTGGGCCCTTGGCGAACTGGGCGATACGGCGGCTACAGAGTGATTTCCACCGATTCGCGCTCATTGTGCTTCACTGAAATCCTGTCCCTCTTATTGTAGGCAAGGATGACTTTATATTTTTCGCCCACAACCAGAGGTCTGTCGTATTCATCTCCGCTGATCAGCGGTATCGAGAAGCTCAATTCGGTTGTGCCTGCCGACTCCCTTCCGGACACCTCGGAGACATCCCGGCTGCCTCCGAAATCCAGGTCGCTTCGATGGGAGAAAAGGTTGTTGGCGTAATGGTCTTCGACAACAGCCCTGCCGTTTTCGACATACCCGATGAGAATATTGGCGTCTTTCATCTTATTGGTGGGATCGAAGCCGACGGCCACCCAGCCTTCGGCGGGAGCCGAGACAACGATTTTCAGGCTGCCGCCGTCCGCCATCCATTCCAGATGGAAATCTCCTTCATCCACACTTTTCCATTCCTGAGCGAAGGCAGAACCAGCGATCAGGGTGAAGAGAAGCAGTCCCGGCTGCAGCCCCAATGACAAACGATTATTCATCGGTCACCTCCACCAAAGAGACTAGGGCTTTGGGTGCGAATTTTCCAGTCCGGCTTTTCGGTGGTCCTTACTGACTTGGCCCTTGCTCAGGACGAGGGATCACCTATCCGGATGTACTCGCTCTCCCTGAATCTCCGGACGGTCCGGAAACAATACTATGCCGTCCTGGAAGCCGCACAGCAGGGGATATGGACGTAACACAGTGGCTTCTGTGGTTTCTCGATACATACCGGCATAGTCTTTCCGAAGCTGAAGAATCGTCAAATCAAAGTGATGAAGAAGATGATCGACGCGTATCCCGAAGGGTTCGCGGGCGGTCTTACAAACAGAAAGTACGTGGCGATTACCGGAGTTATCAGCGAAACGGTAAAACGCGACCTCCGCGATCTGGTTATAAAAGGTGTTTTACGGAAAGGCGACGCTGAGGGTCGCTCGACATATTATGTGTTTTCCGATATCGATCGGTAGCCGAAGCTCAAGCGGGTCAACGGACCCGTTCGACTTTCGCTGTCAACGGCCCGTTCCAATAAAACGCTATTGCCGTGCTGCCCGTTGGAACGACTACAACGAATTATCGGTTGTCAAAAATTGTTGCTATATATATAATGTATATAGCAGAGAGAGGAGGATAATGATATGCAGATCGGATCTGTATTCGACAATAACAGGACTCAGGCAGTGCGTTTACCGGCCGATACGCGTTTCCCCGGCGACGTGAAGCGTGTAGCAGTGCGAGTTGTCGGAGAAACGCGTATTCTTTCCCCGCTACATAAAACGTGGGATGACTTCTTTGATGCAACCAGAGACAGATTATCCGACGACTTCATGTCCGAACGGGCGTCGCAAGAACAAGGTGATCGGGAATCTCTGTAGATGAAAAAATTTATGCTCGATACAAACATCGTGATCTATGTGATCAAACATCGGCCGCCCGCTCTTCGCGATGTTTTCAATCGGCATGTCGGCCAAATGTGCATCAGCACGATAACATTCGCCGAGTTGATGCACAGTGTCGAAAAAAGCGCTTTTCCTGAACGTAACCTTTGTACCGTTGAAGACTTCATCTCTCGCGTCGATGTACTCCCATACGACTCCGATGCCGCTATCCATTACGGTGATATCCGAGCAGATCTGGAACGAAAAGGGATGTCAATCGACGTCAACGATCTTCACATCGCTGGCCACGCCCGGAGTTCAGGCCTCGTTTTGGTCACCAACAATATTCGGGAGTTTGAACGTGTTGAGGGTTTGCGAGTTGTAGATTGGACGGAGCAGAATGCCGAATGAATAGTATTATGACGATGCGTGCGTATCCGCTATGGGTAGAGTCCAATAGAGTGGTGTAAAAAGCGTTGGAACTGAGTAGCCATAGTATTCGTCTGGTTTTCATGGACAGGTTGAAGTTTGAGGGGCCGGCGTCCCTGATCTGACCGAGACACCTGTCCCACTTGAGTATTCCGATTCCCGAAAGCGCCGAAATTTGTGATGTAATTATGGTGTAAGTCGATTGCTGCCGCTCACGTAACGGGCACGCCCATTGGCTTCGTATCTCTATGTTCCACAACGAATAAAAGTATTACCCCGGAGCCGACTCGAACGGCTGACCTACTGCTTAGGAGGCAGTTGCTCTATCCTGCTGAGCTACCGGGGCATCTGGGCGGATGATAGCCTCGCGGCGAAGATTCCGTCAAGATTAAGTATATGACTGGGAAATAATAAAAATCGATCCGACTGCCGCTGTTCCACAACCCTTCGGGAGTCCCGGGGTATTGACCACTATCCCGCTCGGTACTAGTTTTACGTATGAATTTGAAGAAGGTTCTCACAAAGGATACGGTCCGAATCGGGTTGGCCGGAAAGACAAAGAACGAAATCATCGAAGAACTGGTTGATATCATCGTTTCCTCTTCCGGCAGTCCGAACAGGGAAGCACTGCTGAAGGCCGTTCTGGAGAGAGAATCTCAGATGTCCACAGGCATGAAAAACGGTATCGCCATACCGCATGGTAAAACCGATGTGGTGAAAGAGCTTCATGCCGTCATCGGGGTGAGTGCCGAACCGGTGGATTTCGAATGCATGGACAGGAAACCGGCCCGTATCTTCGTGATGACCATTTCTCCCGCATCGCATACCGGTCCCCATCTTCAATTTCTCGCCGAAGTGAGCGGTCTGCTCACCAGGGACGATCTTCGGGAGAAAATCCTGGAGGCAAAAAGCCGGGATGAGCTTCTGAATATCTTTCTCGGAGGCGGTGACTGATGCATGAAGGTGTTTCGCTGACACATTTGATGACGGTGCTGGTTCTGCAGTTGTCCCTCATCGTTGTCGTTGCCAAAGCCTTCGGATTTGTCACCACCCGATATCTCAAACAGCCCTCCGTTCTGGGAGAACTCATCGCCGGTATGGTGATTGGTCCGTTCGCTCTGGGACGCATACCCCTGGGGTTTCTCGGCGGAGAGCCTCTATTCGCCATCCCCCATGGCGCCGCACTGCCTGTTACGCCCGAACTTTACGGATTGGCGACCATCGCATCTATTGTTCTGCTTTTTCTTTCAGGGCTGGAAACCGATCTGAAAACTTTCCTGAAGTTCGCCGGTACCGGTTCACTTGTCGGTTTGGGGGGTGTACTGGCGACATTTTTCCTGGGTGCCGGATCGGCGGTTCTCTTTATAGATAGGGTCACTTCCATCATGGATCCCGCCGCACTGTTCATGGGTATCATCGCCACGGCAACCAGTGTGGGTATTTCGGCACGAATCCTTTCTGAGCGAAAGAAACTCTCGAGTCCCGAAGGGGTGACGATTCTTTCCGCGGCCGTTCTCGACGATGTCCTGGGCATCGTTCTCCTGGCGGTGGTCGTCGGCCTCGTTCGATCCGGCGGCGGGACGACAGGCAGCGTCGATTGGGGTCTGATCGGCCGAATCGCACTCAAGGCATTCGGATTCTGGTTGGGCAGCACCGTCATCGGTATTCTCCTGGCACCGCGCATCACAAAAGGCCTCAAAGGTCTCAAAGACCTGGAAACTTTATCGATGATTGCATTCGGCCTGGCGCTTCTGCTGGCCGGCCTGTCGGAACTGGCCGGTCTGGCGATGATTATCGGTGCTTATGTCATGGGCTTGGCCCTTTCCAGCACGGATGTCGCCGAAGATATTCGCCACCGTCTGGAGGGCGTCTACAATTTCATTGTGCCCATTTTCTTCTGTGTTATGGGTATGCTTGTGGATTTTTCGGTGATTCCGGAAGTGGTGGTATACGGATTGGCCTACGCGTTCCTCGGCATCCTTGGAAAAATCGTCGGCTGCGGGATTCCGGCCTTGCTCACCGGCTTTACACCCCGGGGTGCCCTGCGCATCGGAACGGGCATGCTTCCCCGGGGAGAGGTGACTCTCATCATGGCGGGTCTCGGACTGTCCACCGGCGTCCTGGATTCCGGCCTCTTCGGGGTGGCGGTGATGTCGATGTTCATCTCCAGCCTTGTGGCGCCGCCGGCATTGGTGAAGGTTTTCAAGGGCGGACGGGGTTTTAAAAAGTCGCTGGAGACCGCTGAGAAGGAAGATGTTCGCACCATCACATTCAATATGCCCAGCGCGTCGTTGGCGGACTTCGTTCTCACCAGACTTCTGGATGCCTTTCGGCGGGCGGATTACTTTCCCCGGCGCATCGGACATGAGTCACCGGTTTATGCCGTACAGAAAGATGCCGTTCAACTGACTCTTCTCAGGGATGGGACCACCATTTCCGCCAATGTCCCGCCGGACCAGGAAACCTTTGTCCGCCTGCTGCTCACCGAGGAGATTCTTTCTTTGAAGGAACTGTTCCGCAGCGTCGAGCAGGTGGCGGAGTCGGATTCCATGGAACGGGACATGTTAAGCGGTCTTTTCGACCGATGAGGCATGACGGACGCTCTCCCGAATGATAAAGTGTCCCTCATGATTGACTACAAAACCATCAGAGCGGATGTCGAAGAGATGCTGCTGGAACGTTTCCTCAGATATGTCCGCATCAACACAACCAGTGACGAATCGATTGCCGAAGATAAGACACCGTCAACCGAAGGTCAGTGGGATCTGATACGTCTCCTGGCGGATGAGTTGAAAAACCTTGGAATCGAGACGGTTGAAGTTGACGACCACGGATATATCATTGCCCGCATACCCGGCAGCATCACCTCCGTCGGCAAGAGGGATACTCTCGGCCTCATGGCCCATGTCGATACAAATTCCGATGCACCGGGGGAGAATATTCAGCCCCGCGTGCACGAGAACTACGACGGCGGGATTATTGTCCTGAAAGATGGTGTTGTTCTTGATCCGGCCGAATGGACGCTGCTTGCCGATTATGAGGGGGAAACTCTCATCACAACCGACGGCACCACGCTGCTGGGAGCCGATGATAAGGCCGGAGTGGCGGAAATCATGACGGCGGTGGATTGGCTTCTTCGCCATCCCGAAGTGCCTCGAGGTGATTTGGAGATTATCTTCACTCCGGATGAAGAAACCGGCGCGGGGATGAACCGATTTCCTCTGGAGAAGCTCAAGGCCGCCTACTGCATCACCATGGACGGCGGTCGGGAAGGTGAGCTGGAAACCGAGTGCTACTATGCCTGGAAAGCCGACGTGAGGTTCGACGGCAAGGTGATTCATCCCGGTTCCGCCCGGGGAAAACTCGTGAATGCCGTGACAATGGCGGCCTGCTTCGTCTCCATGCTTCCCAGGAATGAGAGCCCCGAGGCGACCGACGGGCGATACGGAAATTATTGGCCCCATCGCATCGAAGGCGGCTTGGAGCATGCCGAACTTCAAGTGTTTTACAGAAGCTTCGATGCCGACGACGTCGCCAGGCGCACCCGAGCCCTGGAGTCCTTTGCCGCTGCGGTTGAAGCCGCCTTCCCGGGTGGGAAAGTGACGGTGGAAACGAAGGAACAGTATCGCAACATGAGGGAGGAGTTGGACAAGCATCCCCGCTTCATCCACACTCTCCGGGAGGCGATACGGTCGACGGGGATCGAACCCATTGAGCGGCCCATCAGGGGCGGTACCGACGGGTCGAGATTGACGGCGATGGGCGTTCCCACACCGAATGTTTTTGCCGGGGGCGTGAACTTCCACAGCCGTTCGGAATGGATTGCTCTTCCCGCAATGACAAGAGCGGCTGCGGTGATTGTGAATTTGGTAAAACTCTGGGCTGCCGACGCATCATAATTCGCTATCTTGCTGGAAAAAACATCATCTATGTCGGATAATGTGTCGTAAGCCGCGATATGATTACGGAATCGATATCATAACAACAGGTCAGGGGTTAGGATGAGAACAGGCCTTCTCGCTTTACTGACAATCATCATATTTCTCGCCTCTTGTGCCAGCGGTCCCGGCGTGCTGGATCAGGCCCCCGAGTGGGCTGAATCCGCGCCGCAGGACAGTGCGGACTTGCTGTATTTTCGCGGCAGCGGAACGGCTGAAACGCTGGCCTCGGCGAAGATCGACGCCGTCTCCGATCTCAACGACGCCATCCTGGCCGCCCTGGAACTTGGCGATCCTGAAAAATGGGCCTCGGCGGGAACCGAAGCCGTCAATGAGTTTCTTGCGAGAGTGGAGCAGGCTGTCCGCACTCCCGAGTATACCCAAGTGGAAGGACTGACACTGGTCAATAAAGACGGCTGGTTTGATAAGGATCGCAACGTCGTCTACACCGTTGATATCAGTTGGGATCGGGATGCGTTCGACCGTCAAATGACGGAACTGGCCGAACTGACGGGTGTCACCAGTTTGGAGTTCCGAGAGCTGGAAGAGAGGGCGAATCGGGCCGAGGACGACGGCAATGCATATGAAGCCGCTCTCATCTGGTCCATGGCCGCCGGAACAGCCGAAGACAACGCCAATCAACCCGGATATCGACAGGCGCTTGGCCAGGTGGAGCGTTTATTGAACTCCCTGACATTCTCCGTCGTCTCATTTCCCGCAGAAGCGTATGTGGGTCAGCGCCCCGCCGATCCGGTCGTCTTTTCCGTTGCATCCCGGGACAAGCCGGTGGGCAGCGCCGAGTTTTTGATCACTTACATCACGAGCGCCAGGGACGGTTCTCCCACAGTAGGCGAGGCCCGCGTTTTTTCGGACAACAGCGGGTTGGTCCGATTCCGACCCCCGGCCGCGGCGTTTCCCGGCGTTCAGCGAGTGACTATCGCACCGAGTATCGAGCCTTTTCTGGAGTTCCTGGTTGAACCGGAAAACTCTTATGTAGACGGTTTGATCGCCTCTGTGGAATCACCTTCTGCGGAAGCCGTATACGAGGTGCTCTCGCGGATTCGGGAAATACCCATGGGTGTACTGATTCTCGAAACCGACCTGGCCGGAAATGCTTTGAGTTCCACGGCCGCCGCTATTGGATTGCTGGATGATTTGTCGGCCGACGGTTTTGATGTGGATATCATGACCTTGAGTCCCCAAGAGATGCTGAATCGCACCGAGCGTGAATTACTCCGGGATCTCAAAGCTGACGAACGTTTTTCGGACCGATACGAACGTGTTATTCACGGAACTGTCTCCTTGGAGAGTTTCGAGCAGAACGGGGGAAATTTCTCGGTTCGAGTATCCGGAACTCTCGCGATGTCCGACATCCAGCGACAAGTGACTCTGTATCGATCCGAGATTACCAAGACGAGCCGTGCCTCGGACAGTCAGCAGGCCATAAGCTCCGCGTTCCGGCAGCTCGGCCGGTCTTTTGCCGAGGAACTCATCCGACAGGCTCCCTGATGGACACCGCATATCACATAGAGGATCTCATTTCCGCTCTGGCCACCCCTCGGGGAAGGGGGGCTCTGGCCGTCATCCGCACTTCAGGAGAGGGCTGTGTCGAGGTACTGGCTTCCCGGTTTTCCCGGCCTGAAGTTCTCATTGAAAGCGAGGGCGGCAGGGTTTATCACGGGTGGATCTTGGGCGTTGACGGTGAAAGGATTGATGAGGTTCTCATAACGGTTTTTCGAAATCCGGTCAGCTATACCGGTCAGGAGTCGGCTGAAATTTCATGTCATGGCGGGCCTGCGGTGGTGGATCGTATTCTGGAAGTTCTCAGAAACTCCGGCTTTCGGGATGCTGCGCCGGGTGAGTTCACATTCCGGGCCTTCTCCAACGGCAAGATGGATCTCACCCGAGCCGAGGCGGTGAAAGAAATTATCGATGCCCGTACCGACCGTGCCAGAGCTCTGGCCGTTTCGAGGCTCTCCGGTTCCGTGGAGTCGGTCATCAACTCGGTGAAGGATATCGTGCGGCGCCAATCCGCCGTAGCGGCCCTGGCTCTGGATTATCCCGAGGATGAGGCCGAATCGGTTCCCTTCGACATTCCGCTGATACGGCAGGCCAGGGACAACCTGTCGGCGCTGATACAAACCTGGCGGACCGGCCGCCTCTACCATGACGGGCTCACCGTCGCCCTTGCCGGGCCTGCGAACGCCGGAAAGTCATCTCTGTTCAATCTGTTCCTGAAAGAGGAGCGTTCCATCGTCACAGAGCGTCCCGGCACCACAAGGGACTGGCTGGAAGCCTGGTTGAATCTGGACGGAATTCCCCTGCGGTTGGTGGACACGGCCGGTTTGCGTCGTGTCACCGAGGATCCTATTGAAGTTGAAGGAATAAGACGGACAAGAGATCTCCTGGCCGGTTCCGATCTGGTGGTGGCTGTAGCCGACGGCACCTTGGGAGGGCAGGCCGCCGCCGACCTGGAGGAAGAGGAGCTCGCCGTTCTGGAATCTAAATCAGACCGTCTGATCAGGGTTTGGAATAAAGCCGATCTGGCGCCCGAGGGGCCGAAGGGGTGGATTCCGGTCAGCGCCGTCACCGGATTCGGCTTCGTTGAACTGGAGCAGGCCATTCGATTGCGAGCTCTTGGCGGGGCGCCCCCACCGGAAGGCGGTGCGCCTGTCATCGACTCCGCCCGTCAGAAGGATTTGATGGAACTGGCGGTGAAGGCGATGGACCGATTCCTGGCCGGCATAGGCCGCGAGGACCAGACTCCCATCGACCTGCTTTCGGAGGATCTATACGAAGCATTGGATGCTCTGGGTGAACTCACCGGAACGGTGACCAGGACCGACGTTCTGGAAACGCTCTTCGGAGAATTCTGTGTCGGGAAATAACTCGGATTCCGTCGGCATGAATCGATTGAAAGTCGGTCTGAAGGAACTCGGACTGGAAGCCGAGGGTGCCAAAGCCGAAGCTCTGACTCGGTATATCAAAGAAATTGAGCTGTGGAATCCCCGCTACGGAATGATTGCTCCGGGAGAAGACCTCATCGGCCGTCACGTCCTGGATTCTCTCAGCGCCATCTCTCCGATCCGCCGGCTCAATCCCGGCAGACTGGCCGACGTCGGCTCGGGCGCGGGTCTGCCCGGTATTCCTCTGGCTATCTGGCTTGATGATGTGGATGTTGTGCTGATCGAGAGGTCCGGACGCCGGGCCGGTTTTCTGCGGACCGTCGCCGCGACTCTGGGTTTGAAAAACGTATCGGTCTTTGAGACGGCGGTGGAAGATCTGGATGCCGGTCCTCTGTTTGACATCATCACCTTCCGTGCATGGTCGGTCATCGATGAAAACCTTCTGGACGCTCTGTTCCCTCTCCTGGCATCCGGGGGCACCATCGCCGCATACAAGGGCCGGAAGTCCGTTGTCGACAGGGAACTGTCGGCCGTGTCGGATAAAGTGACGGTGTCTGCCATCCTGCCCCTGAAGGTGCCGGGATTGGACGATGAGAGGCATTTGGTGATGATGCGGCCGGTTAGCTGATCGGTCCGGACAAAGCTCCGGCGTCTATGGATTTCAGAACTTTCATCAGGGCGGGTTTGTCCACCAGATCGATGAGTCTGGCTTCGACAAACCGGACTGCTTCCGTGGTAAAAGTGCCGGCGGTGAAGCAGAAACCGCGCCCTGCATGCAGTTCCTTGGAATGGGCGTAGAGGTCGCGTACAAACAATTCTCCAACCTGCCCCTCGGTTCTCATAAAACGGAAGAGGACGATGTCCTCCCATTTGGCGGTCTTGATTTCCGTGAGAAGATCGACATATTCGGTCTTCTGCAAGTTCATGTCGTTCACTTTGATTCTGGCTTTGGGGAATACGGCTTGAGTCATCTTGCGGCACAAGGCGATAAATTCGTTTGTCGGAGCCAGAAGGTAAGTCTGGAGGTTTTTATTGGAGTTGAGTTCCCGATATCTCTTGATTTGAGTGGAGACATCCTTGTAGCCCGGAGAAACTTCATAGATTTCATTGAGCAGAGCCAGGGCTCTGTCGATCCGCTGGGTCTGATTGAACGCTTCGGCAAGACGATATTTGAGTTCAAGCTGCAATTCGCCGCCGACGTTCTCATGCCGCAGACCGATTTGAAAATCCGTCGCCGCTTCTTCCCATTCTCTCTTTTTGGAATAGATGGTGCCGGAATACAGCGACGCGTTGGGTCCCCATTTCGGATCCGATCTTAAATGGCGGAAAATCTTCTGCGCCATATCGAACTGCGGGATTTCGTACTGACATCGCGCCAGGGCATAAAGACTCTCTTTATCTTCAGGGCGAACGGCGACGGCCTGCCTCAGGTAGGGAACCGCCTCGGAGTATCGCTTGAGTCGATATAGACTCTGCCCCAGGAACTTCAGCGAATCCGGGTGGTCGGACTGGACACGCAGAACTTTTTGGAGAAATCCGACAGTTTTGTCGTAATTCTTTCTCATGAATTCCAGTTTCCCGAGATTGGCATTCACTTCGAATCCCTCGGGATTTTTGCCCCTGGCTATCATCAGACCTTTGTAGGCCTCTCCCCAGGCCTCACAGTGCATGGCCGACAAACCATAGCGAAGGTTGATCTGTTCTTCGTCCATATCCGGCGACATCCCGGCCTGGTCCAGCAGCAGCTGGTAAGTCCGCATCGCTTTTTTGTACTCGCTTTCGCTGTAGTACAAATCCGCCAGGGCTCTCAGGGCCACAGGGTCTTTCGGGTTGGCGGCCAGCCGTCGGTTGGCCTCCTTCAGTATGGTCTCCCTATCCTTTACGGTTGATTTCGATGCGGTTTTTTTCTTCTTTTCACCGCTGGATCTCAATCCGATAGATATAGCGACAACAGCTGAAATTGAGATAAACGCAATTACCAGAACCGGAAGTATTTGCATGTAGGGAATTATGTCGACGTGAATTGGACGTTGTCAAGGAAACCGTGTCTTGCTAGGATGAAGTCATGAATGACCGTTCAGAATCCACCAGGATCAGTCTCAGGCTTGCCGATGGAGAGTTTTTTCCGATCTTCCGATACGGCGATCCGGACACCCGAAATCTTTCTCTGGTTCCGGCGACCGAAGGCCAGGAAGAAGCGGATATTCAGTTCTATTTCCATCCTTCCGACGGCGGAGAGCCGTCCAAACTCGGTACCGTACGGTTCCCGGATCTTCCCGTCGAAGCGGCATCCAACGAACTTTTTCTGGACGCGGTTATCGCCCGGGACGGTATGCTGACCGTGACGGTTCGACATCGGGAAAGCGGTCGGGTCGAACGGATGGATGTCAGCCTTCCGGAAGAAGACGGAAAACCGGACGGACGCCGTGAAAAGGTTCGTTCCGGAAACCGCGGATTTCGCTGGGTTTTCGGTATAATATTCGTCCTGGCCGGTTTGACGCTGGCGTTCTGGCTGATCAAAATCGTGACCGATTGGGGCAAGCAGGATGCTTTACCGACGCCGGTGTCCCGTGTCATCGACCGTTCCGGAAGGGATATCGCCTGACCCGCCGTTCAATTTCAACAGGCATTATAATTGCGGCGACGATCGGGTTCCTGTTCCTCGTCATCATACTATTCTCGGGCAATGCGACCGTATCATCCGCTCCCGAAGAACCGATTGATTTAGATCAGGCTCTCGCCGAAGCTGCGTCCGGTTCCGACACTGCACTGATGCAGCTGGGACGCTCAGGCGGGGAGGGCGCCTGGTTTGCCCTGGCCGCAGCCGCCGATGAGGCCGGCTATGATACTCTGGCCGGAGACTTGCGGAAGCGATCCGCCGAAGAGGACGCCGCCCCATTCGGAGAACTCTCTCTCTCCTCGCTGCTCACCGAGACGCCCGAGGTTTTCCCGGCTCCTCTCAGGGTGCTCAGGCGGGTGGAGCGCCGAGTTCGCCGGTTATCGGCTGAAGGCTCGGCCGAAGCCGTGGATTTCCGGCCCGCGCGGATAGCGGTATTGGCCTATCTGGATCGGGAAAGGGCCTTGTCCAAGGAGATGGAGAACTATCTCGGGGAGTCTTATGAGGCCCCCGTACTTGCGGCGGCGCTTCGAAAGAATCCGGAGGATCCGCTGACGTCCGCACAAGCTGAACGATTCATCCTCCACAGTTCAGATCCCGGAACACTTAATGCGATTCCCTTTGAGGCGGCCAAGGACCTGGGTGCGGGATATGCCGAATTACTCCGGGCCAGAGGGTTATATGCGGAAGTCGAATATGCCGCTGCACTGAAAGACTACGGTGTCTGGCTGAAGGCCGCAGCGGACATTAACGCGGTCTGTGATTTTGAAGGCGTTTCGCCTGTTTTTGCGGAAATCGGCGTCTCGGCCAGGCATATAGGGGAGGAGTCCGCATGGGCCGGAATGCTGTTCGAGGCGTCCGCCGGTCTGAACGGATCAAAACGATACGCCGCCGCCTACCAGGCCGGCAGATTATATCGGGGTCTGGGCGATTATGACAAAGTGCAGTCGGCCTTGCTTTTAGCGGCCGATGCGGTGAAGCCGGGCCTGGATCGGGACAGGGCGCTGTGGTTCGGATGGAGGGCGATGTATGAGGATGCCCGTACAACCACCGAAGAAGAGCTGATCTTCTTGTCCCGGGCGGTCGAATCCTGGTCGAACCCGGACCGATTCGGTGATGTGATGGAGGAGTTCCTTCACCGCCGCATCCGTCGAGGCGAATGGACCCTCCTGGAACAGGCATGGCGGGATCGGGGTACCGAATGGCCGGATTCGGCTCGCTCCCTGGGTGCCTTGGCCCTGGCCTTCGCATCTTCCGAAGGGCGTCTTCAGAATGGGGCCGATGTCGCCGCGCTGCTTAAGACCGCCTTTGAGTCCGCGCCGTATTCATGGTCCGGACTTCGGGCCGCGGGCCTGCTCGACACGGCGCTGCCCGAGGCAACGTCCGTGGATATCGGTGATGAGCACGATAACCCTGACGGCCTGCCTGTGAATGATGCCGTTCTGCGTTTGTATCTGAGGTGGGGACTGGTCACCCTGGCCTACGAAGAAGTTCTCTCATCGCCGTATCTGTACCTGGAAGAGACTGTGAGAATGACGGCCCGCTCTCTTCAATCCCCGGATCCGAGGAAATCCATCCGAATTGCCGGATTATTGTGGGGCCGGGACGGATTTGAGCCGACACAGGACGATCTTCTCCTCCGTCATCCCCTGCCTTACGGAAGTCTGGCCGCAGGGAAGGCGGAGTCGGAGAATCTTCCGGTCAATATTCTTTATGGGCTGATCCGTACGGAAAGTGCCTGGGACTCGGATGCGGTGAGCCGTTCCGGGGCCCAGGGTCTGGCCCAATTCATGCCGGCGACCTGGGAGGAGTGGGTCGGTCGTCTCCGCTACCCGGACGATGCGGACCCCATGGATCCCGAAACGAACCTCACATTGGCCGCCTCATATCTCAAATGGCTGGATGAAAGGGAATGGACCGACGGCTGGGTGGATGTCCTGGTTTCCTACAACGCCGGAGGCGGACGGCTGCGCACATGGCGAAATCAACAACCCGGACTCGGTGACGATCTGTTCGGGATGAGTGTACCGATTGAGGAACCTCGGAGCTATGTCGGCAAAGTCTTGTCCGCCGCTACCCTATACGGGTATCTTTACGCCGGCCGATCGCCGCGCTCCCTGCATGAAGAATGGGGACTGAATATGTTGGAGGTGAATGAATGACTGTTATCCAAGCCGTACTGCTGGGCCTGATTCAAGGTGCCACCGAATTTTTGCCGGTCTCCTCTTCCGGTCATCTGGTACTGGCCAGGGCGTTGATGGATTTACGGGAAATTCCGGTGCTGTTCGACGTGATTCTTCACCTTGCCACCCTCATTGTTGTCATATGGGTGTTTCGAGCCCGTGTCGGCACCCTGCTGGCCGTCATTGTTCGTTTCGTCATCCGACGGACCCGGGAGGACGACGCCCCCACTCTCCGGCTGGCTATGTACCTGGTCGGCGCCTCCGCCCTCACCGCCGTGATCGGCTTTGGCATCTCTGAACTGGAAATCCGAAATTCTCCCTCCTTGGTGGCCGGCTTATTCTTGGTGACCTCCGGAGTGCTTCTGGCATCCAAGGGTGCCGGCGGACAGCGAAACGCCGAGGACATCGGCTGGCCGCGGGCCTTGGCTATGGGAGCGGCCCAGGGCTTGGGGATTTTTCCCGGGATCAGCCGCTCCGGCATCACCATCAGCACCGGACTGTTGAGCGGATTGGATCGGAAGGCGGCCGGGGAGTTCTCGTTCCTCTTGTCTATTCCCGCAGTCGGAGGAGCCTTTCTTTTCACCTTGAGGGACGCCGCCGAGTTATCCGCCACGGTGCCGCCTTTATCTCTGACCGTCGGCTTCCTGGCCGCTTTGGCCGCCGGTTATGCCGCCCTGAGGCTCCTCCTCTGGCTTATTGCGAGCGGCCGGCTGTGGATTTTTGCGATATACCTTATCCCGGTGGGCATTTTGGGCCTGATCCGTTTCGCCATGCCCTTCTAAGAGTTTGAGGACACTCCTCCGATAATCGAGGGAGGAGGCCTTTCCCCGATGTTCAAACGCCCGTTCGACGCCGCTCGACTGAGCTATGTCTTTCACGCCTTGGCCCTTATTTTCTGTCTGATAATTCTGATGGCGGCTCTGGGCGCCGAGACCCTGTTGACGGCTCCCGGCGGATTTCTGTTCTCGAGATTTCATCTTGCCGCTCTCTACGTTCCTCTTCTTCTTCTCATCGGGGGGAGTGTTGTCGGATCCGGCCGCCTTCCCAGGCGGACGCTTGCCCTCCTGGGCGTCTCACCCATCCTCTTCATCACGTCAGCCGTCTTTCTCCAGGTTGCGGTGGGTCAGGTTCATCTCATGGCCCCCCGGGTGGTGATTTCGGCTTTCGGCCGGGTTCCGGGAGCCCTATTCTTCGGCCTGATCATTTCCGTAGAAGTCCTTGGAATGGTGAAGCTGGCTTCCTTGTTCAGGGATCCGGAGGATTCCCTGTTCTCTCTGGACGTCTGGAAAGACCGAGTTCTTGAGGTTCTCGGTTTTCTGGGACTGACTGAGGACCACCTCGAAAATGCTCCGGCGGGTGACGATGAACCAACCCTGGAGGATCGGCCCCTTATGGCTTATCCGTCATTCCCCGACGCCCCCGATCCGATGGAGGACGAGGCTCCCTTGTTTCAGGTTCCGCCGACCAAACCCAAGGCGCCGGGCTCCCCGGCCGCCGATCCGGCTGTTTCCGAACTGCTGCGGCGAGTTTTAACCCAGAGCCCGGCAAAACCGGCGTCGAATGAAGCTGCGCCCATAGAAAATGTACTTGATGAGGAGGCACCGAATCGTTCGGCCTTTCTCCCTCCGGAGGAGTTCACACCGGCACCGGGCGATCTGCAATGGGCCGAATCAGAGAATGAGCTTGAGCCTGATCCGGCTTTTGCCTTTCTGGCCGAACGTGATGAAATCCCCGAAGAAGACCGGGACGTCTACGCGATTTCCGAAAAGCTCGATCCCCAAGGTTTACAGCCGGAAGGAGTGCTCACCCCGGCGGCGAAGCCGAAAATCAAGACAAAGTCAAAACGGCGCAAGAAATATGACGTACCCGTGGAGGGTGTTCTGGCCGATTATCCCGATGCCGATTTCGCATCCATAGACGATACCACCCGCCGGGCCGGCGAAGTGCTTGAACAGACATTGAAGGAGTTCAAGATCGATGCCAAGGTGACAGGAATCCGGAAAGGGCCTGTCATCACCATGTATGAGCTCCTTCCGTCTCCCGGTGTGAAAATCAGCCGTATCGTGAATCTCCAGGACAACATCGCACTTCGTTTGGCCGCCAGTCGGGTGCGCATGGTGGCGCCTATACCCGGGAAACACGCCGTCGGAATCGAGGTTCCCAATAAGAAGCGTGCCATCGTCTCGTTCAGTTCACTGGTGAGCTCCGAGGAATTCCTGGAATCCGAAGCGGGCATCCCTGTCGTTCTCGGCAAGGACATCAGCGGCGGCAATCAGATTATCGACCTGACCCGCACGCCCCATCTTCTGATTGCCGGCGCCACGGGATCGGGCAAGTCCGTCTGTGTCAATTCTCTCATCGGATCCATTCTCTACTCCCGAACTCCCCAGGAAGTGAAGATGATAATGGTGGATCCGAAGATTGTCGAACTTAAACTCTACAACGATATACCACACCTCCTGACTCCGGTTATCACCGAGCCGAAAAAGGCTATCCAGGCCCTTCAGTGGTGTCTGTATGAAATGGAGCGCCGCTATTCCCTCCTGGACAGTCAGGGCGTGCGTGACATGAAAACCTACAACAAGAGGGTCAAAGACCGCAAACTGGCCACCGAACCTCTTCCCTACATCGTCGTGCTCGTGGATGAGTTCGCCGATCTGATGGCCACCAGCGGCAAAGAACTGGAAGGAATCGTTGCCCGGTTGGCGGCGATGAGCCGGGCTGTGGGCATACATCTGGTTCTGGCCACCCAGCGGCCCTCCGTGGATGTCATCACCGGACTCATCAAAGCCAACTTCCCCAGCCGCATCGCCTTCATGGTGGCCGGGAAAACCGACAGCCGCATCATCATCGACACCATGGGGGCCGAGAAGCTCCTGGGCCGAGGTGATATGCTCTTCACATCCGCTTGGGATCCTTTCCCCTCCCGGATGCAGGGTGCTTTCCTGGCAGAAGAGGAAGTGGAACGCATGGCCGAGCATGTCAAAACCCTCGGCGAACCGGATTACATCGACGACGAGATGTTTTTCGATGATGAAGACGAGCAGGATTTTCACCTGGAAGCGGCTTCCGGTGACGATCCGATGTACAACAAGGCCCTGGAGATTGTCGTCAGCTCCCGAAAGGCTTCCGCTTCCTATCTTCAGCGCCGCTTGAAGATAGGCTACAACCGTGCCGCAAGACTCGTCGAAGAAATGGAGCGCCGTGGTATTGTCGGACCGGCAAACGGTTCCAAACCACGGGATCTGATCCATATTCCCGAGCGGTTCATGAATTCATCCACAGGTGAGGATAGAGAACCGTCTTCGGCCTGACACACCTGGGTTATTGCAAGGAACCCAAAACATAACTTTTTCTATGCGCTCGGGGCTCTCGCTGTGTTGGAGAGGGCTCAGGTCATTGGCACAACATTTGCACTGTCATGCTTATGTCATCCAACCGGGTTCATGAATCCACTTTCGGCATCAATTTCCTCCAGATGTTCGATCTTGACTCGATTCAACGGATACAGGACTCCTTCTCCAACGCGGTGGGTGTCGCATCGATTATGACTCATCCCGACGGACGTCCCATTACAAAGCCGAGCAATTTTTGTCGCCTCTGTTCTCTAATCAGGAAGACAGAGGCCGGACTCAGTTATTGTATTCGGTGCAACGCCTATTCGAGCTCTTCCGACAACGGGCCGTTTGTTCATCGATGTTCCAGCGGATTGCTTCTCGGCGGCGGTGTGAGCCTTCACGCACGGGGCAGTCGAATCGCGAGCTGGGTGATTTGCCAGGTGAAAGACCGGGATTCTAATCCGGAGGAGTCGCTGGCATTCGCCAAGTCCGTCGGGGCGGACCTGGCGGCCTATGAAGAGGCCCTCGGCGAGGTGTCCGAAATGTCTTTTGAGCATTTCGATTCCATTCTGAAGGTGCTGCACCTCTTTGCCGATCAAATATCGATTCTTGCCGACCAGAGATATGGTTTAACCCAGACGGATCTGCTGCTTCGCAGGTCCAACTATGAGCTGGAGCAGAAGGTTGCCGACCGAACGCGGGAGCTCGAAGACGCCTTGGCACAGTTGGAGTTCTCCCACAATTTGATGACGCAGAGTGAGAAACTCACGGCATTGACCAATCTGGTGACGGGTATCGCCCATGAAATCAACACTCCCCTCGGTATATGTGTGACGGCGACGACACAAATGGAATATCTCATTAAAAGAATCGCCGAATACAATCCGGATACGGATCCGAAGGGGGATAGACAAGCCGAGGATTTGAAGGATATTCAGACATGCGCCGAACTCATCAGATTGAACGTCACACGGTCTGCCGAACTTGTTTCCCGTTTTAAACTCATTGCCGATGACAAAAACAGTCCCGTTGCATCGGAATTCCTGCTGCAGAAATGCATCCGGGACACATTCATGAGTTTCACCGGGGATTTTCTGAACCAAGGTGTGGAATGGCAGCTCAACGCTACCGAAGATGTCATTCTCTCCGGCGATCGGAGCCAGTGGGTCCAATTATTCACTCATCTTATCAACAACTCCCTTCATCATGGGTTTCTTGATCGTCCGAATATGAAGAACCGCATCACCGTAACCTATGAAGTTCGGGAGTATCGAGGCTCGGTCAGCTACCTCCAGATATCCTATGAGGATAATGGCCAAGGTATTCCGGAGGTTCTTCGTCATAGGATCTTCGAGCCCTTCGTCACATCAAAGCGCCAACATGACGGCAGCGGCCTGGGTTTGCATTACGTGAACCAAATCATGGCGAAGAACATCAGGGGAACCATCGACCTGGATCCGCTGCATTCCCCCGGCGCTCGATTCATCATCACGGCACCATTTATCAGAGAACAAACCGGAGAGTTGATTTATGACGAAAACTGAAGCTTGCGACATATACTTTGACGCTGTACTGGAAACCGATCGGAAGCAGGCAAAAGATGTCGTACTCCAGGCCCGCAGGGAGGGGATTTCGCCGGAAGAAATCGTTATGGAAATCATTATTCCGTCCATCGATCGGATGATCGAAGCGTTTATAGACAAGCGCGTTATCCTTTCCCAGCATTTTATTGCTTCCAGTATTTCCGAGGAACTGGTTGAAGAGCTGCTGCCTGATTTCTCCGGTGATTCCGGACCGGCTGAAACCGTCATCATCGGTTGTGCGGCCGGAGATTTTCACGGTCTGGGCAAAAAGATCGTATCCGGGTGTCTCAAGGCGCACCTCTTCAATGTGATCGATTTGGGTCTCAACGTTACTCCCGAGCGTTTTGTCGACGAAGCGCTGAGTCATAACTCCTGTGTTATCGGAGTGTCCTCCATGATGGCCCACACGGCCATCGGGGATGACGGTGCGGCTGGAGTCCGGCGCATTCTTGCGGGAAATGGACTGGAAGACAGGATCAAAATCATCGTCGGGGGAGCCCCGTATAAGTTTGATGCCGAGCTTTACAAAAAAGTGGGCGCCGACGACTATGCCTTGAACGGCATGGAGGCCGTGCGGAAGATTCGGCAGTTGCTTGGAGAGGCGATACGGCCATGAACTCTATGGAGCGCATCACGAAGCTGATGAAGGGAGAGCTCCCGGACCGTGTTCCGGTAATATGCAATCTTTTTGAGCAGGGTGCCGACGAACTCGGCATATCGATACCCGAGTATTATGAACGTCCCGAAAATGTGGCTGAAGGACAGTTACGGCTCCAGCGGAAGTACGGTTATGACTGCATCTGGGGTTTTGCGCACACCGCCGTGATAGCTCAGATTCTCGGATGCCGCCGCGTCCTCTTCTCCCTGGAAGGGCCGCCGAACGTCGGTCATATGATTTTAAGAGATGTCCGGGAAGTCTCGTCATGGACGCCGCCGACAAATCTCGAGGATATTCCCGCCATGCAGGATTGGATAAAAACCATCGAGATACTCCGGAGGGAAGTGGGGGGACAGGTGCCGATCTTGACCTCGATTGTCGGATCCTTCACTCTGCCGACTATTTTGATGGGCATGGAAAAATGGATGGAACTCCTCTTGGTCGGTCCACGGCCGCTGAGGAATGAACTCCTCAAAAAATGCTCCTCGTTCAACCGCCGGCTGATTACCGCGCTCCGAAACGCCGGGGTGGATTTGATTTCATACTCGAACCCCATGAGCAGTCGGGAGTTTTTGATGCCCGATCAGTTTGAGAGGATCGGCCTTCCCTCCGTATTGGATGACTTTCAGGGAATCGGCGTGGACGGTATTGTGTATTTCAACGGCGGTGGGGAGATTAATCCCATCATCAATTTTCTCCTCGACGCCACCGGAATCGGCGGGTATTATCTTCATCCCGACGACGACATCGTCGAGGCCAAGTCCGTTATCGCCGGCCGGGGTCTTTGTGCCGGTGTGATTAATGACATGAAGCTGCTGAGTTGGTCTCACGAGGAAATTGTCAGTGAAGTTGAACGCATTATGGGGGAGGGAAAGGACGGCGGCGGTTTTCTCTTCGGAACCATGGCGATGCCTTATCGCATCCCTGCAAAGAATATCCGATCCATGCTGGATGCCGCCTACAGGGCCGGATCATACACCTCATGAAGCCCTCGGATTATCGGCTGGTGGGCTGCGGTATACTCAAGGACGAAATCGAACAGGTCTTGAGGGAGCGGCAGTGGAATATGGAGAGAGTCTTTCTTGATTCGTCCCTGCATGTCGATCTGGATAAACTCGCCCACGGCCTTGGTAGAATATTGGGAAACGGCGAACACCGAAACATCGTCTGCTACGGAACCTGTCATCCCCAAATGGAGGTTCTGATGGCGAAATCCGGTTCCCGGAGAACCGCCGTGCAGAACTGTGTGGAACTCATTCTCGGCTCGGCGGCCTTCAACAAGCATCTTGCGGACGGCGCCTTTTTTCTTTTTGAGGATTGGGCCCTCAATTGGAACCGTGTCACCGAGCCGGTGTTCGGAACCAACCCCGACAATTT
>JARGFR010000209.1 GCA_029210985.1 Spirochaetaceae bacterium | reverse complement strand
GCGGGAAACCCGCACGCACGGTTTGAAAGGAGGTGCTGGAAACGGGCTGTTATAGCAGTACCGCGCCAGCTATCGACCAATGGACAGGTACCGCACTTTGTCTCGTATCATCGGTGCTCTGCTGGGATTCCTGGCGATTTTAGAGATAATCGGCGCCTTTGTGGGTCCCTTTGCCTTTGTGAAGACACCTTCGCTGGTGGTGGCGCCGATTTATGCACCGAATTACGATGCCGGAGAAATCGAGGCCGTGAGAATCCGATTGGAACAAGAATTGGCTTCCCTGGGAACCCATGCCCTCTACCCCAAGTCACTCATCGAAAATTTCTATCTCGAAAGGGATAACGCCACCGATGTCTTCGACGGTTCGTATCGAAGCAAGGAAGAAGCCTTCGAACTTGGAGAGAGTCTCGGCATCGATCAGATTGCTGTCGTCTCCGCCCTGGGATACTCCCTACGCGTCAACCTTTATCTGACGATATATGATATCGCCACCGAACAGGTGGTGTCCCACACGTCGGTGACAGCACCCGATCTTGAATCCCTTCTGGAATGGAAAGACCTGGACGATGAGCCCATCCGTCTTGGGGAAGCTTTGGAGTTGGAAGAACGCGGACTGAGCATCGGAGGCAGACTTTTTGTGGGTTGGATCACGGCGTTGATTCTTGTTTCCGGGGCCATCCTGATCGGTTGGAAAGTGCCTCGAATTATCCTGGAAATTCTACTCGGTGCAGGACTCCTTCTGGCTCTGTTCTCCTGGATATACGCCTTGAACGGAGATATGGACTATGTCCAGAGATTTGTGGCTACCAACGGTATCCTCAGTATCGGGGAAACCAAAGAGGAACGAACTGCCACGGCGGTCCGCTACCTCATACCGCTTCTTCTTCTGGCGGTGCTCTGGGTTTCCGATGCGTGGCAGCGATTCTTCGGAATACCTCAGCGGCAGCGGGGAAAGGGACTGATCGAAGTCTTTGACGTATTCGGGCCTATCCTTGCCATGTTCTCCGCGATTCTTTTTGCTCTCTCGCTGCCGAATTTCCTGGTACTGGAAGGGATACCCATGCTGGCATGGGCGGCAGTCACCCCGCTGTACCTGGCCTTGCGGAGAGTGAGGTTCGGAAGAGGTGTCTTTCTGGTCTTTCTCTTTACCGGTCTCCAATCTCTCCTGATCAACTGGTGGCAGGGTACGTTCAGCTATGTCTCTCTGCCCTTTACCGTCGCGCTCACACTGGTGCAGTACGCACCTTTCACGGTATTGCTGTGCTTCACCGTCCGTCGTTTCCGTCGATACGGTTTGTTGGCGGCACCATTCCTGTGGGTGGTATTTGACTGGGTGAGGTCTCTGGGATTCCTGGGATATCCCTGGGGAATCCTGGGTGTCAGTCAGTATGCCAATCCGGCGATGATTCAAAGCGCCGCTATTGGGGGCGTCTGGATGGTCTCATTCCTGCCCCACCTCTCCGGTTCCGTTCTGGCCATAGCCCTGGAACGCTTTCTTATGGAAAAGGATATCGATCTCCGGCGCACCTGGTTTCCGCCTTTTGCCGTCCTTACCGGCATCCTGGCGGTTGCTCTGGCAGGCTTTCTCACCATCACCGCAAGATCGGCTGATGAAAACGGCCGGATTGTTCGAATCCTGGCACTGCAGCAGAATACGGATCCCAGGAAGCATGACTATCAATTAAGTTTTGATGAGCTCTCCCGCCTGACCGAAGAGGCCATCAGTACGGATTCGGGAAGAATACCGGATCTGGTGGCATGGCCTGAGAGCGGTTTCGTACCGGATGTGCGTTACTGGCTGGACGACAGACGTTCCCGGCTGCGCAGGGGAAAACTCGTACGGAGCTTCCTTGACTGGCAGAAGATGATGGGAATTCCACTGGTGACCGGTACCCAGGACCATTTCTACGAACCGCCGTCTCCCGGCGAAGCGGCGGCATTTGTTGAAGATGAAAAGGACGTTCCCCACGAGGTGAAACGCATCCGGAATTCGGCGATGTATCTGCCGCCGAATCGGATGAGTGATTCCGACAGGACATACTACTACAAAATGAGACTCGTCCCTTTTACCGAGAATTTTCCCTATCGGGAACAATTTCCCTGGGTGGCCGAGCTTCTGCACAATTTCAGCACCACCCAATGGACGCCCGGCACCGAACATACGGTATTTCAGGCACCGGCATTCCGTTTTTCGACTCCAATTTGCTTCGAGGATGTTTTTCCGAATCATGTCAGAGAGTATGTGCGTTCCGGTGCTGAAGTACTGGTGAATATGAGCAATGACTATTGGGCCAATACACCGTTGGAGGGTTTTCAGCACGCCGCCCATGCGGTATTCCGCACGGTGGAGAACCGCCGGCCTCTTGTGCGGTCCACCTGCTCCGGCTGGACCATTTCGGTGGATACCGAGGGGCGCATCGATTCCGGTTGGCCTCCCTTTTATACTCCCGGCTGGATTATCGCCGAACACAGTATTCCCGAGGTGAGTGAAACGACACTGTATACCCAGTGGGGTGATTGGTTTCCTGTACTGTGCATTCTGATCTGGGCGGGACTGTTATCGACTGATTTTATGAAAACCCGTAAGAGGGTGAAACCTCCCTCGACAATTGACACGATACACACCACCGTATAGAAACTTCCTACCGCCATGAACCGGACATACATCCCCTTGAGTCAGCGTCCTCATACTCTCCATCGGCTGAGTCTTGCCCCGATGGTGGACAAGAGTGACCGTGATTGGCGTTGGATTATGCGGCGCATCACCCGTCATACACTGCTGTACACCGAAATGATAACCGCGCCGGCCGTCATCCGGGGAGATCGGAAGAAACTGCTGGGTTTTGACGACTCGGAGAAGCCGCTGGTTCTGCAGCTTGGATGGGATGAACCCGGTGACTTGGCCGAAGCATGCCGTATCGCCGAGGACTTCGGGTATGACGAAATCAATCTGAATTGCGGCTGTCCCAGCGACAAGGTGCAGCAGCATGATTTCGGCGCTTGTCTGATGGCCCGTCCGTCTCATGTGGCTGAACTGGTGGAATCCATGGCTTCCGCCACATCACTGCCGATTACAGTAAAGAACCGTATCGGAATTCGTTCCAGGAAGAACGGTTTAAGTCTGGAAACATACGAACATCTCCATCAGTTTGTCGGCACCGTCGCCGAGGCCGGGTGCCGAAAGTTCACCATCCATGCCCGAATCGCCATCCTTGAGGGTCTGAGCCCCCGGGAAAACCGTGACGTCCCGCCTCTGCGGCCTGAGGATGTGTACCGACTCAAGGCAGATTTTCCTGAACTGTTTATTGAAATCAACGGCGGCTACAGGACGCGCTCCGATATTGACGCCGCTTTAGTTCAGGCCGACGCCGTTATGCTTGGACGCCTGGCCTTGGACGATCCCTGGATTCTCAGTCTGGCGGACAGACTCTGGTTCGCCGAAACCTCTCCGGCCCCCACAAGGAGGGAAGTGCTGGAAGCCTCGATTCCTTATATGATTCGCCGTGCCGAGCAGGGCGCATCCCGAGGCCTGCTGATTCAACCCTTGATGAATCTTTTCGCCGGACAGAAAGGTGCCAAGGCATGGAAGAGGGCCATGACCGAACTCCATGGAGCCGGGAGCGAAGGGTTTACCGGAGCCCTATGGGCGGCGGTTGATTTGCTGGATGACGAATTGCTGGACCGCCGGTCCGAGTAAGAGTGAACTTTGTCGACGGATTTGCGTTCAGAAACCCACTGATTTAACCTTTAGCATAAGGGGTCGGAATGAACATCCTTCATCTGGAAATGAGTCAGTTTTTCAGCCGGGTGATAGACAAAGTCGCCGGTGAGTACGGTTATAAATACCGCAATGAACGCAGTATTGAAGCCGGTTTGGCCGCTCTGGATAATTGGGAATTCGATCTGATTATCACCGCTCACATACTGGAGGACGGCAGAGCGGATGTCCTGCTCCGCCATCTTGCCGGAACGGTCCACAAGAATATGCCGGTTATTGTTATCACATCGGATAATTCCTTGGAGATGAAGGAATATTTTTTCAATCTGGGCGTGATGGACTATTTGCTCAAGAGTGAAATCATCCCGAAAAAACTGGCACTGTACTTCAATGTGATTGACCGGAGTGGAGAAATCCTCGAGGAATTGAGAAACCTCCGAGTGGCGGTCTTGGACGACAGCAGCGTCAGTCTCCAGGTGGTGAAGAGCATCTTCCATTACTACGGAGTGGAACACATACGTTATTTCAGTTCACCCAGAGAGATGCTGGATTCGGGCGAATATGATCTCTACATCATCGACTTGGTGATGCCGGATATGACCGGAGATGAAGTTCTCATGGCACTGAGAACCAAATCTTATAAATGCGGAATCATTGTCGCATCGGGAATATCGAATCGGCTCACCATGTCCCTCGCTCTGGATCTGGGGGCGGACGATTATATCTCCAAACCATTTGATGCCCGGGACTTCATCGCAAGGGTGAAAGGCGTCGTCCGCCGTCTTATTCTTTTACGGGAATTGGAAGATAAGAGTATACAGATGGAACAGCTGGCCAAGCAGGACAGTCTGACCAAGCTCTGGAATCACAGGTCCATTCATGAAATTCTGGAGCATACACTCCAATCTGATGAGTCGTCGATTGTCTCTGTTCTGCTTTTTGATTTGGATAATTTCAAGCAGGTCAACGACAAGTTCGGACATCAGGTGGGTGATGATGTTCTTCTGGCCGCGTCGGACCTCCTGTCCCGGCATATCGGCGTCGAAGGTGATGTGGGACGCTATGGCGGCGAAGAATTTTTGGTGATTTTGTCGAATAGAACCAAAGAAGAGGCGATGAAAACAGCCGGACACCTCCTTCATCATTTCCGGGAATTGGACATGGGCTATAACAACTTGACCATTACTACCAGCTGCGGCGTTTCAGACAGTTCTGAAGCTCCGGATGCGATGAAATTGGTGGAACTGGCGGACGAAAGACTCTACGCCGCCAAAGACGCGGGCAAAGATAGGGTGATCGGCTAGCACTCCGATTCGAACTCCGGCTTGCCCGGATGATGAGTGAGAGGCTATATTCTTACCATGCCGGATTTTGCCGATAATCTGACTCTTCCCGAGCATTTGAAGGGAGTTGCACTCCATTTGGTGGGTGCCAAAGGAACGGGAATGTGCGCCTTGGCGGAGCTGTTTGTCGCTTCGGGCGCTTCTGTTTCGGGCTCCGATGTTGATGAGCGATTCTATACGGATGTAATCCTCCAGGAACTCGGGGTGAAAATGCACCCCTTTGAGGCCGCATCTTTGTCTCCTGATATAGAATGGGTTGTCAGATCCGCGGCTTATGACGAAACCAACCCCGTCGTCGCCGAGGCCTTGAAGAGGGGCCTTCCGATTCTGACTTACCCCGAAGCACTGGGGTCCATGTCCCGTCGATATGATGCCTCCGCTGTGGCCGGCGTCCACGGTAAAACCACCACGGCGGCACTCGCGGGAACCCTGGCAAAGGGCATGGAGCTTCCGGCCACAGTGGTGGTGGGAAGTGCCGTCGCCGGATTCGGCGATCGTTCGACTTGGCGGGGCGGTGATAAATTCTTAATCGCGGAAACCTGCGAGTACCGAAGGCACTTCCTTCAATTTCACCCACGGCGGATTATCCTCACAAGTGTCGAACCTGACCATCAGGATTACTACCCGGACTACGATTCCATTCGGGATGCCTTTGTGGATTTTATACACCGCCTTCCCAAAGATGGAGAACTCATCTATTGCGCAGACGACCCAGGTGCAAGTGACGTGGTTCAGAGGGCCTTGGAAAGTCGAGAAGATATTGTGGTGACTCCATATGGAGTGAAGGCCGACGGTGCTTGGAAGGTGCTTTTTGGTGATGCCGTACCGGGTGAAAATCGATTCCGAACCGCCGGATCCGAACAGGAATACTCTCTGGCTGTTCCGGGACGTCATGTGGCTTTGGATGCGGTTGCGGCGCTGGCCTTGATGGATTCCCTTATGAGAAGTACCGGCGGCAAATTGGATGTCCGGAGCGCCGCCGAAGCATTCTCGACTTTCAGAG
>JARGFR010000208.1 GCA_029210985.1 Spirochaetaceae bacterium | reverse complement strand
GAATCGCTGTTACAGAAGTTCGGGCTTTCCATCCTGGAATCCCTGGCCAACTCGATTACCATCTCCGTCTCCACTGATGGACTGCCCAAAGAGGAAACGTTCAGCTACGTGGAACAGCGAATCACCGCCTGCGGTGGCAATCCGGCGATGTTCACCAAGGGAGCGCTCAACCTGATTCATCAGGCCTCGGTGGGTGTTCTCCGTTCCATCGGAACAATCGCGGCTGCGGGTATGGGGAAAGCGTATTCCGGCGATTCGCCAACCGTCGAGACCGAGCACGTCCAGGCGGTGATTTCGCGATAACGCCAACGCGGGAACTTCGGTTCCCGCACTCTGTTCTTTGAAATACCAATTCGGGCACAGGCAGAAATGTTATGCTATTGTGGGAAAACCGGCCGGATTCAAATTCAGCACCCGAAAAATACTGCGGGATGCTGTGATAAAATAGCGCGGGCGCTTACAATAGCGGATCGAAGCAGACCTTTTGCGTCATATGGTGTGGATGGAATGACGACTTTCAAACCCGGGACATGACAGAACCAGGCTTCGAGGCTCTGGGAGTGCTGAGCCGCGGCTACCGTACCCGACCCGCCCGGGGCTCTGTCAGTCATGGGAACCGAGGCATTCCCTCCGAACATGTATCTGATTTTCGCCGCCTGGTTGGCGAGCTGATCCATGGCGATACTCAGGAAGTCCGAAAACTGGATTTCCACAATGGGACGCATTCCGGTTACGGCGGCATCGGTTCCGCAGCCCATAATGGCCGATTCGGATATCGGTGTGTCGCGAACCCGTCCTTCGCCGAATTCCTCTATCATGCCCACCGAGACTCCGAAGGCACCGCCATAGGCTCCCACATCCTCACCCATAAGGAAAATTTTTTCGTCTTCCCGCATCTTCTCTGTCATTGCTTCGCGGATCGCTTCCGCATAGGTGATATTTCTCATGGTTCCTACACGTCCTCATGGATAGATTCGATGCCGGGGTAGGGCTGCTTCTCGGCAAACACGACAGCCTTCTCGATATCCGAAGCGGCTTGGCCGGTCAGTGCGTCCAGCTCCTCGGTTTTCAGCCAGCCTTCCGCCAGTACCCGATCCCGAAATCTCTTTATGGGGTCCTTTTTCTTCCACCTGGCGATTTCGTCTTTTGTCCTGTATTTGTTGGCATCGCTTTTTGAGTGACCCAGAAAACGATAGGTTTCAGCGACAATGAGTGCCGGGCCTTCTGTCATGACATGGTTCTTTATCCGGTCGACGGCATCTCTCACAATGAAGTAATCATTGCCGTCTATCGTCTCACCCGGTATCCCGTAGGCGGCTGCTCTCACTGAAAGATCGTCGGGTTTTATGCTTCGATTCACGCTCATGGACATGCCGTACTGGTTGTTCTCACATATATAAAGAACCGGGAGATTCCACACGGAAGCCATATTCACCGTTTCATGAAATGCTCCCTGATTCAGAGCTCCGTCTCCGAAAAAACAGACGACGATACCGTTCACTTTACGCATCTGCAGGGACAGTCCGGCTCCGGTGGCGATGGGAATTCCGCCGCCGACGGTACCGTTTGCTCCCAAATTTCCGACGGTCAGATCGCCTATGTGCATCGAATCGCCTTTTCCCTTGCAGTATCCGGTTTCTCTGCCGAGAAGTTCCGCCATCATCCGGTTCCGATCTATTCCCCGAGCGATGCAGTGACCGTGTCCACGGTGGGTGCTTGTAATCATGTCATCTGCACCCAGTGCGGCACATGCTCCGACGGCACAGGCTTCTTCCCCGACATAGAGGTGAGTCGTCCCATGTATCATGCCCCGGGAGAAAAACCACGCAACTTTTTCTTCAAAAAGGCGAATATGATTCATTTTCAGGAACGCGTCCTTGAGTTCCGTCTTCTTTGGTTTCATATCGGGCTTCTCTAAATGAAACAAATTACATATTGTGGTAATAAATTCATTGATCGTAGTATTTCCCTTGATGGGTGTCAAGTTCGCTGTTAGAGTCGTCGCATGGCATTGGATGCAAAACAGGAACAACTGGTAAAGATTGCCCGCTTGTACTTCCTCGAGGAAATGAACCAGCGGGATATTGCCCGCAAAATGAATATGAGCCTGGCCGGAGTGTCCCGGAGCATTACGAGAGCCAAGGAAACCGGTATTGTCACTGTTTCCGTCAACAGCCCGGATGATGAAGCGGCCGAACTGGAAATCCTTCTGGAAAAACGGTTCGGCCTTCGTGAATGTCTTCTTGTGGATTCATCACCGACAGCGGAAATCATGTATGCCGATATGGCGGCCAAACTCTCATATTACCTTGATAAAATACTGGAGAAAGGTTCCCGAATCGGTGTCAGCTGGGGGCTGACACTCAAGATAATCGGTGACAACTTGCCGGCTCAATCAACAACTTGTAAAGCCGTTGTCCCGATCGTGGGAGCGATTGGACGTATTGAAACCGGCATCTTCCCCAACAGCATTGCACGTAGTTTCGCAGAAAAGCTGGGGGGGGACTGTTACATTGTCAACACACCCGGATTAGTCGATTCTGAAGATATCCGGCAGTCTCTCCTTTCGGACAGCAGCTTTGCCGAGATTGCCGAACTCTGGGACCATCTGGATGTCGCTCTTTTCAGTGTCAGTGAAATGGGTGACGGATCCTCTGTTCGGGATCTCAACGTTCTGCCGCAGAAAGATCTTGGCGATGCGAAAGACCGAGGTGCGGCGATGTTGGCCAATTTCCTTTTTTTCGACAACGACGGGAATCCTGTTTCCACCGATCTAGCAAAAAGAATCATCAATATTGAGTACAAGGCTCTCATGGCCATTCCATACCGAATCATCGTTGCAGCCGGTGAGCGGAAAATCCAACCGCTCCGGTCCGCACTTCGGGGAGAGCTCCCTCACGTGCTGGTGACGGACAAAGATACCTCCCGCATGCTTCTGGAAGATTAGCGGCGACCGGCAGATACCAGAAACTGATACCGGTCTCCTCGGTAGACTGATTCTTCCAGCTCAACCAGCCGCCCCGAGTCATCGTACGACGCTCCTTTCAGGAGTATCCCCGGTGTGGGTTCTTCGAGATTGAATAAGACCATGTTGCCTTTCAATTTGTTTTAACCAAATCCTTTCACACTGCGTTGGCACATTTATCACTCTCGATTTAACCAAGTTGTTCCCACTGAGCTCCTCCGCGGCAGAAGGAAGCATCTTGGCTGTCTTTAGAAAATCTCGGTGGATGCCATGCGGACGTGTTCGGCGGAGACCGAAGAGTTCTGCTCAATGGCGGCGGCAAGCATAGACGCCTTAGCCAGGGAGTTGGCGCCTCGAAGCAACCCTCCGGAACCCTGGTGGATGGCGAAAACAGCCTCGTCGGTGAACGGATTCTTGGAAGCTCCGGCGAGTCGGATGTGGTGAGAAAGGTATTCGATCATGACTTCCCTGCGCAGAGCCTCCAGATGACTACGCCCGAGTATTCTCGAAGCCAGTGGCCGGGCCGGGATGCTCATCAGGTGGTCAAGGAGCAGATCCTGTCCACAAAAGATTATGGGCATCAGAGGCCGGGAGTCGTACTCAAACTGGACGAGGGTGTGCAACTGAGCAAAAATCGGAGGTCGTAGAAGATGGGCCTCATCGATAATCAGCACAGGGGTCACCTTCCTCTCGGCGATCTCGGTGACCAACTGGCGGATTTTATGGACCATCATGCTCACCTGGAAGCCATGGCATTCGATACCGAAACACAAAAGGATATTCCGGTAGAGTTCCATCAGGCTGTAGGAGCCACCCACCAGGGACAGCAAATGGTATTCGGAGCTGTGCAGCCTGCTGCCGATGTACCGCAGAGATGTAGATTTTCCCGACCCCACATCTCCGGTAATGACGGTGAGAGCCCTCTGTTCGACGGCGAAGATCACCCGTTTCTCCAAGGGCTCAAGGGCGGGCAGAGGATAGAGATCCTTCACCGGTAGGTTCTGGGGGAAGGGGTCGTTCCTCAGGCCGAAGAAATGCCGAAGATCGCTCATATGGCACCCCCGAAAAGCTCCCCGCCTCTCGGTGCGGTTTCGGCTTCGTTCTTTAGACGGCCGACCCGACTATTCGCATGGACATCCAATCTTTTTAGAAAACCCTTGGAGATATCCCCTAGAAACACTTCGATGCGGTCGTAGTTTTCAAAGCGGAGGGTCACAGACATTCCCACCAGCCCGGCGGGAGCTTCAAAGGTCTTCGCGTCGAGCTTGACGCTGCGGTCGTTGTTGACTTTGCGAACCTCGCTGCGGCGAAAATATTCGGGCAGCTGATCCGGGGCTTTACGCAGCACCTTGGCGTCTTGGAGGTAACGCTCAATAGGCGTCATTTCAGTGCCACCGTGGCGGCGCTCATGGTAGATTTTCTCCACGTAGTGTTCCCAGCGTCGGTTGAGTTCTTCCAGGGTAAGCTCGCCGGGGATTTCAGGAAGGAACTGACCGCGAACGGTTCGAAAGAAGCGCTCGATCTTACCCTTGCCCTGGGGGCGGTAGGGCCTGGCATAGGTCAGTCCGATGCGGAGTTCGGCACATCCGATCTGCAGGCGATGAGAACGAAAGGAGGGGCCATTGTCCACGTACAGCTTCCTCGGAACACCCCTCTTGCGCAGTGCGCTCCAGAAGCAGTCGAGGTAGTTTTCCAGGTTCTCGGCCAGGTAAAACTGGGAGTGTGGAATCAAGCGGCTATGGTCGTCGAGGAAGGCAAAGAGGTAGGTCTTGCGTATCTGTTTCTCATGGACCACCTTGGGCCCGTGCATACAGTCGGACTGCCATAGATCGTTGGACATCTGCACTTCGAACTTACGCATATCCTGCTGTTTTCTGGTGCCTTCAACTTTGTGCTTACGCATCAGGCGATACACGGTGGGTAGTGAGACCTGTGGACTCCCAGCCAGGACACCTGAGGCGGCCGCCTTTTCCACCAGGCGAGGAACCGAGAGCTTGGGGTTCTCCTTGCGCAGGTTCACCAGGGCATCCAAAACTCCCGGATCTAAGGTTCGGCACCCACCGCGATCGCTCCTCTCGGCCGGAAAGAGTGCTTCGATCTTCTCCCCGCCTTTGCGGTAGCGGGAGAGCCAGTTGAGTATGGTCCCCCGACTGATGAAGGTTCTGGTGGAGAAAGGGATTTCCCACTCCTTGGCGGTTAGCTCGGCCAGGATACGCTCTTTCTCTCCCCACTTTTCTCCGGCGCGGCACTCGGCCAGGGGGAAGATAACCCCGAAGCGAAAGACCGCGACTTTTTCCTTTTGTTCTCTGGTCATGGTATGACACCTCCGATGCAAGTCGATTCACCAAAGATGAACCACCGAAGGTGAGCGGGTCACCGCAAAATCCAGGTAGGGTGGATCCAGGCCGGAGGGAATAACACGATATTTGATACCGAATGACACCGGTTGATGTGCGGCTATGATTCGTTGTTTCAGGAATTCTTTCGCCGTAGGCCAGTTCTCTCCTCGCCGCAGGGTGAAGTCGAAGGCCCGTTTCCAGTACTGCTGGTTCTGCCTGGGAACCTCCGGGAGGAAGGTTCTGCCGTCGAGCTTGGTGAGGATGGAGCGGTTTCGCAGTTCGGCGGGGTATGCCGACCCCGGTGGATAGTCTGCAGGTCTGGCGGTGTGTACGGCCCGGCAGTCCGGACAGCGCCAACGGCGCATCCATAGACCCTCGGTAAAACCGTGAAAGTAACGTAGGACATAACCGTGCCCCCATAGCCTCCGCCCACCGCACCGTGGGCATCTTCCGGGTCTTTTCCAATGAAAGTGACGGCCATGGAGTTGAATATCTTGGAGAAGCACCCGAATATGAAGTAACAGTATTTGCCTCTCTTCGGAGAGGGATTTGTTTCAGGGAGCCGTTGTCCGCCAAGACATGGACGGCTCCCTTCTTTTTGCTTCGGGTAGTGAGATTGATTAATTAACTGTCTTGAGAAATCTTCTAACTAAGAGTGAGAGATTCATGGATGGGTATGTTGGGATAATTTGATGGTCTACAGATGGTTGCCTCATAACTCAAATCTATTCCTAAATGCGCAGGTAAAATCTCCGTTTAACATTACGCTCCTTTGTCCT
>JARGFR010000207.1 GCA_029210985.1 Spirochaetaceae bacterium | reverse complement strand
TCTGTTGGAGCTCAGTCGCTTCGTCTCGGCAATGTCCAAGCGAGCTTGTCCATTGCTCTCGACTTCAGCGCCTGATCGGAATCGAACCGACATCTTTAGCTTGGAAGGCTAAGGTAATAACCATTATACGACAGGCGCGTGAGGAAGACTTTACCGATGGCGGCGAATTACGTCAAGCACGTGGATGGGCTTGAAAACGGCCCCGGATTTCTGCCATGATTCTACATGGAAAATCGAGACCCTTATCTTAACATTTCGCCCCTGGATCATCGATACTGGGCGGCCAATCGTGAACTTTTCGACACATTATCCCAAACTCTCAGTGAAAAAGCCGCGGTTCGTTATCTGGTCAGGGCGGAGTTGTCCCTGCTCAAGGCTCATATCAGAACGAGCCTGAATGGTGATGAGGATCTCTATGCGTCCATCGACGGTCTGGAAGACCGCATCGATCCGGAAGAAGTGGCTCGGGAAGAGGAAACAACCCGGCACAATATTCGTGCTTTGGTGAATGTGATTCAGCGGCATATCCCAGAATCTCTGGCGCCATGGGTGCATCTGGGCGCGACGTCGGTGGATATTCTGGACACGGCGATGGCCATGAGGGTGCGGGATGCCATGCGGGGATGTGTGATTCCCCTGATTCTCGATCTTCTCGACAGCATGATCCGATTGGCCGAAAGTGAATCGGAAACACCACAAGCGGGGCGAACTCACGGTCAACTGGCTGTTCCCATCACATTTGGATTTGCGATGGCGGAGTATGTCTCCCGTCTTGGTCAATCGGTCCGGGAGTTGACTCGATTATCCGGAGAACTCAGGGGGAAACTGGCGGGAGCGGTCGGCGCCTACAACGCCACAAGTCTCATTACACGGGATCCCGAAGCCCTGGAGGATGAATATCTGAGCATGTTGGGGCTGAAGAGGGCCGACTATGCCAATCAAATCGTCGAGCCGGAACATCTGCTGCGGCTGCTCCTGGAGGTGAACGTCACATTCGGGATTATTGCCAACCTCGCCGACGACCTCCGGCATCTCCAGCGATCGGAAATCGGAGAGGTCACCGAATCCTTCGGGCAGGGGCAGGTTGGATCGTCGACAATGCCTCAAAAACGAAATCCCTGGAACAGTGAACATGTGAAGAGTCTCTGGAAGGCTTTCGCTCCCAGAGTCATGACTTTCTATATGGACCAGATATCTGAGCACCAGCGGGATTTGTCCAACTCCGCCTCGGGGCGTTTTGTTACCGATTATATCGCCGGTTTCGCCGCCGCGGCGGCCAGGATGAAGAAAGTCGTCGATGGACTGGCGGTCAGAAAAGAGAAAATGGCTGAAAATCTTTCAGGTCTGGGCGAGGGCGTCCTGGCCGAACCGACGTATATACTTCTTGCGCTCTCCGGCTATGCGGATGCTCATGAGATTGTCCGCAGTTCCACATTGGAAGCGGACTCGTCCGGTCGGTCGTTGAGTCAAGTCCTCAAAGAAGACGAGCCGGAAATATGGCGGATTCTTTCTGAACGACTTCAAGATGTTATAGGAGTCGACGCGAAAGACTTCTACGGTAAACCATCGGCTTACAGCGGCCTGGCCGCAAAAAGAGCCCGCGATCTGGCCCGGAAGTACAGGGATATCTCAAGTGAACTTAGGAACGAGGTAAAAAAATAATGGAATTACGTGAAGCGCTCAGTTATGACGATGTCCTTCTGGTGCCGGCCTACTCGGAAGTTCTTCCCGCAGAAGCCGACGTCAAAACAGTACTGGCCGGAAAAATCAGCCTGAATGTGCCGGTTATTTCATCCGCGATGGATACCGTGACTGAAGAAAAAATGGCCATCGCACTGGCTCTTGAGGGCGGTGCCGGCGTGATTCATCGAAATTTGCCGCCTGAGGAACAGGCTCGTCAGGTTGGACGGGTGAAACGATTCCTCAATTGGGTTATCGAGGATCCGGTGACGGTGAAAACGGGTATTACCCTGGCCGAAGTCCGACGCATTATGGACGAAACCGGCGTAACCGGCCTACCGGTTCTGGATTCGGGTCATCTTGTGGGCATCATCACCGAGCGGGATCTGAAATTCAATGTTCATCCCGAGGATTTTGTTCAGGATGTCATGACCAAGAACGTGATTGTGGAAACCGGCACCCCCACAGAAGATACGGCCAGGGAAAAATTTGACAAACATCGCATAGAAAAACTGCCTGTTGTTGACGATCAGAATCGGCTTACGGGTCTGATTACGGTTCGGGACATGGAGAAGCATCGGGATTATCCCAACGCGGCATTGGATGTTGCCGGCAACCTGGTGGTGGGTGCGGCGGTGAGTCCTCGCGACTGGGAAACACGTCTGCCTTACCTCTCGGAAAGCCGGGTCGACTTTCTTGTTCTTGATACGGCGCACGGTGCGTCGGTGGACGTGCTCAAATCCGTAACCGCCATAAAAAAAGCCTGGCCGAATATTCCCTTGATCGGCGGCAATATTGCCGATGGAGACGGTGCGAGACGGCTTGTGGAAGCCGGAGCCGATGCGGTGAAAGTCGGCGTGGGACCGGGCTCCATCTGCACCACGCGAATTGTCGCGGGAATCGGGGTCCCTCAGTTCTCGGCCGTCTCCGATGCTGTAGAAGCCTGCGATCCTCACGGTATACCGGTGATTGCCGACGGCGGAATCAAGTTTTCCGGAGATATTGCCAAGGCCGTCGGTGCCGGAGCATCGGTGGTGATGATAGGAAACCTGTTTGCCGGTCTGAAGGAATCCCCGGGCCGGGAAATTATCTACGAGGGACGAATTTTTAAATCTTATCGCGGTATGGGTTCCATCGGCGCCATTCAATCCGGCGGCGGCGATCGCTACAGAATGGCCGAGGGAGACGAACCTGTGCCTGAAGGTATTGAAGGCCGAGTTCCGTACAAGGGTGAGTTGGCACCTTATCTGCATCAGCTGGTCACCGGGTTGAAAAAAGGTATGGGATACACCGGATGCGCCACTTTGGCCGACTTGCGCAATTACCGCCGTTTCATCAAGATATCGGCGGCGGGACTCAGGGAAAGCCATGCTCATGATGTGAACATCACCCAAGAAGCCCCGAACTACACAAGATCATAAGCGAGTCAATTTATGAATTTAGTCGTGGTCGGAGCCCAGTGGGGCGACGAAGGCAAAGGTAAAATGGTCGATTATCTCTCCGAAGACGCCGATCTGGTGGTCCGCTTCTCCGGAGGAGCCAATGCCGGTCATACCATCAAAGTGGACGATAAGACTTTCGCCCTCCACCTGATTCCCGCGGGCATCATTTCTCCGGGTAAAACCGTCGTCCTGGGAAACGGTATGGTGATTGATCCGGCCTCCATGTTTGAGGAATTGGCCGGAATCGCCGCTCAAGGGATCGAATGGGAAGGCCGTGTCGTCGTGTCGGACAGGGCTCATCTTGTGCTGCCGGAATACAAAAGTGAAGACCGGAGCATTGATGAGAGACGGGCCCGTCCCATCGGAACCACAGGCCGCGGTATCGGTGTGGCGTACATGCGCAAGGCTTCAAGGGACGGTATTCGTATCGCCGACCTTTGGGATCCCATCATCTGGGGTGCTCTGAGCGATTCGGAAAAGGATTGGCTGGAACCCTACAAGGGTAGACTGGCGGCCATGAAGGTGAACCTTGCGGCGTTCATGATGGAGCATCAGGGAAAAAAGATTCTGCTGGAAGGCGCTCAGGGAGCTCTACTGGACTTGGATCATGGAACCTACCCCTATGTCTCATCCGGTATTTCCACGACACCCGGGGCCGCGCTGGGCGCGGCCATCGGTCCGCGGCGCATCGATAAATGCCTCGGCGTGTTCAAGGCTTACCAGACTAGAGTGGGAAACGGGCCGTTCCCCACCGAAATGACGGCCGAATCCGGCGCCGGCGACTTGGCCGCAACCCTCCGGGAACTGGGGCATGAGTATGGAGTCACCACCGGCCGTCCCCGCCGCATCGGATATCTGGATCTCGTCGCCCTCAAATACGCCGGCTGGGTGAACAGTCTGGATGGATTTATTCTCTCGCATCTCAATCTCTACGACGGTTTCGACACGATCAGTGTATCCACCGCCTATGAACTGGATGGAGAAACGATTGATTTCTTTCCCTCCAACGCCGCCGATCTCGAACGGGTGAAACCCGTACTGCAGGAGTTCCCCGGTTGGGATGGGAAAGTGGCCGATGCCCGTAAAATCGAAGACATCCCCGAAGGTGCCCGGCGTCTGGTGGACTTTATTGAAGATTTTACGGATGTGCCGGTGCATGGGTATTCGGTGGGACCCTTGAGGGATGAAACCTTCATGAAGGTGGAACCGTGGATACAATCCTAATCCTGGATTTCGGCGGACAGACGACTCAGCTTATCGGTCGTCGCATCAGGGATCTTGGTGTGTATTCTGAAATTGCCCCCGGCGATGCGTCGCTGGATGATGTGCTCCATGAGGGTGTGAAAGGCATCATCCTTTCGGGTTCACCGCATTCCTCCTGGAATGACGAAAGTCCAAAGCCGGATCCGGCTGTACTGACTTGCGGGTTGCCTGTACTGGGCATCTGCTACGGTTTTCATCAGCTGACCTTAGCCGCCGGAGGTGAAGTCAAAGCGCTGCCTCATCGGGAGTACGGCCGCTCTGCAGTAAGGCATCAGGGATCTAATCGCCTTTTTGACGGCATACCGGAGAGCTTTCTCTCTTGGATGAGCCATGGTGACAGCGTTTCATCCCTGGGACTCGACTTTGAGCAGATTGCCTATAGTGAGAACGGCGTTCCCGCCGCCGCGGCGCATCTCCATAAACCCTTTTGGGGTGTTCAATACCATCCCGAGGCCAGTCACTGCGAATACGGTGATAAACTACTGGAAAATTTTGCCTGTGAAATCTCAAAAGCACGCAAAGAATGGTCGCTGGAGCAGTACATAGAAGAGGAAGCGAAGAGTCTGCGTCAAAAAGCCGATGGTAAAGATGTGCTCCTGCTCATTTCGGGCGGGGTGGATTCGACTGTGGCCGCCGCTCTGCTGCTTCGTTCACTGCCGCATGAGAAAATCTGGCTGATGTATGTCGACACCGGCATGATGCGCAAAGGCGAGAGCGAGGAAGTGGCCAAAAGCCTCAAGGCGCTCGGAGCGAAGAACCTTCTCCTGATTGACGCCAGGGACCGATTCCTCATTCCTCTTGCCGGAATCGAAGATCCGGAAAAAAAACGCCAAATCATCGGCGATGCCTTTATTCGCGTCCAGAGAGAAGAAATCGCCAAACATCTGCCCCAGGGCTATATGCTGGCCCAAGGGACACTGTATACGGATCTCATTGAATCCGGGCAGGGCGTGGGAAATCAGGCCCATGTGATTAAAAGTCATCACAATGTCGGAACTCCCCTGGTTCAAGCCAAGAGAGCGGCCGGAGAACTCATCGAACCGCTGGAAAAGCTCTATAAGGACGAAGTCAGACGGTTGGGAAAAATTTTGGCCGTTTCTCCCGATATCGTTCATCGCCATCCTTTCCCGGGGCCCGGCCTCGGAATTCGGATTCTTTCGGACGTCACAAAAGAAAAGCTGGATATCCTCCGGGAAGCCGATGCTATTTACATCTCCGAATTGAAAAAACGTGGACTTTATCATCAGATCTGGCAGGCTTTCGCCGTTTTGTTGCCGGTAAGATCGGTGGGAGTCACGGGTGATGCCAGAGAATACGGAAATGTTCTGGGTCTTCGAGCCGTTGTCAGCCGTGACGGCATGACGGCCGATGTCTTTGATTTTCCCACCAAAGACCTTTTGGAAATATCCGCGAAGATTACCAACAACGTCAAACACATCGGACGTGTGGTTTATGATGTTTCTTCCAAACCGCCGGCTACGATTGAGTGGGAATAGTGAAGACTGTTTCTTTCAAAAAATTCAGATTGAAAACCCGTGATTTTTTCACTGTGGGGTAGATTATGAACATGAAAACCTTTCTGAGTTTTTGGAGCGTCGGATTAGCGGTATTGGCACTCACTTCATGCATGGGCGCGGCCGATTATGAAGCCGAATATGCGGAGGAGGCGCCGATGTCTGTCGCTCGATCTGAAAAATCAGCGCCGGCGGCCGCGGCCGCGGCCGCGGCGGTCGTCGGTCTCGTTTTCCTGGTCGTCGGCGCCCGATTGATGGTCGAGGGTGCGGTTCGCATCGCCCGCGACTTCGGCATTT
>JARGFR010000206.1 GCA_029210985.1 Spirochaetaceae bacterium | reverse complement strand
GGGATCTGCAGCAGGACGGCGTTGTGTCCGAGTTTCTCCCGCAGCTGGGTAGCGACCTTGTAAGGGTTGGCGCCGGTTCGGTCGCACTTGTTCACGAACGCGATACGCGGCGCACGATACCGCTTCAGCTGCCGGTCCACCGTGATGGATTGGGACTGGACACCGCCGACCGAGCAGAGGACCAGGACGGCCCCGTCGAGCACTCGCAGTGCGCGTTCGACTTCTATGGTGAAGTCCACATGGCCCGGAGTGTCGATGATGTTGATCGGATGATCTTTCCAGGTGACATTCGTTGCTGCCGAGGCGATGGTGATGCCCCGTTCTTTCTCGAGTTCCATGGAGTCCATGGTGGCTCCGACGCCATCCTTGCCCCTTACTTCATGAATGGAATGTATCTTCTGACAAAAGAAGAGGATCCTTTCGGAGAGCGTCGTTTTACCCGAGTCGATATGCGCACTGATTCCGATGTTGCGCATCTTGGTGATATCAAGACTCATGAGTTCCTACCTCAGTATGTTTCCGCGTCGTTGGCGGGATTTTGCGATATAAATATTTACCTTTTGGGGGGATAGACCAAAGAAGTCGACGTAGTATAGCCATGCCCTCACGTTTGGTCCATACCCCCGTCAAGGTTTATCTTTTTCGTGTTTATTTTCAATGAAACATCAATCTTTAATGCCGAGAGCAATCCATGTCGGAAATCCCTTGATCGGTTTCGCAAACCCGCGCTATCCTGCGTCATGGAAAAGCTCTTCCTTTCGTACAATCAGATCCATCAGACAGTCAAAGAAATCGCAGGTCAGATTGAGGCCGACGGATATACGTTCGATCATATGATCGCCATCGGTACAGGCGGATTCATTCCCGCACGGATGCTGAAAACCTATATCAACCGTCCCATCATCGCCGTCGGTATGGCCTACTACGACCTGGACGATAATAAAATGGATGCCCCGGTGGTGACCCAATGGCTGGATGATCCGATCAACCAGATCAAAGGAAGACGGATTCTCCTGGTGGATGAAGTGGACGACACCAGGAGTACGATCGGATTCTGCCTGGAACGGCTGCTGCGTCACGATCCGCTGGAGATTGCCGTCGCGGTTCTTCACGACAAGGACAAACCCAAGAGCCGAGAGATTCCTGTCCAGGTGAAGCGTTACTATCGGGGGCTGAAAATAGAAGACCGATGGATTTGCTATCCCTGGGATGCCCAGGATATTTGGGAGCAGGACAAACAGGCTGTTTGGGCGGATCCGCCCACCGATTCTTAGTACCGACTGCATTGCGGCAAGCCTTTACCGCAATGTCTTGTCATGGATCGGTCGCCGCCGATATGATGGCGGCCACGGAGGGTGATTCATGGAGCTCGTTTGCCTCGACTTGGAAGGCGTTCTTGTACCGGAGATATGGATTGCCGTCTCCGAGAAGACCGGCATTAAAGAACTTCGCCTGACCACTCGGGACATTTCGGATTATGACGAGCTCATGGCCCACCGTCTGGGTCTTCTGGATAGTCAGAATATTCGCTTGAAGGATATACAGGAGGTCATCGGTAAGTTGACCCCCCTGGAAGGCGCATTGGAGTTCACCAGGCGGCTGCGATCCGAAACCCAGCTTGTGATACTGTCCGATACTTTCGAACAATTCGCCGCGCCACTGATGCGCAAGTTGGATTTCCCTACACTCTTCTGCAATACCCTGGATGTGGATAAAGACGACCGCATCATCGGCTACACCCTGAGACAGCCGGACGGTAAGCGGAAAGCTGTCGAAGCCTTCAGGAGTATGGGTCTGAGGGTGTTTGCCGCGGGAGATTCGTATAATGATATCACGATGCTCCAGGCGGCGGACCAAGGTCTGCTGTTCCGCGCACCGGATTCCATTAAAGAAGAGTTCCCTCAGTTCCTCGCCGCAGAGGACCATTCGGCTCTGTTGGAGGGAATACGTGATTTCCTCTGTGCCCGGCCGATGGCCGCGGGAAAAAGCTAGATAGTAACCGGACGGTCGAAAAAGATCAGACGGTTTAATTATTGGAGAGAATCCGTTCCACTTCCCCTTTCAGCAACAGGAATTCAATTTTCAATTGTTCCAGCGCGACTCTCGTCGCTTCGGCATCGGCATTCTTTCCCGCCGCCTCCAATGCGGCGGCGGCTTCTCCACAGCGATTCATATCCATGTTGCGGCAGCTTCCTTTGATGGAATGGGCGGTGGTTCTCACGGTTTCAAAATCCCCGGAATCCGCGACCGCAGAAATTGTTTTCACCTCTCCTTCCATCTTCGCCATTTGAGGCTGCAGAAGGTTGCGTACAGTCGCTTCGTTTCCAAGAAATGTCTGAATGGCCGCCTGATAATCAAACACCGGAAGATGTTCATACGAATCGGACGAACTCTCCGCCTTTGCCTCATCGTCGACAGAGGGAGTTTCCGGTTCGTCTTCTATCGGTTCAAGTTCGGCGACCTCTTCGGGAACTTGAAGAGACGGCGCCGAACCGGCAAGACTTCGTCCGACTCCCAGGAAACGTTCAATCATCATCAGGATGTCGGTTTGCTTGAAGGGTTTAGTCATCAGATCGCTCATACCGCAGTCCAAACACCGTTCCCGTTCTTCGGCCACGGCACTTGCCGTTACGGCAATGATCGGCCCACTGTAGCCGGATTCCCGAATCTTCTTTGTCGACTCATATCCATTCATAACGGGCATCTGGCAGTCCATGAAAATGATATCCGGCGCTTCATTTTCAGCGATGTTGTACGCTTCTTCGCCGTTGGGTGCTTCGGAAACAACATGGCCGTTCTTCTCGAGGATGGTACGTAGGAGTTGACGGTTAACCTCATGATCTTCCGCTATCAGAACACGCTTGCCCACGACATTGAGGAGAGACTCATCGCCCCCATCCTTCTCCAGCTCTTCCAGCTCTTCGGCATCCTCCAGATCCATTTCCCGGCTGAGAAGACGGAAAATCGCCGCAGCCAGGTCGCAAAGGCGGAGAGGCTTGGTCAGGTAGGAGTCAAACCAGCCCAACAGCTTCATCTTGGCCTCGACGGATCCGATACCGCCTTTCATGGACATCAGTATTTTGTGTGACGGATAAAGGTTCATGTCCGTATGCACGACACTGGCAAACTGCCACCCATCTATGTGCGGCATGGTTTGGTCGACGATGACGATCAAATACGGATCCTCTGCGGCCGAACGCATCAGGAACAACGCTTCCTCCGCGCCTCCGGCTTGGTCGACCCGCAATCCCCAGGCTTCCAGAGTCCGGGCCAGACGATTTCGCATGGCATCGTTGTCGTCGACGACCAGGATGCGGCGTCCTGCAAAAAAATCTTCGGGCACCACAGGCAGCTGAAGGCCCTCATCGGCCCTTTCGAAATCCAATTCAAAAAAGAATGAAGATCCTTCCCCCGACTCACTTGTGAATGAAAGAGCCCCGCCCATCTGATCCACGATACTTCTCGAGATAAACAGCCCAAGTCCGGTGCCGCCGAATTGACGCGTCGTGGAACTGTCAGCCTGGTGAAAGGCCTGGAAGAGATGTTCCTGCTTCTCCAACGGAATTCCAATTCCCGAATCGTTCACCGAGAGCCTGAGGCGCACAGATTCGGCGGTGACCGATACGGTATTCACATCCAACAGAACTTCACCGTTGTGGGTGAATTTCACCGCATTGTTGACTAGGTTCACAATAACCTGACGAAGACGAGTCGGGTCACCGAAAACTCTGAAGGGAACATCGGGCTCCACGAACAGTCCGATGTCGACGTTTTTCTTGTGTGCTTCCAAGGCCACAAGATCCACCGCATCCTCAAGCATCTCGATGAGATCGAAAGCGGTATGCTCCAGCCGGAGCTGGCCGGCTTCGATCTTGGAGAAATCCAGGATATCGTTGATCAGGGTCAGCAGAACGTCCGCGGCAAATCGGATCTGCCCGAGATAGTCGTTCTGTTCCTGGTCAAGACCTGTTTCCTGGAGCAGTTCGGACATACCGATAACCGTATGGATCGGAGTCCTGATTTCATGGCTTGTGTTTGCCAGAAACTCACTCTTTGTCCGGGTCGCATTCTCCGCTTCGACTCGAGCCCTTATCAGCTTCATTTCCAATCGCTTCTGACCCGTAATATCACTGACAAGGATGAGAAAACCCATGTCGTCCAGATATTCCAGGGGAAGAAAGGAAAGGCGGACCCATCGGTCCGGTTTGCTGTCCCGGTGGAGTCTCAGAATCAATCGGTGCGTACCTGTCTTATCCGCAAGAAATCGGGACAGTCCCGCCGACCAGGCCTGGAAATGAGAGGGATGGACAATATTGTCCAGGCGCTGCAGAGGTCCTTCTCCAACCCCGGTCATCAATCGAAATGTCTCGTTGCAGTCGATAATGTCGTTTTTATCCCCGACGTATGCAACACCTTCGGGATGATGTTCAATCGTCTCGGCAAAGGGCAGACGATCGAAAGCTCTGGCCATACTAGAAGTCTGCTCCCAGGATTTCAGCCGCTTTTGCCAGGATGCCCTCAGGTTTGATCGGTTTGATAAGATAGCTGTTTACGCCGAATTCTCTGGCCTTCACGACACTCTCCTTCCTGGATAGAGCCGTTAAAATGATAGTCGGTATTTCAAGACCCTTCCCGTTCATCATTTGAAGAACGGCAAAACCATTCATTTCAGGCATAATGAGGTCAAGAAACAGCAAATCGAAAGATGCGTCGGTCTCCAAAGCCTCAACGAATTCCAGACCGTTCGAGAAGGTGACGGTTTCCCAGCCCGTGGCGGCAAATGCATTCTTGATGATTTCCCGGACAATCATATCGTCATCAACCACTGCAACGCTCACCTTGCCTCCCAGGTGGCTCAGACTATCCTGTGGTGATTCACTCTGAAAATTGAGCTGAAAGGATTCTCTTTGCAATTCCTGTTTTGCGGAAAAAAACCGTTCCTGAACAATGTCTTGCTCCGCCGTAAGGGATTCCATTCCCTTGATGCCCAGGAGGCCGTCCATCGCTTCCTCCAGACTGGCCACGACAACAACCTCGGTGAGATTAACGTTCTTGGTGATGTAGTCCTTGATATCGGTTGAAACCGTCAGAACCCGCAGCCTGTTCGGACTGGAGACAAAATCAAGAACCTCCGTCAGAAGCACTTCGAGCTTGTTCTTATCTTCATCACGAAAATCAATATCCGTCATCATTATAAGAATCCGGGGATCCTGAACCGAGTAAAGGCGAATGAGCTCCGCTATCTTGTAGCGCAGTAGATTGATTTTCTCCCGATTAAACCCTCGGGCAATCTCGACAAAGAGAATCTGATCGTTCAGATGAGCATCAAGGATGCACGGCGTATCGTCCATTTCGATCGCCACATCCAGCAGTTCGGTAATGGCCGAGAGAAGTGCGTCGATTTTGACCGGCTTGTTCAAGATTTTTTTTACGCCCATCTGGGCGATGTCCATAACCTGTCGCTTATCCAGCTTGGATGTGGTAATCACCACAGGTATTCCCTCTATATTGGGATCCTCGGCCATAGCCTTGAGGACTTCCATGCTGCTCTTCCGAGTTAGAAAGTAGTCCATAATGATTAGGTCCGGGTCCTTCTGACGGATCTTGCTCCAACCATCCAGCCCATTGATCGCCTGGATCACTTCGAATCCGTATTCGCTGAGCTGCTTTTCCATAAAGTCACGGAGCATGGACGAATCGTTGATCACCAGAATGGATTTCATAGCCATATTATAGGACGGATTTGGCGTTCTGTGGAAACGGTATGATGCTTTAACCATAATATGAGAATGATTCCCGATCCCTTGCTGGATACCAGCGGTTCTATTGACTCTCTCACCCTGGAACGGGCCGAATTTCGCCGCAAATTCCTCTCTTGGAAAGAAGGGACCCGTCGATTTATCGCACGTTACAGCTGGAACGCGAAGGGTCAACTGGTTTCCAAGGAAAAAGAGGGAGAAGTGCTCCTCTACGCCTACAACGAAAACGGCCTGCAGACGGCTTGCTACAGGCTGGGTTCTTCCGGGAAGGTCACTGGAAGGGAGATTTTTGAGCGGGACGATCGTTCCCGCCTAACACGACGAATCGTGAAGACCCTCGATCCCCCGGCCGAACAAATCTGGAACTACGAACACGATGACGCCGGCCGTATGACGGCGGAGAAGCGCGGTTCCCAAGTGAAGGTGGAAAAGAGAGATAAGGAAGGG
>JARGFR010000205.1 GCA_029210985.1 Spirochaetaceae bacterium | reverse complement strand
ACCCGTTGAGAAAAGCTCTTCATAAGGAGGAATGGGACCGGATTCGTGGCCGAGAACCGCACCCAGTTCTGCTTCAACCGGGACTCCTTTCGGATGGGCTAATTCCACAATCTCTCGTGTGGCTGAAATATTGCCGTCAAGATTCAGTCGGGACGCATCAATCATCACCGAGTCGTAACCGAGGTTCAGCGCTTCCGTGATAATGGCCCGGTAATCGACCTTCATATTGTCTTCATCGATAACCGGAACATGGTCCAAATGAAGACGGACATGTCCGGCGTCCGCATGCTTCTCATACTCCCGGTATATGGCTTCGATGCTGACGGCACCGAATTTCTCCCATTCAACCCGGGCCACTTCAATCAGCGCGAAGGAGCCTTCGTCAACAACCGCCCGGATCATGGGCCCGGCCATGGGAGGATATGGCACGTTCAGTGCCGGAATGAGTATTTTCTCCTCTCTGGCTTTTGTCATGATGTCTCTCACGTTTTTCAAAAAAATGCTCCTTGATATTTCTTTCCAGATATTGCCTTCATGAAAAAACTCTCGGCCTGAGGCCGGGAGCCGCCGGTTTATTCGGCTTGGTGACGGAAAATTACAGGTTTTCAAAATCCGGAATTTTCACGGCCTCACCGTCTTTCATTGCCGATTCATGAGCACAAAGTCCGGCTGCCGTAATATTGGCTGACTTTACGGCATTCTCCGGTGCGTCGCGTCCCTCCAGAATGGCGGAAACAAACTGCCAAGTCAGATGAGGGTGAGACCCGCCGTGTCCGGCTCCCTGGATAAACGACACATGATCCTTATCTTCGATAATCTCCCGCTTGGTGAATTGTTTAATTTCGGGCGGCAGGAGATTGTCGGTATCAGGGACTGAAATCCTTCGGCATTCCTCGCCACCTTCATGAAGCAAGTGACCCTCATCTTCGATCTGCTCCCACTCAAATGAGAGTTTGTCGCCGTAACAGTCAAAGCTCTCCCGGTACTGTCGGACCGTATCATAAAGCGATCTGGTCGCTTCGGCTTTGACATCGGTTCCTTTGAGTTTGAATGTCGCGGTTTCAACTGCGAAGGGCGAACCGTATTTGGGAATCATATCCTCATTGATCCGACCCGAGCCGTGACAGGCGACTCTGTCTACCAAAGCATTGTTGATATCCACCAGCGGTGCGATGGCATGGGTTCCGTAATACATCGGGGGGAAGCCCAGCCAGTAATCCGGCCAGCCTTCAAGGCCCATATCCTGCTGGTGAGATCCACGGACGAACTGAATCCGGCCGAGTTTCCCGGTGGAAACGAGGTTTTTTACATAGAGGTATTCACGAGTGTAGATGGCCGTTTCCATCATCATGTACACCTTGTCGGCCGCCTTCTGAGCCTTCACTATCTCTACGCAGTCTTCGATGGTCATTGCCATCGGGACAGTGCATGCACAGTGTTTACCGGCTCTTAATGCGGCCAATGTCTGCTCGGCGTGAACGGTGAAAGGTGTGACAACATGAATGGTGTTGATATCATCACGACGGAGCACTTCATCATAGTCGGTGAAACGCAGATCCTCGGGGATGTCGTGATGGTCCCCCACCTCCTTCACCTTGGATGCGGTTCTGGCGCAGATAGCGACTTTTTCCACACCCGGGAGAGCCTGGTAGATGGAAATGAATTCCGCACCGAACCCGAGTCCGACGATGCAGACATTCACACTTTTTTCAGGTTTCATTTATGCCTCCCGCGCTCAACTGTTTTTCAACTGGATTTTAATAGGCTGATCAATAACGTCTTTGAGGTTGCGAATGGCTTTTTCGGCGTCCTCCATGGGAAAGGTATGGGTGACCAGGGAACTCACGTCAACCAGTCCATGTTCCAGCATTCGCAGAGTTTCGGGCCATACCATGGGTGCCAGCCACGCCGAACGGATCTGTTTGTCCGCGGTGTGAAAAGCAAGGGCGGGTATTCGGAACTTATCGTCTTCATCCGGCAGTCCGAAGTGAATGATAATGGAACAGTTGCCGCTGGTTTCCACGGCGAGTTCAAATCCTTCATTGGAACCGGTGGCACAGATTGTCCTGTCAACCAGCTTACCCATATCCTTCTTATATGACTCAGCCAAATCGCCGGTGTAATAGGGTGATTTCGTGTCCTTGATGTTGTAGATGAAATCCGCACCCAGCTTTTTCCCCACGTCCAGGCGATAATCTCTTGTGCCGATCAGCGCGACTTTACCGGCACCGAGGGATTTTGCCATCTGTACCATCATAAGTCCGATCGCACCGGGACCCCAGATCGAAACCAGCTGTCCAGGCTCTAAATCCAGCTTCCGAAAAGCGTTGACGGCGCAGGCCATGGGTTCGATGAAGGCTCCGTCGGAGAGACTCATGCCCTTGGGAAGTTTGAATACTCCGGTATAGTCCGCCGAAACATAATCAGCCATCGCACCGTCTTTGGTAACACCGTTGACCGTCATGTTTTCACAGAGATGAGTTTTTCCGTCGTCGCACATTTCGCAGGCATTGCAGTATTGGACAGGATTCACAACCACCAGATCACCGGGGGAGAAAAGCCCTTTAGCTTTGGGAATCGCACCGACTTCAACAACCTCGCCTGTAAACTCATGACCGAGAACCAGAGGTCCTTTGCCGTCGTCAGTACCCAGCGGCGACATGCCGAAAAAGTATGAGACATCTGAACCGCAGATACCCACATAAGCCACTTTAACGAGAACCTGGTCGGGGCCGACCTCGGGGATATCCCGTTCCTCAAGCCGCATGTCTTCCTTTTCATAGAAAACCAGTGCTTTCATCTTTCCGTTCATAAACTACCTCCTGTACTTTTCTATCAGACCGTCGAGAAAAACTTTATTTTCGGCGGTCATATCGAGTGCTTTGGGCCAATAACAAAGGTCAAGAACCCACCAATCATCGTCGTAACCGGCCTCTATCAGCGCCGGTACGACGGCATCAAAATCAAGCAGTCCGCTGCCCAGGGGTGCATGAGTTGAAGTCTCTCCGTCGTGGAGAGTCCCATCTGAATCATTCAGATGCAGATGTCCGATCCTGCCGCTACAGCGTTGAATCATTTCAATGATTCCTCCGTCAAGAACTTCAACAGTCCCTGTCTGCCGCGCACCGCATACCGCACACATATAGGCATGGCAGAGATCAAACAGAAGTGAGAAATTCGGATGAGCAACTTGATCCACCATTGCCGTAATTTCCGACGGTTTGTTGAAAAGGAATCCCGGGTCAAATTCCCAGACAAGGCTGACTCCCGCTAAGGCGCATTCCTCTGCCGCTGCATTCCAGTTTGCAGCCGCGGCGGAAGATGCTTCGGCAAACTCAGGACTACCGGAAACAATTGAGGGCGGTTCCGCCGTTTCAACCCGCAGCATAGGTATCCCCACATCAACACAGATATCCAGATTCGCCTTCACCGCATCCAGATACTCAACCGTGCTGGACCTGACGGCAGACGGAAAAGGAGCTAACAATCCTGAGCGATCCAGTCCGTTATCGTCGTACAATTTTCTCAAGACTCGTCTGTTTCGGGATGAGTTGTGGGTGAAATATGGCTCGTAAGCCGCCACCTCCACACCGTCAAAGCCCATTCCGGCTACGGTTTCCACGGCTTTTTCATGAGGTATCGGGGATTCGGAATACGCTCTCCAGATAAAAGCCCATAAACCAATGGAAGACCGCGTTTTACTCATTCAGTCCATACCCGCTCTATCAGCGCAGAGCCAATCCGCTTTCCAAATCAAAGATGTGAACCCGTTCGATATCGAGTGAAAACGAAACATCATCACCTTCTTTCAGTTTCAGATGCGGCTCAACCAGAGCTCTCAGAGTTCCTTCTCCGCATTTCAGATTAACGATGTCTTCTGCACCCATACTCTGTTTGAAATACACCTGACTTGAATGATCCTTATCATTGCCTTTGATCACTTCAACATCCTCGGGCCGAACTCCGTAGAGGATTTCCTGCCTACCGTCCAGAGCAGCTTTCTGCTTTGAAGTCAGATCGACGTTAATACCAAGGCTGGGAAGATTCAGGAAATCACCCTTGACCTCAGCCAATATCACATTGATCTGAGGGCTGCCCACAAAAGTGGCCACAAAAGTCGTCGCGGGAGTATTATAGATTTCATCCGGTGTACCTACCTGGAGTATCTCACCTTCGTTGAGGATTCCGACTCTGTCGGCCATTGTCATAGCTTCCACATGATCGTGGGTCACATACAGAAAGGTCTCCCCCATATCAATGTGCAGTCTGGCAAGCTCGGCACGCATGCCTTCCCGGAGTTTGGCATCCAGATTGGAGAGCGGTTCATCCATCAGAAAGAGTCGAGGCTGTCTGACTATCGCCCGGCCGATACCGACCCTCTGCATTTCTCCACCGGACAACTCGGTGACGTTGTGGTGAAGTTTATCCTCAATGTGAAGAATCCTCGCCGCCTCCAGAACTCGTTTATCAATCTCGTCCTCGGAAAGATTCCGTTTCTTGGACCGAAGAGGAAATTCGAGATTTTCACGTACGTTCAGGTGGGGATAGAGTGTGTAATACTGGAAAACCATTGCCACATCCCGTTCGGCCGGAATCACAGAATTCACCGTATCTCCTCCGAGAACAATTTCACCCTCTTCGGGATAATCGAGTCCGGCGATGCAGCGAAGCGTTGTGGTCTTACCCGCTCCTGTGGGTCCCAACAGCACAAAAAACTCACCGTCTTTGATATCAAGGTCAATATTCTTAAGAGCTGTCACGTTGTCGAACTTTTTTGTGACTCCCTTCAATTTCAATTCAGCCATCTAAAATGCTCCTAGTACATGATGGAGTCGCCGCTGTCGGCGTCAAACAGGCGAACCATCTCCATATTGAAGGAAACCGCGACATTGTCACCGATATCGGTTTTTACTTTCGGTGCAACCCGAACCCGCAGAGTAGTATTCCCGGCAAGCTCCACATCGACAATCTTGTGGTTTCCCATATTTTCAACCACATAGATACTGCCGCTAATCGAGTTCTTTGTTCCCGGTGATACCAACGAAAGATCTTCCGGACGAATTCCCAGCACAAGTTCCCGCCCCTCCTCATGATGACTTCTCACTTTGTCCTGCAGTAAATCGGAAATCTCCACAGAGGTACCATCACCTGTAAATTTCAATATGATTTTTCCGCCTTCGGGAACGGCTTTCATATCAAGGAAATTCATACCGGGACTGCCGATGAATTTGGCAACAAAAAGGTTCTTTGGATTGGAATAGACTTCGAAAGGTTCTCCAACTTGTTGAAGCACCGCTTTGTCCATAACGGCAATACGGTCTCCCATGGACATGGCCTCCATCTGATCATGGGTGACATAAACAGATGTCGATTGCGAGTCGACATGGAGCTTTTTGAGCTCAGTCCACATCTCCTCCCGGAATTTGGCATCAAGTGTTCCGATGGGTTCATCCAGCAGCAGCGCTTTAGGCTTACGTATCAAACACCGGCCCAAAGCAACTCTCTGCATATCCCCGCCGGCGAGCTGTTTAGGCTTGCGCTTGAGGATATTCTCAATCTGGAGGAGTTTTGCGATTCGTTTCACTTCTTTATCGATGAAATCCTTCTTTTCACCCTGAGTCTTCAACGGGAAAGCGATGTTCTGATATGCCGACAGATGGGGATACAGTGCAAAGAGCTGAAACATGAACGCAATATCGCGCTGTGAGGCCCGATTCATTGTGACATCTTCTCCGTCCAGCAGAATCTTTCCCTCACTGGGAAGCTCCAAACCGGAAATCATTCGGAGAGTTGTGGTCTTGCCGCATCCCGATGGTCCGAGCAGGACAAGAAATTCCTTGTCTCTGATTTCGAGGTTCAGATTGCTTACGGCTGTGAAGTCTTTGAACCTCTTATAAACGTCTTTCAGTATGATGTCTGCCACTGTTACCTTCCGAATAAGCCTTTGACAAATTCAAGCCCTTTTGAGGCCAGAGCCCAGCCGTCTTCCTCTGTTTGTCTCCAGATTGATGCCGCCCTGGCAATAATCTCAACATCAGGAGTAAAGGATTCCATGACGATCCACCGTTGATAACCGATATCTTTGACGGCCTCCGCAATGGGATTCCAGGACACCTGACCTGTTCCCGGAGCGCCGCGATCGTTCTCGCTGGCATGAAGCATATAAAGCCTGTCGCCGGCCAATCTGACGGCGGCACCGGAATCTTTCTCCTCAATGTTCATATG
>JARGFR010000204.1 GCA_029210985.1 Spirochaetaceae bacterium | reverse complement strand
AGCGGTCACTCTGTATTCCAGAAGAGGCGGACCGATACTGGATGCCGTCATCTGGTCGGATCGTGAAGAGATTCTCGAAGAAGAACGGCTGGGCTGGACGGCCGACGGATACGATTTCGCCTGCGATCTTGCCGAAGCCGATGAATGGATATGGGACGGCGACACGGCCGTTCCCTCTCCCGAAGACGCGGTTGACGTCTCCTTGTCCACAGCCACCAGATCCCTGTGCCGATGGTCTTCCGGTATGGATTCGAACGGTCCGGATGACTGGCATACTGTTCCCACCGGCGGACAGTCTTTCGGGCTGCCGAATTCCGATGAGGTGTATGCGCCTTGAAAAGCTATGGTCTGATGACTAAGTGAGTTTCTCGAACATTTCCACAATGCTCTGTTTGGGGATGACGCCGATATTCTGGCTTGCTATCTCCCCTTTATGAAAAACTAAAAGAGTGGGGATACTCTGGATTCTATAAGCGGTGGCGGTTTCGGGGCACTCGTCCACATTAAGTTTGGCCACTTTCACCTTGCCCGAATACTCACCGGCAATCTCCTCCACCAGAGGAGTCAGCATACGGCAGGGGACACACCATTCGGCCCAGAAATCCACCAGCACCGGAAGATCGGACTTCAATACTTCATCTTCAAAATTCCCATCGGTTAATATCACTTCAGACATTCTGCTATCTCCTTTTCAGATCTTTGAGTCGAAAATCGTTGATCATGCCCCGAACGAAATCCATGGCTTTGTCCACCTCATCGTCCGGGGGTATCTGTTCAACCGCCCTCTCACACACATCCAGCAGATCGTGGAGAAAGAACGCCGCCAATTTCATGGCTTCCTGAGCTTCGCGTACCTTTTCCTTCTTTGTTGCCGACGGTGCTGTGAGAGCCCGTCGATACCGCTCCAGCTCCTCCGGCAATCGGCCGGCTCTCGTGGCGACAAATCGCCAGAAGCGCTGTTCAATACTCATTCTGTCCAGTTGACCGGCTTGAGGAAACGCGCGTCTCAGGAAAGCCTGAAGGACGCCCCAGTGTCGGTTGTCCAAAAAACCCATCGCCCCATAGAGCTTGGAGACTTCCGGGTCGGCATCAGGGTGAATAGCCACCTCCGGATAGTGTTCAATTCTTTGACGGTATTCGTCGAGAACCTTATCGGCAAAGGATTCGCCGGCCAAACGACGGCGCTTAGCCTCTGTTTTTAAAGATTCGGCATGCTCTTTCCTGATAGTGTTCGATTCAAGCCGCTTATACTCCTGAATCTCCTCCTCAAGGAACCGATCGGGATCGCGGCCGGTATTCATCGCATGGCGGTGACGGTCCTCAAGGGACTCCAGGAGAGCCGGGTTCAGCGCATGATCGTAAATAAGTCGTTCATAACTGGACTTCAATTCGTCAATGGCTTGTGAGACGTCTTTTTTTCGGAATCCTCGGCCTTTTCCCAACACAACCCCATTATGGTGAGGAGGACATAGGATGACAAGAAGTGACGGGAACCGTCGTGACGGTTCCCGTCATCTGGTTCAATACGCCGGGACCGCCTCTGCCTCTACCGACGCATCTTCCGTCTTGGCCTCAGCGCCGTCTTCCACTTTATCCAAGATGTTCGTCTTCGGCCTGGTGCGGAACTCCACGTGCTCTCCCACAATACGGATTCTCGATCGTGGCTCACCTTCGGGGTTCGTCCATCGATCCTGCTTCAATCGACCCACCACACGGACTCCGCGACCCTTCTCAAGGTATTCCCCGCAGGTTTCGGCCAGTCGAGACCAAACTTCCACATCGAAGAATCCCACCTCTTCCTGCCGCTCTCCGTCAGACTTGTAAAACCGATTTGAAGCCACGGTGAAGTGGCATACCGACGTTCCTTTGGGTGTCGTGTCGATCACGGGATCCCTGGTTAAGTTCCCTTCCAGAATGATCGAGTTCAGATTGTTCATACATTGCCTCCTACAGCAGACTTGCGTCAATGTCATTGACCAGCTGAGAGTAGCAATCGCTTCAGTTTTAGGGAAAAAACTGTCTTATCGGGACAAATCTTCTTCGGCGGCTTCTTTGACGAGTTGGCTCTTGCCCTTCCGGCATATCATCACCCGGTCGTGGGAGACGACAACGATGAGATCCTCAACCCCGCAAAGAGCGACGGGCTTGTCCGAATAGACGAAGTTCCCCCGGGATTCCACACTATAAAGGGGGGTTTTTGAAGGAGGATCCAAATCCGCTATCACATCCCAGCTGCCCACATCGTTCCATTCAAATTCGGCCTTCACCATTCGAATCTTTCCGGTTTTTTCCATCACCGCATAATCAACCGATATGGCCGGGCATCCCTGGTAGATGCGCCTCAATTCACTCGACGGACTATGTATCACGATGCCGTTTTCCACCCGAGTCTCAAACCAGTCTTCTTTCGGCCGGGAGAATGCCTTGCTCACATCCGGGGCCCAGGCCGCCAACTCGGACAGAAAGATGTCGTTTCTATAGGTGAACAAACCGGCGTTCCAGAGGTAGTTGCCGGAGGAGAGGTATTTCGCGGCTGTTTCGGCATCGGGCTTTTCTCGAAATGACTTCACCTCATATCCCTCACCGACCGGTTCGCCCACTTCAATGTATCCATAACCGGTCGCAGGCGTGGTGGGAGTGATGCCGAAAGGAACAATGAATCCCGAACCGGCTACGTTTGCCGCGGCTTCGGCCGATGCAGAGAACGCCTCGATGGGAGAAATCAAATGGTCGGCTGCCATCACCAGGCTGGTTTGCCTCTCGCGGCGGTCCATGTTCATTCTGGCCGCGGCGAGGGCCAGGGCCGGTGCGGTGTTCCGTGCAATGGGTTCGGCCAGAATCACGACTTTAGCCCTAAGGTGGGATTCCAGCTTACCGCACTCGGCTACTGCGGCTTCCACATGATCCTCATGCGTTACGATGTAGACGCTTCCCTCCAACCCCAGTGCGAAGGCTCGATCCATAGCTCCGCGTATCAGTGAGGAGTCACCGTCGATGCTCATAAACTGTTTGGGACGGCTGCCCAGAGAAGCCGGCCACAGTCGTTTACCGGCTCCGCCGGCCATAATGATGACGTTCTCTACCATATTTCGGTCTCTCCCGGGATGATTTCGCTGAATCGTCACTCGACGATTCGCAGATGTCACCCTATGATGTGAAGTCTAACCCACTGACCATAAGGAACGAAAGATGGCCTTCAAACTCTCTATTTACCCCTGGGTCCACAGCGCCCGATTCAACGGCGACGGCTGGGATGAAGAGTATATCGAACAGGAACATATGACGCCGGAAGAAGAGAACGCCATGAGTGAGGCCGATCATACGGCACTGGTGAACAAAAGGAACAATTTCCCTCACCTTCCGCTGGTCAACTACACAACACAATACGGACTGGGTTGTTTCGAAGGACTCAAAGCGTTTCCCCAGCCCGACGGCTCCTTGAAGCTCTTTCGTCCGGATCGGAATTGCCGACGTATGGCCTCATCGATGAAGGGGCTGATGATGCCGCCCATCGACGAGCCCCTGCTCCTCGAGGGTATCGTCGGCACCGTCCGCCGCAACGCCGGTCTGGGGTTTGCGCCGTCTTACGATCCGGAGTGGGAAAAAGACTCCTGGCAGAGCGGCGGAGCGGTCTATATCCGTCCCTTCGCCTACTCCGAACCGGGAATCGGGATTAATCTGTCCAGAGCACCATGGGTGATTACCGTCTGCACGACGGTGTCGGCCTATTTCACACCGGGCAAAAACGAAGCGGTGACGTCGGAGCGGGTTCGGGCCACGCCGAAGGGCACCGGATGGATAAAAGCCGCCGCAAATTACGTCACTTCCACACTGGCAAAAACAGAAGCGATTCAAGCCGGCTTTATGGAAGCGATATTTCTGGACGCTGCGACACACAAAAACATCGAAGAGGGTTCGTCATGCAACTTCTTTGCCCTCTTCCCCGGCGGCAAGCTGGTTACACCATCTCTTCACGACACGATTTTGCCGGGCATCACCCGGGAGTCGGTGATGAAGTTGGCCGAAGAGAGGGGATTGGATGTGGTGGAGCGGGATCTGGCCGTGAGTGAGGTGCTCAATGATGCCGTGGAGTGCTTTGTAACCGGCACAGCGGCGGGCATCACCCCTCTGGGTTCCTTGACGCATCAGGGTCAAAAGGGCGTTTTCTCTAGCCTGAAGGATGACTCATTGTCGATGAGCCTGCTGCGGGAACTGAAAGGAATCCAATATGGAGCGGTGGAAGACCGCCATGGATGGATGAAGGACGTGTGAGGGTCCGTCACTAACGATTTTGAATATCCGCCGGGATGTCCGCGTACATCAGGTACTCATCTTCGCCGACTTCGGCGGTCTCTAATCCGAGCAGCCTCAGCCTGTTTCTATACGGGTACGTGGACTTTTCTTTCAGGAGATTTTGTCCGTCGGATGCCTCAACAAGCCGCGTATCATCAATATCCCTCATTCCCACAGCACCCCTTGAGATGAGAGAGCCCATGTAGTCATACACCTCGTCATGGTACTCCGACGCCATAGTGAAGGCACTCAATGCTGCCGCGTAGTCGTCCTCACTTCCACCCCGGGCTGCCGATCTCGCCCGGCTGACGCCCAGATTGTTCCAGGCGATGATATACCTCAACAGAAGATCTTCATGACCCTGCCGCTCCAAGGGATTCAGCACACCTCCGGTTCGCCGGAGTTCGTCATCCAGAAGCTCCAGCGTCCTGGCATATTGACTTCTGGAAGCCTCGTAGTCCTCACCCGCCAGAAGAGATGTCGCCAAGGCCAATCTGACATCGTAGTCGTCGGGCCTGCGCCTGGCGACCCTGTAGAAATCCACCAGAGAGTCTCCGCTGTTCAATATGTAGCGGATATAGGCTCGTCTATACAATGTGTCATCAGGCAGGCGGGACGTACCGTCTCCTCTGTCGTAGAGTTCCTCGGCTCGGTTGTAATACTCCTCGGCCCTCAGAAGTTCCGAGTAACGTTCGCTTCCGGCTTGGTAAGACTCCGGAGTCTCCGACATGATGAAGGACAAATCTCCGGCCGAACGGGAGCCGCGATAGAGTATGTCGCCCAATTCCATATAAAGACGTCCATACTCCGGAGCGGCGCCGAGCTGATTTCGCTCTGCAGCGTCCTCGTAGAGATCCAGGGCCTTGGAGTAGTTGTTCATGGCCAGGCTTCTCGATTCGGCGGCGGTCGAGGGGTCCTCCGTGAGGCGATAGGATCGTTCCGCTTGGACTCCTCCCATTCCTCCAAGGGTGAGTATGCGCATCTCCAAGTCCCTTCTGCTCAGGGATTCAATCCCTTCCAGATTGACCAGGGTCCTCCTCAACGCGGACATTTCTCTCTGTTCGTTGCCCATGGTGCGCCAGTAAGCTGCATCGACAAATGACGGTTCGGCCGCCAGCGGATCTGCAGCCAGTCCTAAGTCGATGAACCGCCGGGACTCTTCAAGGTTGCCGCGACGGAGCTGGTATTCACCCAGACCGGCGAAAACTTCGGCGGCCAGGGAAGGCTCTTGTGTTTTACCGGGAACTTCACGATCGAAAATCGGCAGCAGTGTCTCGATTTCATCCTGATCCGCCAGGCGCAGATGGTATCGCATCATGGACAGAATGGCCCTTTCATCGTTTCTCGATGTCTCGAGAACCTTGGCGTAACGGAAACGGGCCTCCTCGAATTTCGACGGATCGTCCTCCGCCCAATCCATGTAGACATCTCCGGCGGCCAAGGTGTAGTCGCGATCGTATTTCCGACTACCCGATACCGGGGCCTCTTCCAATACGGTGACGGCTCTGCCGTACTGTCCCAGAACCCGGGAGAGGAAATCGGCGTATTCCAAACGGATATCCTTGTCCTCCGGTTTGACGGTGAGATACCCTTCATAGAATCGTGTCGCCGAGTCCCAGTGCTTTCGTCGACGAAGAGAGCGGGCATAGTCGAGCCATCGGGCGTTGTTCTTCCATCCCTTCACAACAACAGGTGCGTCCCCGATTCGGTCTCCCGAAACCTCATCAGTCCGGAACAGCGGCCAGCCGTCCCAAGCATCGTAGAAACTGCCGATTCCCTCTTCAACCTCATCGACAGAGATGGATTCCAATCCCTGCCGGTAGAGTTTCTCGGCATGAATCGGCCGGTAAATCCACATAAAGGATATGGCGACGAGAACCCAGGCAACACTGATAACCACCAGTATTGTGCGGATAACCGGCCAACCTTCCCGAAGGAGTCTATAT
>JARGFR010000203.1 GCA_029210985.1 Spirochaetaceae bacterium | reverse complement strand
CGATCCTGCCAATCTGAAACTACCTCAGAATAGCTTCTTCCGGAAAAAAATGCCTCAATGATTAGATCCGCGGCTTTTGCCGACCAGCTTTCATATTCCTCGTTCGCTTCCACCTGAACGACAACAACGATCTGTTCACCGGGATCTCCTCCTATCGGCGCCAATGACACGAACCAGTCGTGCCAGCTATCATCCAGGCCGATCTCGGCGGTTCCCGTTTTTCCTCCTATCTCCACTGAATCCCCGAACACGGAGAACTGTGCGGTACCCTGGGTAACAACGGACCTCATGGCCTGTTTTAGAAACTGCCAATCATCGGGTGTCAGCTTTTCTATCTTTCGTACTGGTTCTGAAACTTGTAGATCAGTAGGTGTCATTTTATCACCATTGAGGATACTCAGTCCCACATGTGGTTGATAAAGCGAACCTTCGTTGGCAATAATAGCGATAACATTTGCCATCTGTAATGGCGTGACCAAAAGATCTCCCTGACCAATAGAAATATTCAGCGTATCCCCGGGCATCCAACCACGCCCACGCGTACTTTGCATCCCATCCAGGGTTGGAACCCGGCCGGGTTGCTCCCCCGGGAGGTCGACTCCGGAAAGGCTGCCGAGTCCGAACTCTCTTGCGTATTCCATGATCGTCTCCGCGCCGAGATATTGGGTTCCTACGGTTCCAAAATAGATATTGCAGGACTGCTCGATCGCAGTCTGAAGGTTAACCGGTCCATGTCCACTTTTTTTCCAGCACCAGAATTTTCTGTTGCCAAGATAGATATAGCCGTTGCAGAAGATGGTTTCCGAGGGGTCTATGGCATCTTCGCCAAGAATGGCCGCCGCCATGATGAGCTTGAAGGTGGATGCAGGCGGATACATCGATTGAATGGCCCGATTCAAATAGGGTGCATCGTCTCTATCCTCCGATAAGGAATTCAAATTCCCCGGATCAAATGCCGGAAAGCTGACCATGGCGAGTATTTCGCCGCTCTCAGGACGGAGTACTACAACCGACCCCTTTCTGGCCCCAAGAGCAGCTTCTGCAACTTTCTGTATACGGTAATCGATAGACAAAACCAGATCAGACCCTAACTGGGGATGTTCGACTGTGCTGTCACCCTGCATCACGCGGCCCGAAGAGTCGACAGTACGACGGCTTCGCCCGGAGACTCCACGAAGAATCGAGTCGTAGGATTGTTCAATACCGGTTTTTCCGATGTCATCATAGAGACGATAACCCTGGTTATACAGAGTCGCCAACTCATTGGAATTGATCCTTCGGGTATAACCCACGATATGAGATATGGAACCTTTATACGGGTAAGTTCTTGAAGGGTATGGATTCCAAATTATGCCGGGGAAATGTTCTGTGGCTTCAGCCAACGGAATTAGCGATGCGAGGGATATGTCTTCCAAAAAATCCACCGGCGCCCAACTGCTCCTCAAATTCTTTTTAAAGGCATTCAATAGTACAGTAGGATTCAGATTGAAGATGTCGGCCAGACCAACAGCCAGATCAGAAATATCCGACTCATCGATTTCCGCCGGCACGAAGGACAGAGAGAATTTCGTTTCATTGTCAGCCAGAATATGGATTTTACTTCTATCCCAGATTCTTCCTCTTTCTGCAGGTATAAGATACTGACGGTAGGATGTATCCTGCGCTTTACGTACCCAGAAATCAGATTCCTCCAGCTGCAGTTTTACCAGACGAATCAAGAGAAAAAGAAAAACGACAGCGACAAGTAAACCTAGAATCAGAAGACGGTACACCAAACCATCACGTCTTGAATCGGTTTCACCCGTCATCAACAGCAATTCGCCGTGAGTTTGTCGATGCGAATCCGTTCTTGATTCGTCTTTTCGCGATAACGGCCATTGCGAACAGAGCGATCACCAGAATCTGGGTCGGTGTCAGCCCTATCGTTCGAGGATCAGTCGACTCAATTCGGAAGATGTCGAGAAACAATCTTTGGACGGCATATAACTGAACATAGGTCAGAAAAAGAAAACCACCAATGCGCGAACCTCTTTTGTAACTCACCAGTGAAGCTCCGATAAGAATCAAACCGATAATTTCATATAACACGACCGGATGCCTTACGGCGTTGTCCAGGTATATCCCCCAGGTAAGAGTTGTTTCCTTCCCCGGATGTCCTCCGGTCAGATAATCACCAACCCTCCCGAAGATGTGGCCCAGGATCAATGGAAGAGTTAGAATGTCGGCGTACTTCCAGAAATTGAGGCCTTTCTTCTTGACGAAAAGATATCCGGAGAGAAGTGCACCAAGGAATCCCCCGTAGAAAGCCAGACCACCCTCCCAGACTTTAAAAACATCAACAAAACCCAGTGATTTACCCTCGGGCCAGTAGAATGCGACATAAAATAAACGAGCGCCAACAATAACACCGCCGAATATGACCAAAATCAGGTTTTGGGTAATTTCTGTATCCATCCCGGATTTCTTCGTTATTCTCGAAGCCAAGAGTGATGCCGCAAGGAATCCCGAGGCGAACATAATTCCATACATATTGATCATCAATGGACCAATATTAAACATAGGGAAGACTTTATAGGGCAATTTGATGGTCCTTGATCTTTTTCGAGGATTGAGGATTAATCGAAGTGCCCGGGTACGCGAGATCGGACACTTCGATTAGCTGGCTTATCTGCCTGACCTGCTTGGCAGTCTGGCTCAGCTGATACCGGAATTGAATATCCCGTACTCTCTGATTAGACAGCAACATCAATTCTTTTTCAATTTTGATAATCGTCGGATGAATACCCTTAAAAAACACCTTGACCTGAGACTGTTCCTTCTCCAACGATACCACCAGCGATTTGTTGGTAATTGCCAAATACTCATTGATGGCTGTCAATTCACGATTGACCAAGTCCTGTTTCTTTCTTGAGATCGTCATAATCCATCCGAAGACCAGTCCGATAGCGGCAAAAATGAGTCCGGTGTAAACATGCCCCTGCCGAACCAGGTACTGAGCGTATCCGGCAAAACTGAATTGGTGAAACTCAAAGACCATAACAATCGCAGTTGATATCGGGTAGATAAGCCCATACCCAATAACCGCTCCAATTATTGGAAGTAGATAATATGTCTGTTTCTTCATTGTGTTCCAATCCTTGCAACCATATCGAATTGCCCAGGTGAAATGGCGTGATAAAAGTTACTTTAATTTAGTCGTTTCTGTATGGGGAGCCGAAGGGCGATCATACTGGTTAAGCTTGCAGCATTCCAGTGGCCCCTCGCCGAACGTCTTCTTGTTCGCCTCACCCAATCGCTCAAGATAGGCATCCCATTTCCTTTTAATCTTCTTAAACACTGACATAACTCCTCCTCGAAACAGCGTTGTCGTTTGTCGACTTGCTATGCAGTAAATCTAACGGACATACCGAGCATCAGGTATTAAGGTTCTATTACGGACAAGTGTTCTTTGGTGTTTACAGGAGTGAAAGGAATAAGAAGTTCAACTAGAATGTTCTGTATGGCGAATGAAGAAACAATGATACCGAAGATTCTCGTCGTGGATGACGATTCTCTAGTTCTAAAAATTATTTCGGCATATCTCGATGAAAAAGGATTTGATCACAAAGAAGCATTTTCTGGCACCGTGGCAGTCACACTGGCCAGAGAGTATTCTCCGGATTTTGTTATTCTGGATTTGATGCTGCCGGGCATTAGCGGCCGGGAAGTATTACAGGAACTGCGCCGTTTTTCCAATGCTCATGTCACTGTTCTTTCCGCACTCGGAGACGAATCCGACCGAGTCCAACTTCTGGAGATGGGCGCTGATGACTATATTGTCAAACCATTCAGCCCTCGGGAACTGGTGGCCCGTATTGAAGCATTTGTCCGCCGTAGACACCAGAACGTCCGCCGAGCAGAGATTCTACGCCTGGAGAATCTTTCCATCGACAGGGACCGACGAGAAGTACTGATTGATGGACAACTACTGGAGCTGACGCCCACTGAATACGATCTATTGAATGTGTTTCTGGAAAATGGACAACGAGTCGTATCCCGTAGTCGCCTGATCCAATTGGTCTGGGGTGAGGAATTCTTCATCGAGGAAAGGGTGATTGATGTCCATATTCGCCGATTAAGAACGAAGATTGAACAAGATCCCGCAGCTCCCAAAATTATTATCACATCCAGAGGTGCCGGTTATCGCTTGGGAGACGTAGCTCAATGGCGGGATTAAGAACCAAGATCGCTTACAGTTATCTCTTTTTCACGGCTGTTATCATGGCTACCGTTATGGTCACATCCGGTATTCGGTCATCAGTCGCACTCGAACGGCATACCCAGGCCATGGAGGCCCATTTCACCGCGAACAATCATCTGGAGGAAGATCTACGATCAAGCTTCAGTCAGGCTATCCAAGAGGTTATTGGTTATTCCATGGTGATTTCAACAACCGCGGCTTTTATCTTGACCTTCTTGCTATCTCGTCGTGTTGTGAATCCCATTCTCGAGCTAAGCAAAGCCAGCCTGAATATCGCCGGTGGGCACTTGGAGGAACGTGTTGAAGAAAATGGCAATGATGAATTGGCGCAGTTGGCTCGTTCTTTCAATAAGATGGCCTATGAATTAGAGTCTACCGAACAGCGTAGGATGCAACTAATTGGAGATGTTGCTCATGAACTGAGAACACCTCTGACTGGAATCATCAGCTCATTGGAAGGAATGGATGACGGTGTCCTTGAGAAATCGTCAGAGAACCTGAATGATGTCCTCTCCGAAGCAGGAAGGCTTAAAAGACTCGTCAGAGACTTGGAAGTGCTTTCACGACTTTCAGCAGATTCTATATCAATTAAGACGGATGATTTCGACCTTTTGGATTTTCTTGAAGCGATGATCCGACGTGTGGAACCGCAATTTGACGGTAAGGGAATCAAGCTCAGTTTGACTTCGGAATCGCAAGACAATAGCATACGGACCGATCCTGAGCGTTTGAGTCAAATCCTATATAATCTGCTCAACAACGCCCTAAGGTATACGCCTGGCAACGGATCGGTAGATGTACGATTGCGTAAGATGAGTGGCGTATATTCAATCGTCATCTCCGATACCGGGCTTGGTATCGGGAAAGATGATCTAAATAGAATTTTCGAACGATTCTATCGCGTAGACCCCTCCCGAACCAGAGAGACTGGGGGAAGTGGTATCGGTCTTGCTGTCAGTATGAAGCTGGCCCATCACCTGAAAGGGAAATTGACCGCCACAAGCGATGGGTTGAACCAAGGCAGCACATTTACATTACAGATCCCGACTTCTGAAACATGAAGTTGAAGGGTGGTTCTTTGGGATACCGGCTTAAAATCGGTGACTTGATAGCCATAATTGTCTTTATCGGTGTGTTTGCCTATTCGTTGGATTTATCGACGAACACCTCAAACGACAGGCCATTTGCCAGAATAGAATCCACAGAGGGCGAGTATCTGTATCCTCTGGAAACAGATGTGGAATTCACTGTCAAGGGTCCGCAGGGATTGTGCCGTATTAAAATATCGGATGAAATACTCCGTGTTATCGATTCAGATTGTCTGGATAAAATCTGCCAGTCGCTCACACCTCTGATGCAAATCGGGGACTGGACCGCGTGTTTACCCAACCGTGTCATGATCACTCTGATTGGTAATCCTTCAGAAACTCCATCCGGTTATGGGGAACTGGACTCCTTATCCTACTGACAGGAAAAATACACCCGATTGACCAACCGGACGTTTGAATCGACGGTCTATTTCCAGACTGGAATCGTGAACCAAAACCGACTGCCGACACCCGGCTTTGAATAAACGCCGATCTGTCCTCCGTAGACCTCCACGATGTTCTTTGAGATCGCTAAACCGGGCGCGGTCCCACCAGTTTCTCGTGTATGGATGTTTCTGGCAAAGTAGAATCCCCGGTTGCAAAGAGAATTCCCCGCTTTTGCAGGATTGATTCCTCAGGAATGCAAAAGCCATAGCAAGCACCGGCGTGGACACCTTACCTTGGAAAAATACCACTTCATCCAGGGGAGGCAGCACGAAAAGGATGCTCACTATGGCCAACACCAATGATATCAGATCGAAGTTCTTCGACGAAGGGAAGAGCTTGAGCCGTATCGCCAGGGAGACCGGTCACGACCGGAAAACCATTCGCAAGTACATCACTAAAGAAGACTGGAATGAGGACCCGCGGTATTTGTCAAGAAAGATGTCAACCAATCTAAGCCACCTTCCTATGAATCAGACGTTTTGTTTCATGTGACGGG
>JARGFR010000202.1 GCA_029210985.1 Spirochaetaceae bacterium | reverse complement strand
ACCCATGAAAAAAAATCGTCTTGCAGTACTGATCTTTCTTATTCCCATGACCGTCTGGTCGATGGGCGGCAGCGATTCCGAACAAACCGACAACGTCGGCATTCAACCGACTCAGGAACAGCCAAGACAGGACGATCTCCTCACTCTGGCCGCCAACGGCAATGCAGCCGGCGTCGAGAGTATGCTCAAAGTGGATGTCGACCTCGACCAAACCGATGATGACGGCAGAACGGCCCTCCATGCCGTCGCCCAATCCGGCAACGCGGATATTACGGCAATACTGCTCTCCCGGGGTATTTCCATCGACATTCAGGACAATGAAGGCAAAACACCACTGCTTCTCGCGGTGGAATCATCATCAATTGAAGTCATAAAACTCCTCACTGATGCAGGGGCGGAAATCGGTGTTTCCGACTCTTCCGGACAGACTCCGGCATCGGCTGCGATGAAGCAATCAGCGGAAGTGTTGGCTGCTCTGGTGAATGAAAAAAATATCGATTCACCGTCGGTGTCCGGACAGCCCCTGCTCCATGCCGCCGCCGCAGCCGGACGAATGGAAACCCTTTCCGTTCTGCTGGCCGAAGGGGCCGAACCAAAAACAAAAAGTTCTCAAGGACGGACCGCTTTGGATGAAGCGCTGTCCGCATCGGTGGGCATCGCCCAGGCCCGATGCGCCGCACTGCTGCTGCAAAGCGGTTCGCCGCCCCCGAAGGATTCATCCTGGGCGTATATCGTCGAACCTCTACGTACAGGCAATCTGGATATTCGGTACGACTACGGTTCCACGGCCCTGCACCTTGCCTCGGAAAAGGGGCATGAAGGAATGATACGATATCTGTTGGAAGCCGGCGCGGACGTGGATGCACGAGATGAACCTGGGAACTCGGCGCTGCACGTGGCTGTTCGAAACGGTTATCGCACAATTGCAACCCTTCTCCTGGATGCCGGCTCCGATGTGAATATTCGGGACTTCAACGGCAATGCACCTCTGCATGAATCCCTGACCGCACCCAACGGCTTTTCCATCGCATCAATGCTGCTGGATAGAGGTGCGGATCCGAACATCAAGAACGGTGTGGGAAGCACGCCCCTCCATCTGACCGTCATGTTGGGTTCCGATGTTCGCATCCCCAGGCTTCTGATCGACAGAGGCGCGCTTGTTGACCCAAGGGACCGGTCGGGGAATACACCGCTGCTTCTGGCTGTGGACACCAACAATCGGGAACTTGCCGAACTTTTCCTGTCCGAAGGTGCCGGATTGTTCTCACGCAACAATAAGGGCATCACTCCGGCTCGGGGAGCCCTGGCTCTTGGTCCTGATGTCGCCTCATGGTTCTTCGTCGGGTCACGCCTCTCCGAGACGGACAACGAAGGCCGAAGTGCCCTCCATATCGCTGTAACCATGGATTCCGATCCGGATGTTGTGAAAGTTCTCCTTGAATCCGGAGCAATACCGGACCTTAGGGATTTTAACGGCGAAAGCGCCTTGCATTACGCCGTTGAGGAAGGCCGGATGGACGCCGCCGATGTACTGATGTCCTATGGGGCCGATCCCTTCCTGGAAAACAATTCGGGCATCACCCCTCTGACCAAAGCCTTTGAACTTGGGGCGGCAGTGACAATGCGTCTGCTGGGAGACCAGATCGATATCACCGACGGATGGGGCAGCACTCCGCTCTTCTACGCCGTGGAATGGCAGTATCCGGCCATCGTGGCCGCGTTGCTGGATGCCGGTGCCTATCCCGGTCATGCCGACAAACAAGGGGGGACTGCGCTTCACGAAGCCGTACATACCGAATCGGTTCGAATAGCACGTTTGATTCTTGCCGCAGGAGCCGACCCGAATCAGGGCGACCGTATGGGCCGAACACCCCTCCACGATGCGGTGACCTGGGGGTCTAAAGAAATGTCCGTCGTTCTCAAGGAGAGCGGTGCAAACCTGAACGCCCGGGATGCTTCCGGTCAGACACCATTGCATATGGCCGCTTTTTCCGGAGACGATGACATTGTTTCGTGGCTGCTGGCCTCGGGAGCTTCGATGGAAATCCGTAACAGCGACGGCCGAACCCCTCTGTTCCTCGCTGCGGAAACAGGACGTCTCACCACAGTTGAAATACTGACAGACGCCAACGCTGATCTTCATGTCCGGGACAATAACGGAGCGACGGTTCTCCATCACGTCATAGTGGCAAAACAGGTTGACGTCGCTTCTTATCTGATTTCCCAAGGAGCGGACATATTCGCCCTCAACAGATCCGGTGAGAGCGCATTCCAATTTGCCGTTGAAGGCGGACCCGGGTTACTGGAGAGTCTGGTAACTCACAGAATGGTGAATCTAAGGGACAATGCCGGGAATACCCTGCTGCATCTAGCGGCGTCTTACGGCGCGGGAGACGACATCCTCCAAATCCTCATCGCCAAGGGAGCGGATGTGAAAGCGGTGAATGCTCTGGGAAAAACACCGGCGGACATTTCCGCGGTTGTACTTCGCCAGTCAGAGAACTGACGAAATCGGCGGATCATGGGATCGGGAAAAAATATCAACCGAGGATTTCGTTCATAAATGAAGCTAAAACCCGAAGGGCTTTCCGGTTATGGCCGCCTTCGGGAATGATGATATCCGCATACTCCTTGGCGGGTTCAATAAACATGTAGTGACCGGGCCGAACGACTTCCAGATACTGCTCAATGACCGAATCCATTGTTCTGCCGCGTTCGGTGACATCCCGCTGCAGGCGTCGGATGAAACGGATGTCGTCAGGTGTATCCACATATATTTTGAGATCCATCATGTCCCGAATCTCCGGTTCGAAAAACACCATGATGCCCTCCACCAGAACAACGCGTTTCGGTTCGACATGCTCAATCTCCTCGGCTCTCCTGTGATGTACGAAATCGTATGTCGGCATTTCAATCGGCTGACCGGCTTTGAGTTTTTTCAGGTGCTCCAAAAGCAATGCCGTATCGAAAGCATCAGGATGATCAAAATTGAATGCCGTGATGTTTGTGTTTGAAATATTTTCAGCGGATTTGTAGTAGTTGTCTTGAGGTATGAAGACAAATTCCTTCACCCGGTCGGTGATATTTCTGATAATCGTCGTCTTGCCTGAACCGGAACCTCCGGAGATTCCGATCAATCGGACTTCCTCGTTCACTGTGATTCCTCCGAGGTGAGCTCCATGAGTTGATGCTCAACGGATTCCAGCTTCTCCCGCAGCTCGACGATGTGTTTTTCCAGGCGGCGCTTCTGGGCCTCCAATCGACCGACTGTGGGCTCCGGCGGAGATTTGAATTCTTTGATCGTCTGACGGACTTGAGGAGGAGTTTTGCCTTCCTTGAATGAAGCGGCCGCCTCACTGCGAATTGAGGGGTCCTTGATGGATGCCACCACTTTCATCTTGTCAAAACCCAGTTCTTCATCCACATCCAATGCAAAAACCTTCATCAGGCTTCGTGCGGAACCCCGGGTCATGCCGAGCACACGCTCCACGTAATCCTCGAATACCGCATGTTTCTCTCTGCACAGATCCAAAGCTTCAATCAGGATTTTACCAAACTCTTTCATCAGACCGCCGTTGCGGGCCATATAATCCCTGCGGATTCTTTCGGTGAGTTTTAAAAACGCCGGATCCGTATCAAAGAGGCTTGTGTAGAGACCTCGTTCCTCGGCCAATGACAGTAATTGATGAAAGATGTCCCAGAAACGGTTCGTATGTGCCCGTCGCGTCACTTCATCAGGGAATCGGCTGAAATGAACATGATGGGCAAATTCATGAATTGCCGTGTATATGAGTTCGTTCTCGTCGGCGAAATTCTTGTTGTGGATGAGAATTTCTTTTTTTTCATGTTTGTAGAGACCGTCAACCCTTTTGCTTTCCTTGCCGGTAAATATGACTGCAAAATCCGGAACATCATTGTCCAGCGTGACGAGCATTTCCTTGACTTGATCCTGATTCATGTAAACCACTCCTGTTGATACCGGTACTATACAACTGAAATCAACGCAGGCCCAAGGCGTGAGTCATTCTCCAGTGCCACTCGACATCCGTTTCCGCAATCAACGGGATTTCAGACAGCAGCCGGCTGTCGTCATACCATCGGAGAGTGCCCAGTTTCTGACCCTCGGATACAGGAGCGATAATTTCTGAATGGATTTCCGTCATCAAAACCACCGGTCGATTCTCCCTGCGAGGCAAGGTGATCGGCATGGGTTCCGTTCGGGGTCGGATTGATACCGACTCCACCGCTCCGTGTTTCACCGGAACCGATTTTTCAACTTCGGTGAGGCTTGGATGCCATGTACGATAATTGGTAAAGGCCCACTCCAACAGCAGCCGAGCTTCATCCGCCCGACGATTCACCGAACTGATATAGTCCACATCCAGAACTCCCATCACGATTGCGATAAAGCGCGTTGCCGATCGTTCCGCCGTCGCCGCAAAATGGAATCCGCTCGATGGGAGAGTACCGGTCTTTAAGCCATCAAGTCCTTCATACTCTCCCAGGAGCAGATTTGTATTGGGCTTTTTCGGTTCCCTCGTCAGGTCATCATCCTCGGTATACGTCATGAACGGCGGAGCATGGAGGTGCGAAAGTTCTTCCTTATGGGCTTGAATATAGGCAACGGACAGCGTCATCTGATCCCGGCCTGTTGTCGAGGAAACCGACGACCAGCCGTCGGGATCACTATATGTGGTGTTGTTCATCCCCAAAAGCGCTGCCCGGCGGTTCATAGCGTCAACAAATGTCGCTATATCACCGCTATGGAGAATTGCCAGAGTCCAGGCCGCGTCTCCGGCCGATACGACGGCTGCGGCGCGCCTGAGCGTCCCGATCGTCACCCTGTCTCCAGGCTCCAGACCAACGACCGAAGAACCGGGCCGCATGGCCTGAGCACTTCCCTCAGCAGGCACCGAGACGATCGTTCCTTCGTCCATTTGAGCTGTGAGATGGAGGGTCATCAATTTGGCCAAGGACGCTGGAGAGACAGGTCTGTCCGCGTTCTTTTCCATCAGAATTGTCCCGGTTTCGGCATCCGCCACAATGGCGATGGGTGCTGTAACGTATGGAGGGGGTTCCTGGGAATACAGCAGAGAAGCCAGGAAAAAAAAGGCGGCGGCGGATAGGATTCCCGAAGAGGCGCCCGGTAATAATGCGAATCCAACCATCAGCGCCTGCGTCCGAAAATACGCAGGAGGAACAGGAACATATTGATGAAATCAAGATAGAGTTTGAGCGCACCGAGGATGGAAAGCCGGACGTAATCGGCTTCTCCGACATCACCGCCGGCACTATCGCTCAGTTTCTTGATCATCTGTGTGTCATAAGCGGTTAATGCGGTAAATAGAACCACGCCGATCGCCGAGTACAACAGTTGATAGGTTTCGCCTCCCAAAAAAATGCCCACGACACCGGCGATGATGAGCCCGATGAGTCCCATGAACAGATAATGTCCCCAACCGGAAAGGTCTCTTTTCGTCGTTACCGCCCAGAGGCTCATCACGGCGAACATTCCCGCCGATACGGCAAATGCCTGAAAGATGACTGTTCCGGTATAGGCCAGAAAGACAGAGGCCATCGTGAGGCCGTTGAGGGCCGAATAAAGGGCGAAACCACCGGTGGCCGCACCTACGCTCATCCGCATAATATTTCTCGACAGGGCGATCACCAACACGAATTCGGCGATAATAATCATGAAGAACGGCAACGGACCGTTACCGAAGATGGCTCGGGTCACCGCCGGAGTCGTCGCCGCCCACCAGGCGACGGTGGCCGTGAGGGCGAGTCCGGCGGTCATCCACAAATAAACATTTTTGAGTATGGTTCGGTAGCGGGCTTGGGCTCCGGCTGCCAGGAATCCGGTTTCTTGGTTCATATGTGCTCCTTAGATGGATCAAATATACACAAATCAGGAGACTTAGGCATTGTCACATTTCAAAGCTGTCATGATTGACGGACTATGATGTATCTATGTATAACAACACAACTCAGTTTGAATCGGAGTAATTCATGAAAAAGTTCATAATCACCTTTCTCGTCATCGTTGCACTGACGTTTTCCCTCTTTGCCAACGGCACCGTAGAGGACAAGCCCCTGACCATCGGAATCACAAAAATCGTCGCCCATCCGGCCCTGGACGCCTTGGAAAACGGCATCATGGAAGTTGTGCTTGAGAGTTATCCGGATGCTCGATTCGACAACCAGAACGCCAACGGCGAGATGAGCACAGCCTCCACCATCGCCCAGAAATTCAAGGCCGACAAAGTCGACCTGGCCGTGGGCATTGCGACACCGACCGCCGTTGCCCTGGCTAATACCATCAGCG
>JARGFR010000201.1 GCA_029210985.1 Spirochaetaceae bacterium | reverse complement strand
ATGTGGGGTACTTCTTATAACTGCCGAATCGGCGGATTTGCTTCAAAGTTCCGGCAAGGTTTTGGGCACTCTAGAACTATCGCGCCCGGTTGGTCATACTGGGTGATTTTTCCAATATCGAAAGTATGGTTCTGAGGCAATTCATCGGTGAGAGTAATCGCGGAGGACGCGTCGTATTTGCCGAGGATCTGGAGAACGGCCTCGCCGCACTGCGCCAGCTCCGCATCGCCCGATTCCCGTTGCCTGTTGCATGGGGACGCGGCTGTCCTTAGACTTTGATCCGTGAAAAGATATGTATGTGTATTCATCACTATCGTCCTCGCCGGGATTTTCATTGGATGCGCCGGTACACCGGTCCCGAAAGAAGTGGGCTTGCGTCCCGACGGCAGCATTCCCGAACCGGCCTCGCCGCCGTCTTCCCCGAACGGCGTCAGCAGCTATGTCGACACGGCGGTTGATGGAGAGCATGGTGCCGAGCCCATTCCGCGTGGTGTAAAGAGCGCTGAGGCGGCTCAGAGGGACATCCGAGAAATCCTGGAAAGCGAAGAACGGACGGAGATACTTGCCGACGTACCGGGATATATCCATTCGGTGCAGTACACGGCCCTTTGGAAATTCCCCGACGATGTGGAGTTCTGGTTTCCCGAGGACGAACCGGTGATTCATTTCCGATCCGCCGCTCGACTGGGATACGGCGATATGGGGGTGAACCGGGATCGGATGAATCGGATCGCCGAGGCCTACAGGCGGTGATCAACCGCCGGCCTGCAAGGCCGGTCACACTCCATCAGAAGTAGTACCTCAGATTCAGCCAGGTGCTATGGGCCACTGGTGCCAGATCGGCTTCGTTGTCCCCGCCGCCGTTCAGGCTGAACTGACCCGAATACCAGATCTCACTCACGAGGGTGCCTTCGTAGTTCAAGTTGAACGATGCGTTGGGCGTCAGGATGATGGCTCCGGAGTCCGGCGAAACGATGGCGTTGACGTTGAAGGTCGCCTCGACGGCATACCGGGGAATCGTCAGATTGGCCAGTATGTAGTGCCGGGCAAAGTATGTCGGGGTGTAGAGGGCGGAGAACTCCCCGGTAATCCCGCCGCCCGAGGCCAGTGCTTCGAGGCCGGCGACGTAGTCCCGGCGGTCGGAAGCGGTCCATCCCTCTCCGTTGTAGAAATACTCCGCCGACGCCGCCAATCCCGAAGGGAAGTAATATTCCAAGCCCGCAAGAGCCGAGAATACCGGGCCGCCGGCGATGTCCGTACCTGACCCGTCTGCGTAGGCGAAATTGCGCCGGGATCGCGAGTGCACCGAGGCCTCGCCGTAGATACCCACTCCAGCGATGTCCATAAAAAATCCCGCAGCCCCGGCATGGGGATAGAGATCGTATTCATCGCCGGATGATTCGGCGCCGCCCCACAGTCCGGCCAGCATGAACTCCACGGCGGATGCGTAGACGGTGATTTCCACCCCGACAAGAATGTCCTCGTATCCCCAGGCGAAGCCCAGGGAGGGCAGGGCGCCGTAGGCTTTGGCCGTCAGCCAGGCCGCCGGATCGTATTGAACGGTCAGGGCATCCACCCCCCGGACGTAGGCCCCGGGATCAGTGGGGGTTTTGGGAGGATTGGCCAGGTCGACGGGATTCCATCCGTAGCCGTAGCCGTTGAGGAAGCTCTGCCGGCCGAACGTCAATTTCAGCGAGTCGGTTGGAGCCCAGGACACCGAGGCTCGGAGGATGTCCAGGGAGAAGATATAGGGGTCGGCGATGTAGAAGAGATCGGCGACTGCTGCGGAGTAACTTGGCGGCCCCCCGAGATTCGTCGGATCGAGGGCCTCAGCGATTCCCGCCGAGCCAATCAACAGATCCGCCATGGGATACTGATTCACTTGGAACCAGAGATCCATGGCCGCTGTCTCCCCGGAGGATTTGACTTTAAGGTCGATCTGGTTCCGGAGCATCACATCGTCGATGCCCCATTCGTTGTTCGGGTTCAATGGAGTGTCGGTGTAACCCCGGCCGCCGGGAATGTTGAAGATGACTTCGGGCTTGAGTTCTCCTGAGAATTGGGTTTCCGCCCCCAGGGATGAAACGGCAGGGAGCAGTGCGGCGACGGCGATGATGAACACCGCCGGGACTGGCCGCCAGGGGCGCTTCGGACGGCAGATGTTCATCGGATGCTCTCCAGATAGGCCGATGTGAAGAAGCGATCCTCAACTTTCGGGCTGTCGAACTCCATATATTGAGTCTCGATGACACTCACCGAATCCTTGGCCAGGGATCTCATCGTAACCAGATAGGGGTATTCCACGTTGCCGACCCTTCGGTAATCTTCCAGATTCATCACTTTGACAGGTGCTCCATCCTCCCAGTATTCGATGCGTTTGTAGCAATGGTCCTCTTCGGTGAGCCAGACAATGAGCTTATCGTAGGTGTTGCTGTTCGCCGCTCCTTGGAGTGAGGATCAGCCGATGGCAGCTGACCCCGCCGATGCGTTCTGTGCCCTCAATTACGGGTCGGTATCGAGAGGAAAAACTACTGCTGCCCTCACCCATGTCCTCATAGGAGAAATCGCTCCCGACGGCGGAGTTCTTTTTGGCCGAAGAACTCATCTTGCGGATGCGGCCGGTGGAGGCGAATCGAACCCAAAGGTCGTCGCCGATCATCAGGTACGCGGTACCGTTCACCCGGGCCGGTTCCCTCACTGTCGTCGGATTCGAAACCTTCCATCACCTGGGGAGCCTGAGAGCCCAAGGCCACCCCGGCGGCCAGGAGAATGAGGACCGGGAGGCCTGGCTTGGCGACGACGAACCGGCCGAATATACCGGCGAAATCCGTTCGGATTCGGCCTTTGCGGAGCAGCATAGGATCCGGTTTGCCCCGGCGTTCCAGCCGTTTATTTCTCAGTCCAGGAGGGCAGGGATGATAAGCAGCATTGCGGCGAGCTCGCAGAGGATCCCTGCACCGGCCACGACGGCCAGTTCTCGGATGATGTCGCTCTCGGCCAGGAGCATGGAGAAAAACGCGGCGGCGGTGGTGAGGGCACCGGTGACGATGCCTCGGCCGCTCTTGGCGAAGGCTGCGCCTAAGGCGTCGGCGAAGTTCATTCCCCGGTCGCGTTCCTGGACAAAGCCGGTCATGATATGGATGGCTTAGTCGACGCCGAGGCCCACCAGAGCCACCAGGTACATGGCCGTGAGGATATTGAGACGCCGGATAATGAATCCTGTAACGCCGGCGGTCTAATGGATACCCAGCATCAACGGGATGCCGATGATCAGGGGAGTGCCGCGTATGCGGAAGACCACGATCATCAGGACGAGGATCAGTATCATGGCCAGGAGCATGGAGAGGGCGAATTCCTGCACCGAGGTGACCATTTCATCTCTGCCCACAACGGTGATGCCGGTTAATCCCACCTCCATGCCGTGGGCAGTCCCCACGGCTTTCGCAGCCGCCTCGATCCTGTTGGTCTGATTCACCAGAGGACCTAAATCGTTGATGGTGTAGGTGGGGTTGATGAACAACAACCCCATGTTCTCGCTGCGGCTCAGATAGTAGGGATCGCCGATGAGATAGGCATCCAAAGCCTCTTCGACCTCCCTCGGCGTCACATGCCTGCCTTCCAGGGTGTCGGCGAGACCGTCGAGTATCCGTCCGATGCCGCCGACCCAGGGTACGAGTTGGTTCTCGTCATCTTCCAATGCGTCGCCGTCACCGGAGTATTCGCGTTCCAAGTCATCGTTCAGCGCCGTGAGAAACGGAACCAGATCGGTATCGTTGTAGAGACGGCATCCGCGTAATCCGGTGCCGAGAATGTCCGGGACAACTCGTCGATGACGGTGATGGCAGCATCCTTGGACTCGCCTCGGGGGAGACTTCTTCCGTCGACCACCGCGACGAGGGCGGATACGAAGGGATATTCCTCGGCGATACGCTCCATATCCCTGACTTGAGGCGAGTCCTCGGGCATGATGGAGAAGAAGGTCATTTCTATGGTCAGCATGGATGCCCCGACTGTGAGGATGATGGTGACGGCGAGAGCGATGAGCAGAAACCTTCCCGGGTGGGTCCCGGACCAAACAGCCCAACGGGCCAGGGGGGATCCCCCGTTGGTGGATATGCCGGTCATACATTGTCTCCTTTGGTCCGGCTCCGGGGTTCCGCGGCGATTCCCTTCCAAATCGCGCGGCAGACCCTCGGTCCCAGCACCTCGTAATCTTTGCGCTCCGAGAAGGCCCCCAACAGCAGGGCGCCTTCATAGAATGCCGTTATCTCGAAGGCCACGGCTTCCGTGTCGGTATCCTCGCGGATTTCTCCTTTTTCAATGGCCGTGTTCATGACAGATACGAGAATGCGCCGGAATCCTGAATATATTTCGTCGATTTTGGTCCGAAGATTCGGGAATTTCTTCAACGCCGCCAAAACGAGGTACATGGTGTTCTTGTATTCGGTGACGGCATGCCCGAGCTGGGAGCTTTCAGCCAGTTCCGCCAAGGCCACATCCATGGTGAAGAGGTTTTCCAGGAGCAGCTTAAAGGGGAGGTCCCGGGGCAGGGCGTGGAAGAACCATTTTTCCATTTCGTCCAGAAGTCGATTCATAGCGGATTCGAAAAGGTCATCCTTGCCTTTGAAATAATGGTAGATCGCCCCTTTGGTGACCCCCAGAGCTTTGGCGATGTCGTTCAGGGACGAGCGATCGAAATCATGTTCGGCAAAGAAATGGAGGGCTTGGATTTCCAACTGCTGTTTGGTGTCGTTTGGTTTCATAATATTAGATACCTACTTTCGGTATGTATGGTGGTGTTGTCAATATATCCGGTTAAATTTTTGATTTCATTCTCGATCTATTGACATATGCACAAATGCGCCTTTACTTATCAGTGTGCATATGCACATAAAGGAGGGGGTGGATGCCCCATAGGAAAGGGCGCTATTGCCGAAGATTAGGCGGACGGCGGGGATTCAAACCCATGGGCATTCCCGGCCATATGCTGAGTCAAATGGTCTTGTCACTGGATGAGTTCGAGTGCTTGAGGCACTGCGATCTGGAAGGTAAACAGCAGGCTGAAGCCGGTGAGCTGATGGGGATTTCCCGGGGCACTGTTCAACGGCTCCTGGTGAAGGCCAGAGCCAAGGTTGTCGATGCGTTATTGAATCAGAAAATGCTCATCATTCTGGATGGATACGAGCAAGAGGAGAATATGGATTAGGGATATGATGATCGCGATTCCGAGTCATGACGGGATGAATGTTGAGGAACACTTCGGCCACTGCCGGGAGTTTCTTCTCATCGGAGTTCAGGACGGCAAGGAGATTTCCCGGGAGTCCGTGACACCGCCGGAACATGCACCGGGAGTTTTCCCCGCGTTCCTCGCCGAAAAGGGGGCGAACGTCATTATCACCGGCGGTATGGGAGGCCGGGCTGTCGACTTGTTCAAGTCGAACGATATCGACGTGATACTCGGAGCCCAGGGATCCATCGATGACAATCTGAGAGTCTTCCTTGAGGGTGATTTGGCCTCGTCGGGAAGTATCTGTTCTTCCCATGAACGAGGGTGTCATTCCTGACGAGCCGGTTTTGACGCGTCCGGCATCGGCGGTTGTCGGACTGGAGGATGAAATGGTATTGGCTTTCTGCGTGAAAGACGACAGCGTCTCTGCAGTTCTTGATGAACGGTTCGGCCGTTCCAAATCGTTCGACATATTAGACAGCGAAAACGGGGAAATCCTGTCTCGGATGGTGAACCCCGGTGCGGAGGCCTCCGGTTCGGCGCGGATTTCGGCAGTACAAACCCTGGTGAACGCCGGTGTCCAGGGCTTCGTTGCTCCCCACCTTGGACCGAAAGCTGAAGATGCCCGAAAACGGCTCGGAATACGAGTCTGGAATCAAGGCGCGCATACCGATGTCGACTCAGCCCTTGAGGCGAGGAAAAAAGGAGAGCTGGAAGAGGTTCCCATTGATTCACCCCCACCGGGACTGCATAGGGCTTGAACAGCATGGAGATATGCGTCGTCAGCGGAAAGGGTGGAACCGGGAAAACGACACTGGCCACCTGGCTCTTTGCCTATCATCCCGGCTCGGTATTACTGGACTGCGATGTGGAGGAGCCGAATGCCGGACTTTTTCTCGAAGTCGACCGGGAAACCGTCGAATCGATCAACACCGGCTATCCGGTCATTGATGAATATTTCTGTGTGAATTGCGGCGCTTGCGCTGCCTTCTGTGCTTTTGGAGCCATACTCTCGTCGCCGAAAACCACTTTGGTTCTTCCGAAAATGTGTCACGATTGCAGGGGCTGCGCCCTTGTCTGTCCTCATGGCGCCATAAGCTTCGGGGAACGAAATATCGGAAAGATTGTGGGCCGCGGAGGACGATTTTCTTACGGCGAATTAAATGTCGGGGAATTCTCGGGT
>JARGFR010000200.1 GCA_029210985.1 Spirochaetaceae bacterium | reverse complement strand
GCTGTTCTGGGGGAAACACTTTTTGATGATTCTTCTTTCTATTGGTACCGGCTCAATTTATCGGGGTGCCGAAATGGCTCATACTCGCAAGAGATGATAATGCGGTGTATTTCATCTTATGTTACCTAATTAAATTAGTAATATATAAGTAGGCCGGTACATACCGACGCGCTGTCGTCAATCAGCCCAGATCCAGAACGAGATTAGGCAGTTCGCTTTCCGGAGAGTAGGTGCCGTTTCCGAGTTTCCGCAGGATGGCCATGAGATTGTTCAAAGAACCCTCACCGATACCGTCAAATTTCAAACGGTAGTAGTCACCCTCGTCAAGGCCCACCACTTTACACCGGACATAAAATCGTAAATTGTCTTCGTTCATTGTCAGAGTTGCCGGTGAACCGACAGGAGGAAGACGTTTCCCCTCCGCCCGCACTCGGGCACCGATTAGAGACAAATTATCAAAGACAACGTCGAACTTTCTTTCTCCGACGACAAGTGTCCCGGGAGCGGAACCCGCATCATTTCGCCTGAACGCCCGTTTCTCATTCATATTCGGGATTATATCCCGCAGCAGGGAATTTCACGAGGAAAATCGAACGGCTGTACGATGCCCGTAATTGGGTGATACGATCCTTCCATGAAGAGGCTCCTCAAACCATCCCATACCGCCGCTGTTATCCTTTGTTTGTTCATATCCGTCCACCTTGGCGGCCAGGAGGTTTCCGTCCTGCCTCAGGCGGCTGAATTCGCCGCAAAGCTGGGATGGACCCCCGATGAAGCGTTCGGCTGGTTGGGTCCTCCGGATGCTCTGTTCCCATATCGGGGCGAGGTTCCATCTGAAGACAATGTGGTCTTCTACTATGACGATCATACATATCTTTTCTGGTTTTCCGATCGTGTCTGGCAGGTGAGGGCGGATGAAAACTGGCCCGGTGAAGTGGACGGTGTTCGGATGGGAATGTCCTTAGCGGCTGTCAGGGACATCTGGGGCGCCCCCGTCAACGACAGAGATGAGAATCCCACCTGGGTTCTTCCCGATCGGGGATATCCTGTCCGAATCCGACTGTATTTCGACGATTCGGGAGGACTGCACGACCTGTATGTTTACCGGAGTGACTGGTAATGACCTCCGAAGGCCCCGGCGGCGCCACTCGGATCTGCCTCCGACTCTCCTCCCCAACCGTCAAGGGGATTCTGGCGCTGATTGAGCACTGCCGAGCTTATGCGGACCTGGCGGAAATCCGGATCGACTTACTCGAACCCGAGGAACGGAAGAATCTTGCCGCTTTGCCCGAGGCGGCTGGAATCCCGCTGATACTCTCCGCTCGATGGCCTGCAGGAGCGGGAGAACTTGAGACGGAGCGAACCCAATTGCTCACAAACCTACTGGACTCCGGGGGATGGGCCTATGTGGATCTTGAGGACAACCGGTCCATGGACCGGGTTGCGGACGCGGCCCGATCCAATCGGGTCAGGACAATCCGGTCCCGTTTTGATTTTCACGGAACACTGTTGGACGGAACCGTCGGCGAACTCGCGGCGTGGATCAGGAGCGTCGCGGCGCAAGGGGATCTGCCCAAGCTGGAGACGCTCTGCACCGGAAGCCGACAGTTGCTGACCCTGGTTCGGGCGGCTCTGGCCACCCAAGACATAAGGGACAAGGTCCTACTTGGTCTGGGTGAATATGGAGCGGCATCCAGACTCCTCAGTGGGCGTCTGGGTTCACTCTGGACCTATGGATCTCCGGAGGATATCCGGACACTGGACATACTCTACCGTTTACGGGAATTCACCCACGACACACCGGTCTATGCCGTCGTGGGCAATCCGGTGGCTCACAGCCGCTCTCCGACTATTCACAACACATGGCTGCGTGAAGCCGGACTGCCCGGTACGTATATCGCCATGCGAACCGACGATGCCGCGGCGATGCTGGAAATTTGCGACATCATAGGTATCACGGGTTTGTCGGTGACGGTGCCCCACAAAGAAACTGTCCTTTCACTCTGCGATTATTCCGGTCATCTGGCCAGGAAAATCGGTGCGGCGAATACGCTTCTGAGAGCCGGGGACGGCTGGAGAGCCCGAAACACCGACGCGGCCGGATTCCTGGCACCGCTGGCCGGTGCTCTCGGGCTGGACTCTGCGGAACAACTTCGGGGTAAAAAAGCTTTGGTAATCGGTGCCGGCGGTGCCGCCCGGGCGGCGGTATGGGCCATGGCGGATGTCGGAGTGGACATGGTGATACTCAACAGAACGGCGGACAAAGCTCGTCGTCTGGCCCGGCAGGTGGGAGCGAAATGGGGTCCTCTGGCACCCGAATCCCAGTCGCTATTGGCCGACGGCGTGGATTTTGCCGTTCAAACCACCAGCGTCGGTATGCACCCGAAGGAGGGCGAGGATCCGATACCCTGGTGGAATCCCTCGGACTGTACTCTTGTCTATGACCTGATTTATCGCCCGGAAAAGACCAGGCTTCTCCTCCGGGCGGAAGCGGCGGGAACGGCCGTTATCAATGGGGCGTTGATGCTCGAACACCAAGCCCGACTGCAATTCGAACTGTTTACCGGACATCCGGCACCGGATTAGAAGGTCAAAAGGAGCCAGATAAGTGTTCCCGACACGGCCAGGATGCCGAATGCGATGAGTCCGACGACGATCATCAACGTGTAATCCACACCCTTGAACAGACCATTTTTGTTTTTACGGATCGCCATGCGGGCAGTATAAACGGCCGGTTTAACTTAGGACAAGCACTCCCGCCGTCAGAATAGCGATGCCTTGATCCGCTTCATAAAACCGATTTTCCGTATCTTGATTCGCATTTCCTCTTCCTCGGGAAGAGACAGACCAACCAGAACGTGGTCGTCGCCGTCTTTTTCAAGATGATCGGGCAGCATCAACCGGGTGACGACGTCATTGCCGACCGCCAGGGTGACTTCCACCCTGTCGTCCCTACCGTTGATGGCCGCTTCGGCCAGACGCAGTTTTCCCCGGTAGTCCAGCCCTTTGGCGCTCATCACTTCGTATCGCCAAGCTCCCTTTCGTATTTGTTCGGGAACCAGAATCACCCGACGATCAAGACGTTCTTGGAATGTGATGTACTCCTGTTGGCTCAAGTTGACGGATTTTGCATGTTTTGCCAGTTCCTCTATGACAGGTTTAATATCGACTTCTCTCACTTTGTCCCAGGAGAATTGACAGATTTCAGGAGTCTTCACGATTCCGTTCCAGGGCAAATAGGGGGGATGATCGGTACTTCCGGCCTGGATTGAGGATGAGGGTCGGCCCGAAGGAGTGACAACCGGAGGAATCCTATCGATTCCCACGTCCGACAAAGCCTCTCTCCAGCGCTCTTCATCAGCCGGATCCAGAAGCCAGATGCCGCCGGCGGGGCGGGAATGGGAGAAGGTTTCCAGTACGCCGGTTTTTTCGATGATTTCCCGACGAATTCCCGTCGCCTGGAGTACCACACCCAACTTCAGGCTCATGGTGTTGTACTCGGCCTCCCATTCAGCGGCCAGAATTTTAATATTTTCAGGAACTGCTCGGCCTGATTTCTCTTCAAGGCCCTTAAAGAGTTTTTTCGGCGAAATCCCGTAATCCAACCCGGTCAGAAATCGCTCCTTGGTCCACCGAAACGTCGTCACCACATCATGGGATACCGGCTCGGCCGTCAGGGCCAGATCACAGAACAGTCCCATGTTCGGGTTCAGAGTAATATCCCCCACCGGTGTGACGCTCAGAAGATGTTCCGATTGTGATTCGTGACTTTCAATTTCACGTCGGCACAGCTTCCCGCTGCCGTCGGAGACGAGACATCCCATCAGTTCCAAATGAGCGATAATCCGCCTGGCGCCTGAGGGTGAAAGGGGAGTGGTTCCGACACTCAAATGGAACAGACGAGCCAGCTGATCCGGCTCCCAGGAACGATTGATCGGGAGGTACTCGGTAATCAGACGAATAGCCGGGATGGCGACATCCGAGGGGATGCTGCGGCCCGCGGCGGCCCGGGCGGTCATCAGGGCGCGCCTCTGGGCGTCCTTCATTGATTCCAAATCCCGCCAGGTTTCCATTTTGGGTTCCAGTACTTCTTCCCGGCGAACGGCCAAGCCCGCCGAAATCAACGCTCGACCGGCCAGAATCAGTCGTTCTTCCCCGCGGGAATCTCGGAATAGGGTGGGAAAGCGGCTTTTTAGGCTTTCCAATGTTTTCTTGCGCCAACCGCCTTCCTTCCTGAACAGTGGAACACTCTCATTCAGGAATGCCAGTGCGGATGTGAGAAAATTATCGTCGAACCAGCCGACTCCTTTCGGGGACACCGCTTCGCTTCCGGGGCCAATCACGGCGCCGGGACCGAGAAATCCGGCGTCCTTCACCTGACGGCCGGCGGGTGTGAGTTCATACACCCGGCCCTTCGGTCCCGGCCGGCTCCATGCCAGCAAACGCTCCTCCAGATTGAGTAAACGTTCGCGAAGAATCACCGGACTCATATCGGGAATCATTCGGCCGAGCTGTTCGTCGGTCGCCTCGCCGGAGAAGGCGATGTAGGTCAGCAGAAACGCATCGTCCGGATCGATGAATTCGAGCAGCCTTTGAAATACCCCGGGGTTTCCGAAGAACTCCTCCATGCCGCTGATCAGGTCCGGCTTGTGAAACGGCGTGCTCACCGGTCCCAGGTAATGTCTTACGACTTCGAAAAAAGCTGAGTCGGACATCGAGGCAAATACCTCCGTCCATTTCGAGCGGGTCATGAATCCTCCCAGATATCGATGGTGTATCGATAACCCTGTTCGGTGAGGAATCTCTGCCTGTTGGCGGCGAAATCCTCTTCAACTGTTCCTCTGGACACGAGGGTGTAGAACCACGAGTCCCTGTCTTTGGGCCTGAGTATCCTCCCGAGTCGCTGCGCTTCCTCCTGCCGGGAACCGAAGGAACCGGAAAGCTGAATTGCAACTGATGCATCGGGGAGATCGATGGCGAAATTGGCGACTTTCGAAACGACGATAACCCGTTCCCGGCCGCGTCTGAATTCGCCGTAAATTTTGTCCCTCTCGGCGTTTGGCGTCTTGCCGGTGATAATGGGCACCTTCAGGCGTCCGGCGATTTCTTCGAGCTGAGCGATATATTGACCGATGACCAAAACCTGATCTTCGTGACGATTCGCCACCAGCTGTATGGCGATGTCGATTTTTCTGGGATTCTCGGCGGCAAGCCGGACTTTTCTGCGTTTGTCGGCCATGGCATAGGGAATCCGTTTATCCGGCGGCAGATCGACGCGGATTTCTCTGCATCGGGCTTCTGCAATCCACCCCGAGGCTTCCAGCTCTTTCCATGGTATGTCGAAGCGTTTGGGACCCACCAGGGAAAACACATCCCGTTCCGCGCCGTCTTCCCGGATCAAGGTCGCCGTCAAACCGAGCCGTCTGACCGCTTGAATTTCGGCGGTCACACGAAACACCGGTGCGGGAAGGAGGTGGACTTCATCATAGATAATGAGCCCCCAAGCCTGTTTTGTGAAGAGATCAAAGTGAGGATATGGTCCGTCTTTATTTCTGCGCCAGGTCAGGATTTGATATGTGGCGACAGTCACCGGACCGACTTCTTTCCGGTCTCCGGTATATTCGGCGATGTCTTCGGAATTCAGGTTTGTTTTATCCAGGAGTTCATTCCGCCATTGATGGACGGCGGCCACATTTGTCGTGAGTATCAGTGTCTTGGTTCCCATTTCCGCCATTGTCGCCAAACCCACGACGGTCTTTCCGGATCCGCAGGGCATCACCACGGTGCCGAATCCGGTGCCCGGTTCACCATTACCGGCAAAGGATCGAACGGCCTCGGACTGGTAGTCTCTGATGGTGAATCCCGCTCCGTCCCGGGTGACTTTCCTGAGAGTAATGTCCAGGGGATCTCCTTTGACAAGAGGAGCCAGATCCACGACGGGAAACCCGATCTTGATGAGTTCCGCTTTGACGGTGCCCCTGTCCACCAGACGCACAAGGAAACCGTCCCCTTCGGGACGCAGCCATTTGGACAAGGCTTTGCGCGCTTTGAGTTCCTCATAAACGGCCCTGTCGTCAATTTCCAATCCAAGCCATATCACTGAGTCGGACTCCTGGTCCGAGTCTTTCTCGCCGAGGGAAAACAGCTCCGTCACATCTTCCCGGGATCGGAGGCGAATTTTGCCCCATCGAGCCAAAATTTCCCTGATCTGAGTAATGATATTCTCCGGAACAGGATAACGGCTCCACCGGGACAGGGACTCTTCCACCTCTTTCGCGTTCCAGCCGGCTCCCGCCGCATTCCAAAGCGAGAGAGGCGATATCCGGTACGTATGGACATGTTCAGGGGACTTCTCCAGCTCCGCGTAAGCGCTGATTTCCCCGCGGGCTCCTTCAAAGGAAGCTTCATGGACATCGAGAAGAAGGGATCCGTCACCCTGG
>JARGFR010000001.1 GCA_029210985.1 Spirochaetaceae bacterium | reverse complement strand
GGAATGAGCTGATATATGGCGGATTCCACCCTCCTGTTGATGCGGAACATTCACTATTCCTACGGAGGGTTTGAAGCCCTTCGGGGGGTGGATCTGGATGTTCGGGCCGGGGAAGTCCACGCTTTAATCGGGGAGCACCGGGCCGGGAAATCAACCTTGATGCGAATTCTCGGAGGCAACCTTTCACTTCAGAGGGGCCGCATCATTTTTCAAGGCCGGGACGTGCAGTTCTCCTCTCCCCAGGACGCGATGTCCCTGGGAATCGGCATGGTGTATCAGAGCATGATGGTGATTCCGTCACTGAACTCCATCGAAAATATCTTTTCAGGACGCATGCCCGGTATGTGGTTCGGTTATCGTCGATACGGCAGGATGCTCACCGAAGGTCGACGGCTCCTGAGGGAACTGGGTCAGGATTTTGACCTCCTGGCGCCGGTAAAGGACCTCTCTGTCGCCCAGCGTCAAATGGTGGAAGTGGCCCGGATTCTGGCCATGTCCCCGGAAATTCTCATCCTGGATGAAATTTCCAACCGTCTGAATGATGAAGAGCTGGTCTATTTGTTTCGAATCCTGGCGGATTTCCGCAAAGAAGGGAAATCCATCATCTATATCACCCAGAATTTTGATGAAATCTTCGAACTGGCCGATCGTGTGACGGTTCTTCAGGATGGTTACCGTAAAAGCACGGAAACGGTTGCCGAACTCGATCGAATGCGCCTGTATCGATTGGCTTTCGACGCCGTCCTGGAGACCCCGGGAGCTCAAGGCCGAAGCGCTCCGGAAGAAGAGAGACAGCTCCTCGCCCTTCGCCGCTACAACCGGAACCTCATCGACGATCTCCCTGTCGGCGTGTTGATTCTTGATCGGGAAGGGACCGTCTATCAGGCCAATCATGCCGCGGCCGGGCTGTTGGGCTCTTCGACGGCGGATTTGGCTGGAGTGGCACTGGGGAATATTTCCCTTACCCCCGACGAAGAACTTAAGAAAGAAATCTCCGAAACCTTGCAGGGACGGGGCAAGCGGGCCTGGGAAGGTGTGCCGATCGGAAAGGCCAGGTTCGTGAAGGTTCGAATATTGCCCCTTCATGATGAGGACTATTCTTATCTCGGTGCGCTGCTCACACTGGAAGATGCCTCTCTGAGCGCTTCTGTCCGGGAGTACCTCACGGAAGCGGATAAGCATCAATACACGGCGGAATTGGCGGCCGGAGTCGCCCATGAGGTGAATAATCCTCTGGGCATCATCAGCAATTATCTCGAACTTCTCAAGCTCAAGGAACGGGATGATGACGATCAGATTAAGATAGAAAAAATACAGAAGGAAATCCGGCGTATCACCGAAATTATAGGCAGTCTTCTGAGTTTCAGCCGATTGCCCCGGAAGAACGAAACGGAAGTCAGTCTGGTAGAGCTCCTGGATGAGATTCTCCTGCTGCTGGGTCATCGCATCGCCGAAAAGAAAATCAGACTGGAAAAGCGCTATCGGACGGATCCCGCCCGGATTGTCGGTGATGAAAACCGGCTCAAGCAGGTCTTTATCAATTTGATTATGAACAGCCTCGAAGCCGTCTTGGACGAGGGTCGGATTGCCGTTGAAATATCGAGCGCCGGTCGATTCTTCCGGGTTCGGGTGTCGGACAACGGTCACGGTATTCCGGCGGATGTCCAGGAAGCCATATTTCAGCCCTTCTTCACCACCAAACTCACCAAGACCAATACGGGACTGGGTCTGTCCATCTGCGACCATATCGTGAAGGCTCATGACGGAACCTTGTCCTGCGAAAGCCGCCCCGGAGAGTGGACGAGTTTCGATGTTCTGATTCCTCGTCCCGAGAAGGTGTAAGCGGGTGGTCTTTCGGTCCTGAATGACCTATGATGCCGCTTATGAACGGAAATGCCATCTCAATCTGGATCGCCGAACTCGGTATCTGGCCTCTTGTCGTCGTCTTGGTTCCCAACCTCATGTTCAGAAAATACGGTCAGTCCGCCGGTAAGAAGCGTATGGCGTCCCTCCTTCAAGCCATCGCCGTATTTGTCATCACCACCGCCGCCGCCTTTGTGGTCGAGAGGGAATTGACCGATATCTATCTGTTCGGCGCCGTCGCCGTGGTTGCCGTCGTATTGTTCCTCTACCGGGGCAAAGTGTTTCCCTATCGTCTGACGTGCGCCGAATGCGAGACGAAGCTTGATTTCCGCACCATCTATTTCATGGACGACAACCTCTGTGTTGACTGCCGACGGAAGAAGGATGTTGCGGAAGAGGAAGAATCGGCCTCAGTTGAGGAAATAGAATCCCAGGACGGTCCCGAGGATATTTCCGAGGAAGAAAAAGACGACAAATAACAGCCCGACAAAACTTGTCATTGAAAAGGCCATCCTTCGAAGGGATGGCCTTTTACATATACATAACTTATGACGAAGAAAACGGCGGGCTATCCCGCCAGCTGATCGTTGATTGCTTTGGCCGCCCGTCGGCCCTCACCCATGGCAAGAATCACCGTCGCAGCCCCGAGTACAATATCCCCGCCGGCATATACGTTGTCTATTGAAGTCTTACCGGTTGATTCTTCCACGATGATGTTGCCCCACTTGTTTACATTCAATCCCGGTGTGGTTTGACTGATCAGCGGGTTTGAGGCGTTGCCTATGGAGGTGATGCAGGCGTCGCAGGCGACATCAAAGGTGTCCCCTTCGATGGGGATGGGGCGTCTCCGTCCGGAATCATCGGGTTCGCCGAGTTCGTAGCGCTGGCACACTATACCGGTGACACGGCCGTTCTCATCGCCTTTGATTTCGATCGGGCTGGAGAGAAGATCGAAAATGACCCCTTCTTCCATGGCATGGTGCACTTCTTCCACACGAGCCGGGAGTTCTTTTTCCGTACGGCGGTAGACGATATGAACCTCTTCGGCTCCGAGACGAACCGCAGTTCGGGCCGCGTCCATGGCCACATTGCCGCCGCCGAAGACGCAGACTTTTTTAGCGCTGTACATCGGCGTATCGGCGCGGCCGGTTTCATAGGCCTTCATCAGGTTGGAACGGGTCAGGTATTCATTGGCCGAGAATACCCCGACAAGGTTTTCGCCGGGAATGTTCATGAATTTCGGCAGCCCGGCGCCTGTGGCGATATACAGGGCGTCCCAGCCGTCCTGGGCCAGCATGTCGTCAATCTTCCGGGTCCGGCCGACCAGAAAGTTTGTTTCAAAATGTACGCCCATTTCAGTCAGGTTCTCGACATCCCTCTCCACAATGGCTTTGGGCAGCCGGAATTCGGGAATCCCGTAGACGGTGACGCCCCCCGGTTTGTGAAAAGCCTCGAATACCGTCACGTCATGGCCTTCCCGACGGATGTCGGCAGCGGCGGTAAGACCCGACGGGCCCGAACCGATGACGGCGACCTTCTTTCCCGTCGGCGCCGCCACGGGGATGGGCGTCACAGCGTCATGTTCCACTTCCCAATCCGAGACATACCTCTCGATTCGTCCGATGGCCACCGATTTCTCTGGATCTTTCATGGCTTTGCCCACGGTACAGGTGAGCATGCACTGCTTCTCCTGGGGGCAAACCCGCCCACAAATGGTGGGCAGAAGGCTGGATTCCTTGATGACGGCGATGGATTCGCCGAACTCACCCTTGGCGGCGTGATCGATGAACCGGGGAATGTCGATGGAGACCGGACATCCTGCTACGCAGGGGGCGTTCTTGCACTGCAGACAGCGCAGGGCTTCCACCTTCACCTGGTTCTCCGTATATCCCAATGCGACCTCGGACATTGTGGAACGACGCTCCACGGCGTCCTGAGTCGGCATATCCTGCTGGGGTATGGCCCGTCTGTCCTTGACGGAAAGCTCTTTGCCGCCGTATTCCGCCCAGAGAGCGTCGGCTTCGGCCTTTAAGGCCTGGGGTGTCTTGTATTCACTCATTTCGATTCTCCCGGTACATCGGCGCCAACCCGGCATTTATGGTCCTCTTCCTGAGGCTTATATGCTTTAAGCCGGAGCATCATATTGTTGAAGTCGACTTTATGGCCGTCGAACTCCGGGCCGTCGACACAGACGAATTTCGTCTCGTCACCCACGGTCACCCGGCATCCTCCGCACATTCCCGTTCCGTCCACCATGATGGTGTTCAGGGACACCATCGTAGGAATACCGAAAGGCTTGGTTGTTTCGGCGCAGAATTTCATCATTATGGGCGGACCGATGGCGAAGGCCAGAGCCGGCGGGTTATCGGATTCGCAGTATTCCTTCAGGGGCTCGGTTACCAGGGCCTTCCGCCCGTAGGAACCGTCGTCGGTGCAGACGATGAGCGTATCGGCGAGAGCCTTCATCTCATTCTCCATGATGAGCAGCTCTTTGTTCCTGGCGCCCATGATGACGATGATCTCATTGCCTGCCGCCCGCAGAGCCTGGACTATGGGGTGCATGGGGGCCACCCCGATGCCGCCGCCGACACAGACAACCGGCCCGTCCACTTTTTCTATATGAGTGGGGGTTCCCAGCGGGCCCAGGACATTGGCGATGCTGTCCCCTTCCTCCATGGCTGCGAGCTTCATCGTCGAGGCGCCGACAGCCTGGAAAATGATGTCGATCGTGCCGGTTTCGGGATCGGCATCGGCGATGGTGAGGGGGAAGCGTTCGGCGAAATCATTGTCCAGCTGGACGATGAGAAACTGACCGGCCTTTCTTTCTCTGGCGATGTTCGGGGCCTCGAACGTGAAGCGGAATACATCCGCGGAAAGACGGCGCTTTTTGACAATTCGGTTCATTGATTATTACTCCAGGGATTTTGGGTCTTTCACAATTTATATATAAAAATTGCCCTATATTAACGTCTGTACACACCAAAAACAAGGTTAATTTCTATTTATATTATGACTTTTTGTGCATCCTTTCGCAACGATTGATCCCGGGAGAAAATTTGCTTGCGATATACGGCGACGGCGGATAGCAGACCTTTTGTCTAGGAGATATATGAACAGCTCCCCGGGACGGTTCGCCCCTATCGTCAATAGACTACTCTGCGTCTTGGGCCTCACGCTCCTGCTTTCCTGTATGAATCCCGCTGGAGAGACAGCGGACCAGTCGAAAAACACCGAAGAAACACCGATTCCGACCGTGCTCATCATCAGCGAGTATGTCGAGGGAGACAGCTACAACAGGGCATTGGAAATCAGCAACATCGGAGATGCGACGGCGGATTTGAGCGAGTACTTCGTTGAAATTTATGAAGACGGAACCACGTATTTATCAAGAACGATTCAGTTAAATCCGTCAGATACGGAAGCCGGTCAGCCTGGCTCCGGGAGAGTGCTATGTCCTGGTCAACTCAAGAGCGAGTGATGAATTGAAAGAGTATTATCAGCTTGAGTACTATGAAGATTTCAGGACATTCGACGGCAACGATGTGGTCATACTGAAACGAGGAACCGACATTGTGGATTCCATTCGCAAGATAGACGAGTATGTCGGTTCCGGATGGGTCGGTGACAATGAATAGTCCACAACTTACAACGCCACCCTCCGGCGTAAAAACACCGTTCTCGTCGGCGATACAGACCCGAAAAACGCCTTTAATCCCGACGATGAGTGGATCGGCTTTCCAAATAATACCTTCGACGGTCTCGGCGACTACTGATCATTGACTCGGGTGCCGCCCGGGAACAGAATACCCCCTATGGCGGCAGACGGATGAAATTACTCCTGTTCTTCATAGACGGATTGGGACTTGGAACCGACGACGAGACGAATCCGGCCCGAACTCTCCTGGATGGAATCACCGATGTACGATTTACGGCCGATGCCGCTCCGGCCGAATTCCCCGAAGGAATCTTGGTTTCGGCCGATGCCACCGGCGGCGTGCCGGGGCGGCCCCAGTCCGCCACAGGTCAGGCGATGCTCATGACGGGTATAAACGCCCCGGCCATGCTGGGCTATCACCTGACGGCCCTGCCCAACACCGAGCTTGTGACGCTCGTGGAAGAGCAGAGCCTCATGAAGACCCTTTCCGATTACGGACTGGACGTGACGGCTTCGAATCTCTACACCCCGGAGTTCTTTCGGCGCCGCGAGGAATTGGGACGCAAACGCGGTCGGAACATGCTGCCCGTTTCGGCCCTGACGATCCGATCCTCGGAGGCCGCGTTCCGGATGATTGCCGACTATGAACGGGAAAGGGCCCTTTTCACGGATTTAACGAACCGTTTTCTGCGGGATCGGGGGTATGAAATACCTCTCATCACCGCCGACGAGGCCGCTCGCCGTATGTCCGGAATTCTGGACGAAGCGGATTTTGTGTTTCATGAGTATTTCGCCACCGACTCCTATGCCCATAAGAAACGGCACGAGGACCTCGAGAGGGCTCTTGGGGAGATCAATTTGTTTTTGAAAACCCTGATGGCGGAGACGGACCGGAACGATACGGCGATCCTGGTGGTGAGTGACCATGGAAACTGCGAAGACGCCCTCAGTGCGGATCACAATCGTAATCCGGTGCCGATTCTGCTTCTAAGCCGGGACGAGTATATCCGAGATGTCTTTCGGGGCGTCGAACGCCTGGATCAGGTGAAGGGAGCGATTATGGCCGCCTTCGGACTGCCGGCGGAGGATGAAGCGTTGGGGCCGGAAGCCGAGTGGCTTTAACAGCCGGTCGGGCTTGATTCTCCCGGAAGAGTTCTTCCCTAAACGTCCCCGCAGGCCTTGTACAAATTGGCGAACAGCCGGGGAATCTGATGTTCGGGCAGTGAAGAATATGCCACCCGGACCAGGTCGTCCAAAGCGATGACCCCTGTATCGTAGGCATCCAGCAGTCTCTGCCGTACGGCTTCCGCGTCTCCCTTGGCCACCTTCACGCACATGAAATATCCCGAGTTATAGGGCAGAGCAACAAACCGCTCGGCATACTCGGGATGGTTGCGAAGCTCAGCGTCCACCGCATCATGTCGGGCCTTGAGAAGACCGAAGGCTCTTTTCTTTTCACCCGGATAAGCAGGATCGTCATAAGCGGCCAACAATAGAGACTGAGCCAGGTGGGAATCGTTGGAAATACTTCCCCTGACCCGACCGGCCGCTTTGTCCTCCAGTGCGGCAATGGCTTTACCGCTCAGACCTATTCCGGCGAAGGTGATGAAGCCGACCCGGAAACCCCAGACGTAGTCTTCCTTTGTGGCTCCGTCCACCTTGCAGGCGACAACGTTCTCATGGAGACTTGCAAATCGGGCAAACGGCGATTCGACGGCGATGCCTTCGCGGAAGACCAATCCGAAATACGCATCATCGGTGATAACCAGGACTGTTTTTCCAGCCTGTGCCGCTTTTTCAACGACACCGATAATGGCGTCCGCTTCTTCTACCGTCGGAGTGTATCCGGTGGGATTGTTGGGGAAATTGAGCAGCACAATCTTCTTGTCACCATCGGACATCAGAGCCTCGGAGAACGCCGCGACATTGAATCCGGCATCCGGACCTTCGCCGTCAAAGGTTTCGAAGGTTCGCATCACGGCTCCGTAAGGTTCACTGAAAACAAGGCGGTAGTTGCCCCAATAATGCCGGGGCAGAATGATTTCATCACCATCGTCGACAAACAGATATCCCGCCACAGACAAACCGTGGGTGAGGGCATTGGTGGCCACAGGCCGGGATATGGGCGTCTGTCCCAGGGTGGGGTTTTTTTCCCTTATCATCGCCGCCCAGCGGTCCCGAAGAGCGGGTTTGCCGAAACTGGGGGCATAGCTGAAGGCGTCGGCGGGGGGAAGTTTCACCCTGTCCGCCAGAGGAGACAGACGAAGGGGAGATCCGTCATCTTCTTTTGCTTCTCCTATGGAGGCGTTGATGGATTTGCCCTTCGCATCCAGGCCTTGTGCAACCAAGCCCTTTCGGGGGAAAAAGATTCGTTTTCCTTTCTCCGACAAGAGTTTGAGCGCGGCAGCTCCCTCGGTTTCGAGAATGGCGTTGAGTTCGGCGGCTTGGGGATTCATGCGATATCTCCGGTTTCCTGGTAATTATAGCCAGTTTACTGATAATTTCCGTCATGGGAAGACCTTGATCTTACGGCATCCGATACATCTCGACAGCCGAGAGGAGGTCAGATAAAATACGCAGGCACCAAGAGTGTCAAAAAAAAATGAAAATAATTATCACATTCCTGCACTTGATTGCCATCGGTATAATGAACTTCCTCGCGAAAATATTGTTATTCTTCGCGGTGCATTTCGTGCATAACGTTCACTACAAAAATCTCAAAGCGGTCTATTCCACACGGGGTCCGTTTCTGATCCTGCCGAACCACACCAATCAATGGGATCCTTTCCTTGTCTCCTTTCCCATTCTCCGGCCCATTCGATGGGTTGCTTCGGACGCCGCCTTCAGAGACGCTTTCAAGACAATCCTCCTCCTTGGCGGAGCAATCCCCAAGGTGAAGGAACAGTCTGATATGGTGACTATTCAGGAACTCAAGAAAGCCATCGCACTCCGGCATATCGGAGGTATTTTCCCCGAAGGAACGCAGAATTGGGACGGAAGAACTCGGGAACTGATACCGGCCACCGCCAAGCTGGTGAGGTTTCTGAAAGTTCCTGTAATCGTGCCGGTTTTCAAGGGCGGGTATCTCACCAAGCCCCGCTGGACATGGAAATCCCGGCGATGCCGGATTGAAGTGCACTTCAAGCGTGTGATTGACAGCGAAGAGATTAAAACACTCAAACTCGCGGAGATTGAACAGCGTATTACCGACGCACTCGAATACGATGAATACGAATGGCAGAAGACGGCCATGGTGCCGATTCGCAGCGAAAAAAGGGCCGAGCATCTCGAACTCGCCCATTGGGCCTGTCCGTCCTGTGAGAACATCGGCACATTGCATTCCCAGGGAAATACCGCTGAATGTACATGCGGCTACACCGTCAGTATTGATCGATATGGGTTCTTTCAGTACCCCGAAAACGGTCCGTCCTTTCCTCATCCGGCGGACTGGATTTCCTGGCAGAACAACCTGCTGATTACCCGGATTCGGGAACAAATTGAAGCGGCGAACGCCGGGGGTGATTCGGACCCAGTGCTTCTGAGGGATTCGGGCATCGTGCTGATGAGGGGCGCCCGTGCCCAGCCGATGATGCAGGTGCATGAAGGCGAAGCACGGCTCTATCGAGACCGTATCGAAGTCGGCGACATCGGCGGAGAGCTGAAAGTGTTTCCCCTCAAGGAAACCACGGCCGCCAACACGTTCAAACAGCAGAAGTTCGAGTTCCGGTTCGAAAAGGCTCAGTATCGATTCCGTTTTCCCAGCCGTCGAGTATCCGGATACAAGTGGGAAATTGCCTACAAGGGACTCCGGGACATTCTCGTGAACCGCGGTGAGTGGTAGTGCTTCCCGGCTGGGCTCTTATCGCTGTTTCTTTCGGGTTTCCTCTTCTGCTGCTTCTCATACGTGATAGAGCCGGATGGAAGTGGCTGAACAGACTCAATCCCATCATCGTCTGCTATATTGCAGGAATCCTTCTGGCGAACACCGGACTGGTGGGTGAACGCGCGGCGGGAGCACTGGATCTCACTCAGACCGCAGCCGTCGCCCTCTCCATTCCTCTTCTCCTCTTCTCTGTTGACCTGGCAAAATCGCGCACCCTAACCGGAAGAGCGGGCCTTTCTATGGTGCTGGCGTCGGTGAGCATCGTCATTGTGGTGACGGCGGCCCATTTGATTTTCCGGGAACGGATACCCGAGAGCGCAAAAATCGCCGGGATGGTGGTGGGTGTCTACACCGGCGGCACTCCGAACCTGGCGGCCATCTCCAGGGCGTTGAACGTCTCCCAGAGTGCGTACCTGACCGTGCATACCGCCGATCTTGTCTTGTCGGCAATTTATCTGCTTTTCGTCATTACGATTGCGAAGAAAGTTCTTTCCCGGGTACTCCCCGCCTACCGCCCCGTTCAGTCCTCCAAAGCGATCGGTCCGACTCATGCCGCGTCGGCCGGAGAGGTGCTCCATGCCGCGTCCGAAGAGGATTCCTATTCGATTTTGCTCCGGCGCAGCAGCATCAAAGGCATACTGATCAGTCTTGCTCTTGCCGTTGTGGTGGCCGGACTGGGGGGAAGTGTTTTTCTTTTCGCACCCGAAGGATCGGCCATGGTCCTCACTATTCTGACCCTCACCACCCTCAGTCTGGCGGCGTCTTTCATTCCCGGCGTCAGACAGCAGCAGCTCAGTTACCCGGTGGGTCAGTTCCTTATTCTGGTCTTCTGTGTTTCCGTTGGGGCCTTGGCGGATTTGAAAATTCTTCTTCAGGCGGCCCCGTCCCTGTTTCTTTTTGTCGGATTCTGTCTTTTCGGTTCTTTCCTTCTCCATATCCTTCTGGCTCGGGTTTTCAGAGTGGATACCGACACCCTTCTGGTCACCTCCACCAGTGCTATTTGCTCACCCCCCTTTGTCGGCCTGACAGCCGCCGCCATCGGTAATCGGGATATGGTGGCGCCCGGTATTACTACGGGCATTCTCGGACACGCTGTAGGCAACTATCTGGGCGTCGCCGCGGCGGGAGCGCTGGGAGCGCTTTTCTAGAACCGGAGGTCTCGATGCACTGCCGGGTTCTGTGCCGTCAAACAATCTCTATAAATCGCCGTTTTCCGGGAAAATCAGCGGAGTCCTGCCGAATCGCCTCCTGATTTTTTCCACCCCCGGTCTGACGCCGCCTGCTCCCAGGAGTCGTGCAAGGAGACGGCGCTTGAACGGAAGATCCGCCAGCAGCGTGCCGGCAAAGAGAGTCAGCAGCCCCTGTCCAGGCATAAAGAGAAGCAGGAATCCCAACATCATCAGCGAAAACCCCAACAGGTTTTTCACCAGATGCCACAAGATGTAGGGAATAAGCCGGGTTCGCGGTGTCTCGGCGAAGCGGCGGCGTGGCCGTATCAGTATGTCCGAGGGCATAAGGACGATGAGAGCCGGAGCCAGCAGCGGCGTCACGATGAAAAAGATTGCGGATCCCAAGGTGAGGGACTTCCATATTACAGGACAGCGGGCCGTTGTTTCCGTGAGGAAAAGTGCAAGACTGCCCAAAGCGCCGGAAACCGTCATCAAGGTGAGAACCGAGACTATTTGATGGATCCCTGGACCATCCCCTTAATGATGCTCTTCTGGGCAAAGAGGAAGAAAATGATGACGGGAATCATGGCCATTAGGATGGACGTGAGGATCAAATCCCACTGTTTCACATAAGCGCCGGCGAAATTCGACACGGCCAGAGGTATGGTCATCACCCGATTGCCTTTTCCGAGTACCAAAAGGGGCAGCAGATAGTCGTTCCAGATCCAGATGCCGTTGAGCACCAGCACGGTGGCGTGAATCGGCTTCAGGATGGGATAGACGATTCGGTAGAAGGTTCCGATCCGGGAGGCGCCGTCGATGTTGGCCGCTTCTTCGAGTTCGTAGGGGATGCTCTTGATAAAGCCGTGGTACATGAAGATGGACAGGGACATGCCGAATCCCAGGTAGGAGAGAATCATGCCTCCGACCGTGCGGAGCAGCTTAATGCCCACCACCTGGTAGACCACTCTGAACCAGGAAAGCAGCGGGAACATCACGATCTGGAAAGGTATCACCATGGCCGCCACGAACATGATGAAAAAGAAATTGGACAGTTTGGACTTTGTTCTCACCAGAACCCAGGCGGCTTGGGATGAAAAAAACGTGATGGCGGCCAGAGACCCGATGGTAATCACCGCCGACGTCATGAAAGATGATTTGTACTGAACGTTCGGGCTGGTCCATATGTCGGCAATATTCCGGAAAAGCTGAAGCCAATCCTCGGGAAGACTCATCGGGGAATCCGTCACCGTAAAGGCATCCTTGGCCGAGTTGATAAGAACAATGGCGAAGGGCAGAAGGAAGAGGATAAACAGCAGAGCGGTGAGGATTTCCAGGATAAGCGATTCTCGCCTGCGTTCGTTCATAGTTCAATCTCCCTTTTTTTGCTGGTTCTCACCTGAAGAATGGAGATGATCACCAGGACGATGAAGAAGATAAATGCCCGGGCCTGACCCTGTGCCAGGTTGTTGGCGACAAAGGCGGTTCGATAGATATCCAGTGCCAACAATTCGGTTCCGAATATCGGTTTGCCCATGAACATCGTGGATGGACCGCCGTTGGTGAGGGAAACGTTGACATCAAACTGCTTGAATGAGTTCACCAATGTGAGAAACAGCGTGATGGTGAAGGCCTGGGCTACCATTGGAACTGTAATGTTCTTAAGTCGATGCCAGGCACTTGCGCCGTCTATCCGAGCCGCTTCATGGAGTTCCACCGGAACGCTCTCCAAGGCGGCGACGTAGATCATCATGATATATCCCGCATATTGCCAGGTTCCCACGACCACCAGCGCCAGAACCGATTTGCTTCTTCCGGCCAATACCAGATTTTCCGGCTCGGCCAGAGGGGCCAGCACCTTCCATACTTCTCCCAGACCCGGAAGGGCATTATTAAAGATGAACTGCCAGACATAGCCGAGAATCAGGCCGCCGATGAGATTGGGAAGAAAGAACCCCACTCGATAAAGGTTTCGGCCCTTGATGGCGGAAGTGACCATGAGGGCCAATGCGAAGGAAATGATATTGATGGCGAGGACGTTCAACCCCGTATAGATGAAGCTGAGGAGGAAGGAGTAGAGAAAAGAAGGATCCTTCAAGCTCTCGGAAAAATTCTCCAAACCGACAAATTGCAGCCCCCCCCCAGCTCTGGCCGAGGAACTCCAGTCGGTAAAGGAATAGAAGATTCCGAGGAAGAAGGGAATAACGACAACCATCAGGAAGGCGAATAGGACCGGTGCCAGGAAGAGCCAGAAAACAATTCTGTTTTCCCGGGTGTTTTCCATGGATGAACCCCCGAATTCTCACGGGATTTTCCGCAAATGACACATGCGAATCCCGCATTCATGTTTTTACAAGTATAAAAGAGGGCGGGCACCGCTGCCCGCCCCTACCATCAATTATCGGTACGATTCGCCGTTCAGAGGCTCTTAAAGGCGTTTGTCATCAAGTCGATGAACTCAGTTTTCGAAATGGCGCCGTTGGCGAACTGATTGTAGATGGGAGCCAGAGTCTGGTCCCGGAATTCGCCGGTGAACAAGTACTGGTTCCAGGAGTAGACTTTGCCTTTGCCGGACCACTCCATCACGGAGGTGGACAGCTGGCCTGAAGGTTTCTGGGAAATGCCTGAGAATGCGGGAATCATTCCGGCTTCCTGAACCATGTAATTCGCTCCGGCTTCGGTTGTGGCCAGGTCGGTGAGGAATTGTTTTGCCGCATCGACATTCTCGGACTCTGAATTTACGGCGTAGAACGACGGGGCGGCCACGAAGATGCCGTCGGTGGCCTTTTCCATGGAGCCATGAGGCGCAAACGCCGTCTTGAAGGTGGCTCCGGCGCCGGCCAGGTTGCCGTCGACCCAGTTTCCCTGGTGCAGGAAGGCGGTATTGCCGTTGGCGAATGCGCCGACTTGAGCGTCGTAGTTTCCGGTGGTCAGAACGGCTTTGTCGGCGTAGTTGAAGAGGAGCTCCACCCAGTCGGCATACTCGGCCAGTCGCTTTGCATCGACATTGCCGGTAAGCAGATCGTCAACAACAGAGGTGTCTCCGTAGGGAAGTCCGTTTGAGAGCAGAGAATTGAAGTTATGGTGGGCGGTGACCCAGCCCATTTCCGGACCGGCGGCCATGGAAACGACGGCGTCCAATCCCAACGCATCCTTCATCGCATCGAGCTTGGCGAACGCATCCCGGTAGCCGTCAAGATTCACGAGGGACGCGGGGTCCACACCGGCTTCAGCCAGGATATCGGCATTGTAAGCCATACCCCAACCTTCGACGGCAACAGGGAAGCCGTAAGTTTTTCCTTCGTTGGTGAATGCGACGGAAGTCTTGCTCACCCATGATTCTCCGGAGAGATCCAGAACGATTGACTGCCATTCCAGGTAATCCTGAAGTCCTGCAATAACGAAAATATCCGGCATCTCACCGGCTGCGTAGTCGGCCTTGAGCATCTCGCCCAATTCGCAGGTGCCGCCGCCGCAGGATTTGATGATGACTTCAACATTGTTGGCCTCGCCCCACTGTGCGGCGTAGGCTTTCAACTGGGCATCGATTTCCGGCTTGTTCTGGGCCAAAACAATCGTCGGTTTCTTCGTGGAATCTCCGTCGCCGTTGGCGAAAGCACCGCCAACCAAAACAAGCGACGCAACCAGGATCAATAGAATCCTCTTCATGCTAACCTCCTAATCAGGGGCGAGTTTATCCACATCGCCCAATTGGCATGATTTTCGGATCAACAGACATGTGTCGGCCGACCCTTTTCGTAAGAACGAGCATATCCCGGCGGCGGTTATTGTGCAAGCGCCTGCACATATTACGATGATTTGAGTAGGTTCTATCGACGGAAAACTTGACCAAGTCTGGTTTTGGGCAAACAATATGTGCAACCGCTTGCCTTTATGGTGGTCACACCCGCGCAATAGCCGCTAATATATGGCAGTCGATGAGACAGGGAGCTGTAAGAAATTATGCGCGTCACAATCAATGATGTTGCCCGTGAAGCCGGAGTCTCCACATCCACGGTTTCCAGGGTGATCCACGATAATCCCCGTATCAGCGATGAGACGAAGGCGCGTGTTCGTGAATTAATGGATCGTCTTCGGTACTATCCCAATGCTCTGGCCAGGGGGCTGGCCAAGGCTTCAACGGGGAACCTTGGCCTGATTCTCCCCAATTCCAGCGAAAACCTCTTCACGAATCCTTTCTTCATCGAAGCCATGCGGGGTATCGGCGTTGAGGCTCAAGCAAGGGGCTATAACATCATGTTTTCCTTTTCGAACAACGAAGAGGAAGAAGTCGGTTTTATTCGCAATTATATCAAGAGCCGGTGGGTGGACGGCATCATCCTTCTGGTCAGTCGGGAGAACGACCGCTGCATGTCGTATCTGCGTGATAAGGACTTCCCGTTTGTCGTTGTCGGCCGTCCGGACAATGCCGATTCGACACTATGGGTGGATAACGATAATTTTCACGCAGTCTACGACGTTGTAAATCTGCTCATTGACCGCGGAAACAGGAGGCCGGCTTTTGTCGGCGGTCCGGAAACTTTCAGTGTCACCCGGGATCGGCTCAACGGATACAAACAAGCCTTGACGATGCGGGGCATAGGTTTCAATCCGGCGTTGGTGGGTTTGGGATCGGATTTCAGTGAGGCGGTTGGAAAGTCCACTATGGAAAATCTGCTTCTCCATGAACAACCGGACTCGGTGGTGACAACCGACGATTATATTGCCTTCGGTGTCCTTGATGCACTCTCCGGAACCAACTCTTCCAACATTCCGGTGGTGGGATTCAACAACACTCTTCGTGGAAAATATCAGAATCCGACTCTCACATCCGTCGATGTCAGACCGGCTGATCTGGGGGGAAATGCGGCCTCCCTGCTGATCGACGCCATCACCGGCGTGGAAGGGGTTGCGGATCATCGTATCATCGATACGGTTCTGATTGAACGAGAAACAACGGCAGGACTTCTCCCGGCCAAACGGTAAATCCCCGGGACGTCTCAAACCGTTTGATTGCCGTCAAAAAGCCCGACAGGAGCTTCCTGCCGGGCTTTTTTTTACTTGAAGATGGCGAATCCGAGACCAACCTCGTGCTTCATGACTTCGGAGAAATCCCAAGGCATGACAACATCGTACTCGGCATACAGGAACAGCAGAGTGATACGACCGCCGATGACGGCGCTGCCGTTATCCTTCCAATTGTTTAGATCGGCACCCATGAATTGGTTTCCGGACCATCCGACAAAACCGGTGGCGGTTAACATGTCCAAGGGTTTGAACCTCGCAAAACCTCTGATCTGGTAACCGAAATTGGACACCGACGGAGCGAGTGACAAGTCCCAGCTGGGAGCGAATTCTCCCCCGAGACTCAGGCGCTTCTTGCCGAAGCCATATCCCAAACCGGCATATCCGCCCACACCCAGAGGCATGGTTTTCAATTGAGACGAGCCGGTGTCCAGGTTGCTTGGGGCTTCTCCTATGAAGGAAGAGTGATATCCGGCACCAGCATGAAATACCAGACCGCCTGCCGCCGCGAAGCCTGTGACGGCCGCGCACAATAGAGCCAGAATTAAGAGTTTTTTCATCATTTACCTCCTGGCGGGTAGGGGCTTCCTCCCGCCGCTCCAAAATATTACACCCATTCTGGTAAAAAAACTGACGCTTCGCACGAGATATCTCATCTCGTTTCTTGGTAAAAGAGCTCCGGTGCGGTTAAAATGGCGGCCCATGCGGTCCATGCGTCTTCTGGATTACGTCATCTTTCTCCTCTTCCTTGCCACCATCGTCGAGTCGATATTATGGTCCTCCGGGGGCAAAGACGGCGTCCTCCGAGCTGAAATTGAAGCTTCCGGAGAACTGTATCTTTTACCGCTGGCCCAGGACGGTGAGTTGGTGCTGGAAGGGCCGGTGGGAGAAACTCATGTCGAAATTTCCGACGGAACGGCGCGGATTACCCATTCGGACTGTCGGGATAAAATCTGTATTGCGATGGGAAGGATTCAAGAACCCTCCCAATGGATCGCGTGCCTGCCTAATAGAGTTTTTGTCAGAATCGTAGCCGAATCACCGACGGGAGACGAGGTGGACTCCGGTGTCTTCTAACCACAAGGATAGACTGGAAATAGTCTCCTTCCTCGGTGCTCTATGTCTCTTTCTCTCGGCTGTTGAATACCTGATTCCCAAGCCTCTTCCCTTCTTCCGCCTCGGCCTGGCCAATCTTCCTCTGCTGCTGGGACTTCGTTTCCTCCGTCCGACGGATCTTCTTCTTGTGCTTCTCCTGAAGGTTCTCGGACAGGGGCTGGTGAACGGAACCCTTGCATCCTATGTCTTTCTCTTTTCTCTTGCCGGATCGGCGGCCTCTCTGGCGACGATGAGCGCCGTCTACCGCCTGGGAAAAACGAAAGTGAGTCTGGTGGGGGTTTCCCTGTCCGGAGCCCTGGCCAGCTCGATTGTTCAGGTGTTATTGGCCGTGACGTTCGTCTTCGGTCCGACGGCAAGGCTCATCGCACCCCTCTCCCTGGGGTCGGGGCTGGCCACGGGACTGGTGATCGGCCTATTTGCCGTGCGTTTTGTCAAAGTGTCCAGGTGGCTGGAAGCCCTGGAAGTACGGTACCGCGGACTATGACCTCCCGCCGCAAGCGAACGGATTATCTCGGACGCTACGTTTCCGCCGGACCCCGGTTCGCCGCCGGCATGGCCATGCTGCCGCCGTATCTGATGCTCGGCGAGTTGGTACCCAAAGGCCTTCTTGTGCTGCTGTTCGCTGTCTTGGCGGTGCTGGCGGGGAAAAAGATGAGATGGGGATATTTTATTATCCTGGTTCTCTCCGTGACATTTTTTCATCTCCTGGCTCCCTGGGGGCGGGTTCTGATGACCATCGGACCTCTTCCGATTACCCTGGGTGCATTGGAAAATGGCTTGATCCGGGGATTCACCTTGGTGGGGATGGTCTTCCTTTCAGTGGCCGCCGTACGGCCGGAATTGGAGCTTCCCGGCAGGCTGGGCGGACTGCTGGGACGAACATTTTACCATTTCGATGCGGTATTGGAGGGAAGAAGGCGTCTCTCGCGCAAGGATTTCTTCGGCAGCCTGGACGAGTTGCTGCTGGAGCGTTTCGATCCGCGGCTGGCGGATTTCGGGGATGGCCGTCGAGAGGACGAGACGAGCGCCGAGACAAGCACCGAGACAAGCACCGAGGATTCCCCTTCAAACCGCACCGGCCGAGGCTGGCCCTGGGCCGTTCCGACGGCACTTATTCCCTGGGCTCTCTGGGCCTGGACACTTCTTAAAAACCCGTGGAGTTAGAAGTACTCTACGAGGATGAGGACTGCTTGGCGGTGAACAAGCCGGCGGGTCTGCTTTCGGTTCCGGGCCGTGGTCCGGAGAAAACCGACTGCGTCACGGCCAGGGCGGCGGAGCTCTGCAGCTGGATACGGGAGTGCCACCGACTCGACCAAGCCACCTCCGGGGTGATGCTCCTGGCCAAAAACCCCGCAGCACATCGGGGATACTCCCGAATATTCGCCGCCCGGGAGGCGGAGAAGCGTTACCTCGCCGTCACGGCCTTTGTTCCCGGAGATCTTGAGCTTTCCGGGGTCATTTTCTCGGGCGACACCATCGTTCTGCGCCAGCGGCTGGATCCGGATCATCGACCGATTCAGGTGGTGGATTCACAGAGAGGAAAAGAAGCCGTGACATGCTGGAAAAACCTGACTGATTTCGCCGTTTCGGCAGGCCTGACCGATATGAATCGGAAAGCCGGATATTCGGTGCTGGAGCTTCGTCCTCTCACCGGCCGGACCCATCAGCTTCGACTGGCCATGTCGGTTTGCGGAGCCCCAATTCTCGGAGACCGTCTCTATGCTCCGGAGGACATACAGGGCGCCGCGTCCCGGCTGATGCTTCATGCCGAGGGGCTGCGTGTGCCCCGAATCAACGGTCCGGGAGGCGATATTGATATCAAGTGTCCCGCGCCGTTTCTTTCGGCGGGCGAGGTTTAATCCAGGTAACCCTCTTCTTCGATGTAGCGCCGGGCTGCCGCGAGGTCTTGAGGATCGATTCGATGGGCGTATTTATCCAGGAATGTATGGTCGTACTTTGCTCCGCACCACAGAAGTGTCCATGCCGAACCGTTTTTCTCCGGACCGATGGCCTTGAAGCGGTCGTAGACTTGGATGTAGGCCTCCAGGAGGAGCTCCCGCTCCGCATCTGTGTACTCGTCACCTTTGCCCAGGCGATTGTAGATGTCGATGATTTCGTCGGGATAGATCAGATCCGGATCCCCGGATTTCATGTCATTGTGAACGTAGAGATCGGGCCACAGGAAAATATCATCCCAATACATCCCTGTGATGAGCGAGAAAGATTCTCCGCCTACGACGGTATGGCTTTCAACGACATATCGAACAATCTCTTCCTCCGGTTCTTCGGGAGCTTGTACGACGGGCACCGAGGGATTGGCGAAGGTGCTGACGATGTCGGGGATATCGGGGGTCAGCAAAGCCCAGGCAAAGAGGCCTGCGAATACCAGGGCGAGGACGCCCAAGGCAATGGCTAGGTCGCGCAATACGGCTCGAGATTCGTTCACCTTCCGATTATCGGCGGGTGAGGGTCATATATTGAGCCGACTCAGTCATACTTCAGCCAATCGGTCACGGTGTCGGCCACTACTTCCTTGTCGGCGCCTTGGGGAACATCGTGTCCGCAGCGGCTCACAACCAGAGATTTGCTCAGTCCCGCCGGCAGTCGTCGGTCCAGAAGGTCCAGAACATTCGTCGGAACAGTTTTGTCTCCCAGAGAGACAACGGTGAAGACGGGAGCCATGACTCTCTCCAGATGTCTTCGTCCTTCGGCGGTGAGCCGGGAGAACTGGGCGGCACTCTTCAGATCCCGCCGGCTCCAGTAGCGCCGTCCGTGTTCCCGTGTTTCCTCATCGTCCTCATCCTTGGGCTCCCAGTTTGTCTTCACCTCCGGCAGGATTCGGCTGAACGGAGCGAGAAGGGGCAGCAGATTCAGCGTTTTATGTGTCGTTCGGAGCGCCGGGGCCAGGAGAACCAGTTTGTTCACCATGACTTTCCGCGCCAGATCCAGGGCCAGAACGCCGCCCATGGAGTAGCCGACGAGATAGAGGGTATCGTATCGGGAACGCAGATCCTGCCAGGCATCGAGACAACGTCGGCGCCAGTCGTGTCGGGTTGTGGCGGCCAGATCGTTCATATCGGTGCCGGCGCCGGGGAGTCTGGGCGCCGACACGGCAAGGCCCTCTTTTGCCAGTCTCTCACCGAGGTAGAGAAGGTCTCCGGAACGCCCCGTATACCCATGTATCATCAGGACGCCCGCTTCGGCACCGTCGGGATGAATCTCAAACGGTCTGGCGGCCGGAAGGGTCGGTCTGAAACCTCGGGTCATACCGGGTGGGTGCCTTCAGAGGTGTTCGGTATCAAGTTGTTTACAACCGGCCGCTTGATTTTTCTGGTGGACGTCATGGGCAGAGCTTCCTCGACGATTCTGATCCGGTTGATACTCTTGTACGGCAGCAGTTCTCGATTGACCGCCTTGACGTCCTGGATGATTTCCTTATGAATTTCCTCGGTTTCATAGATGCCCAGGCTGTCAAAATGTTCCTTGCTCGGGAATATAACCGCCTCGATTCCCTCGGATCGGCTGGCCTCATCGGCCATGTAACCCCGAACCATAATCTGCTCAATCTCGTGGTAGAGCTGGAAATGGTCTTCCAATTCCTCGGGGAACACGTTCTTGCCGCCCTCGGTAATAATCAGATTCTTGCTCCGGCCGGTGAGGTAGAGATAGTTGTCCTTGTCCAGATAGCCCAGATCGCCTGTGCGGAGCCACCCGTCGTCATCGAAGAGTTCCGAAGTGGCCTCGGGGTTCTTCCAATATCCACGGCAGCAGATGGGGCCTTTCACGGCCACTTCGCCGATGCCGTTCTCGTCCGGATCGATGATGGACATCTCAATGAGGGGGAACACCTTGCCCACCGCCTTGATTTTGAAAGCATGGGCGGGATTCAGGGTGGAAATCGGGGCTGTCTCGGTCATTCCATAGCCCTGGACGAAATCCAGTCCCAGTTCCTGATAGCGTCTGACGGTTTCCGGCGCCAGAGGTCCCCCACCGGAAATCAGATATTTCAGATTGTACAAATTCGCCTTCTTCAGAAGGATATTTCCGAATATCCACTTTCCGATATTCACTTTAAACACCATCTTGAACAGACCGCTGATACGCATCAGGAAACCCACCAGCAGGTGGGAAACCAAGCCCTTGGCCCTTACTTGCTTCATCATTCCTTTGAGGATTTTGTTATACAGCAGTGGAATGCCCATGAAGATGGTGACGCCGCCAAGTTCGAGGTCTTTCATCATCTGACCCACCGACAAGCCTCCGGCGAAGATAATTTCGCTGGCGTGAGTGATGCCCTCCAGGAAGACCGCGGTCATGCAGTAGCTGTGATGGAGGGGCAGCAGGGCATACCAGACATCGGACTGCTCGGCCTGGAGAAAATCCGGATGGCAGGCTTGATAGACATCGGTCATGAAATTCTTGTGAGTGAGCATCACGCCCTTTTCGAGTCCGGTGGTGCCCGAGGTGAACAGGATGGCCGCCAGATCGTTTTCTTCTGCATGATCGAAATCCGCCGACTTGCCCGCCGGGAGATCAAGAAGGAACTGGCCGATATCCCGGGACAGACTCACTTTATGTTTAACCCCGGAACCTTTGCCCCCCAGAACCTCATGTTTGTCTCCGTCGGCGAATAAAAATTGAGCCTCGGTGAACGAGATGAGTCGTTCGGCGGTTTTGTCCTCCATCTGAACATCCAGCGGAACAATGACGCCGCCGGCTTCCAGGACGGACAGATAAGAGATGGCCCACCAGGGAGAATTTTTCCCGATGAGAACCGCCCGGTCTCCTTTCTTGAATCCTTGGGACACAAGCCATGAGGCGATGCGGATGACATGATCTCGGGCTTCTTTGTAAGGAATCCGGATTTCTTCGGGAGAAAACTGGGTAAAGGCCGGTGCCTCAGGGTAGAGGTGCGCCGCCAGTCGAAACTGTTCGGTGATTGTCGGCCATTCGCCTTTGACGAATTCGTCTCTGTAGGGATCCAGTCTGTCCCAGGAGTTTTTAACGGTCATCGGGGCTCCTCCGTTCTTCTGCTATTATAGACGATTTGGACCGTCTTAGAGGATCGATTCACGCCTAAGGCGTCGAATTCGCCGGGCGTTTTGTAGAGAGGAGTCCGCAGGCCGCGTCGATATCCAGCCCTCGGCTGCGGCGGATGGTGGCGGTGATGCCCCGGCGGTTCAGATCGTCGCGAAAGGATTCAATGCGTTTCGGCGGACTCGGACGACCCTCGAAATCCGGAATGGGATGGTAGGGAATCAGGTTCACCCGGGCTCCCAGGCCCTCAAGAATCCGGGCCAGCTGGGCCGAATGTCGGGGTGTGTCGTTCTGCCCGTCCAGCATCAGATACTCCACCGTCAGCCGTCTCTTGCCCAGATTGGATCTCCGGAAGAGTTCCAGCACATCTATCATCGGATATCGCCGCTCGTAGGGAATGAGTTCGGCTCTCTCGTCGGGGTAGGGGGAATGGAGGCTCAGAGCCAAGCGGCATTCGGTGGCTTCCAGAAGCCGTTCCAGTCCGTCGAGAATGCCGATGGTGGAAACCGTCACTTTTTTGGGGCTGAATCCAAATCCCCATTCCGAGGTCAGGATTTCCAACGAGGCGATGACGGCGTCGAGATTGTCCAGGGGTTCGCCCATGCCCATGAAGACGAAATGAGTCACCTCCGAGGCTTCCGGAAGGGAACGGTACTGATTCAGTATCTGACCGGCGCTGAGATTCCCCTGAAAGCCCTGCCTGGCGGTCATGCAAAACCGGCACCCCCGTCGGCATCCCACCTGGGTGGAGACACAGAGAGTGCCGCGTTTGGCGTCGGGAATCCACGCGGTTTCCACCGAGCGGTCTCCGGTCCGATAGAGGTACTTCTTTGTGCCGTCCGTCGATTCGGAGAAAGAGAGGGGCGGGGCGATGCCGATGTCGTACGCCTCGGAGATGGCGTTCCGGGCGGTCTTGGAGAGATTGGTCATGTCGTCGAAGGAAGAAACACGATGCCTGTAGAGCCATTCGGCGATTTGTCCGGCGGCGAAGGTGGGCAGTCCGAGATTGTCCGTCACGTATTTGAGCTCGCCCAGAGTCTTTCCAAATAAAAGTTCTTTGTTTGATTTCGACATACTGACCTCCGGGGGCGCGGCGGCTGAAGCCACCTGCGGAATTTAGGACTTCAAGCCGGGAGGGTCAAGGAATAGCCGGAGGCAGGCTCCGCAGTCAGGTTCCTTCGGCAGGATGAACAATCAGAGCAGCCGGATTAGATCGGCGCGTTTTTCAGGCAGCACTCCGGCGGCATCCAAGTCGGCGATGAAGCGATTGGCATCCCGGGGATACCCTGCGGTGGGACGAATTCCGTCAACCCGATCGGCCCACCATCGGTTGAAGACCCTCATGGCCGATTCCCGAAGATACTTCGCCGTCATCGACGCCAGGGCCACTTCCATGCATGAACCGTCGGCGCCCACCATGAAATTGATTTCTTTGTCCTTCACACCGTACTTCGATGAAGTCGGTCCTTCCTCGAAGGCCCGGATCGGTTCTCCAGGCAAGAGTTCGGCAAGCCATTCGCCGTAATATCGTCGTCCCCCCTGCCGGTCGACGGTGAGACGTAAGGACGAGGGCGAAGAACCTGCGGCTCCCGTCGTCCTGTCATGCGCGGCGAAGGCGTAATTCATCAGGGATGAAATAATCTCCCGTACCGCCCTTCCTTTCCCGCCCAATTTCTCGATGGATTCGTTGAAACTCTTGGCGGTGATGAGTCGGGCGGAGGGAAGATCGAAAACGATGCCGATTTCCTTAGCCCTGGCTGCGACGTTTTCGGCATAACCGGTGATTTTTGAAAGACTCTTGTCTTCAAGCGGGAGAACAAGAGTGGATGATTCCGCGAACCAAGGCGCCCGGTCCATGGCCGTCAGGTCTTCGCTCGGGCAGAGGGCCGCAGCCAGGCTGCGCAGCGTCGTGGGCAGCGGTAAACCGGCCAGATGGAGGAAAGTGCACACACCGGTTTCCAGACGTTCCAAGCCCGCAGAGGGTGTGTAGAGAACCTTGCTGTCTCCCACCGCCGGCAGCCCTTTTGTTTTTCCATCTCGGGAGACAACCCCGTCAAAAAGAGTGTAGAGGTTTGTCTCTTCCGCGGACGTCTCGGGACTGTGAACACAGACCAAAGCCGTACAGAAGGGCCCAAGACGCGGACCAAGCGCCGCTTCGTCCAGTCCCGCGTCAATCATCCCTTGAAGAGGCGATGCCCTCGAGGCGGCAGGGATACGTGGATTTCCGGGCTGTTGAAGACCGCACCGTCCCCGGCGGAAAGCGGGGCGACGACGCCGAGTAGGGAACGAAGCCGATCCCTCTCCAGGCGGATACTCTTCTTCTTCTCAGACATGTTGAACAGAGCAATCCACCCACGATCGTTCCGGACGATCAGAGGGGTTGTTTTTCCGCCCCCCGCTTCGGTTCCTGTGGTCACGCGGCCCTTCCTGCATTCGGAGAACAAGGTGAGGAACTCAAGGAGGGCGTCTCGGTTTTCGTCGGCAAGGACCCTTGGATCGCCGCACAGCGTCACCATTCCGCATGAAAGAGCCGCGGCGCGAGTCGCCGTTTTCAGGGCGTCCGACGTGTCTTGTCCGAAGAATTCCAAAGGCAGCGGGCCTGAAGTATTAATCCACGATCGTCCGTTCCATGAGGCACGATGAAGTTGAGCCGCGGCGGCGGATAGAGCATCCCGCTGACGTCCGACCGAGGAGATTGACGGAGCGGTTGTTCTGGCGTCCCAGTTTCCGATACCGGACAACAACGGTGTGTTCTCACCAACCAGGAGAACTTTCGGCCCGACAACTTTCCTGATCAGAGCGGAGGAGGCGGTCATCAGGGTTCCGGGACCAACCCTCGAGTCGTGCCGGATGCCCGGGACGGCCAGATCGGCCATACGTTCCAACACGTAAGCGCGATATCCCCACTGGTCCCGCATCACCGAGAACATGCGGCTGATATACTTTTCCACATCCGGGTTTGTGACGTCCAGAACGACAGCTTGGTCTTTATCCCGGTCGTAGCCTTTCACCACCACCGGGGATCCTTTACTCGTTTTTACCAGCCAGTCTTTCTTCTCGTCGGCGAAAGAGCTTTTCCGAGAGATCAGAAAGGGTGCAAACCGGAGGCCGGGGACGATATTCTGCTCACCGATGGTTCTGGAGAGATTGCCCATTCTGTCCTTGAAGGCCTCGTTCGGGTTGAGCCAATCCCCGGTGACGGAGGCGTATTCCGGACCCAGGGCGAACCATTCCAGCGGAATTTTTTTCCCGCGGACCGAGGACAGGATTTCCCGAAGATCTCGTGGGCTGGAAATTTCCTTTCCCCCGAGCCATCCGATTCGTCTGTCCTCCGGCGGGGTTCGAGAAGAAACGTTGAACCATTCACGGCGCCAGGCCGCGATGACTTCTTTTCTTCCACCTCTGGCGATTCCCACATCGGGAAGGGTGATTCGTTCTCCTTCTCCCACCTCGCGGTTGAGTTCCCAGGTAATGGTAATACGGTGTTTCCCCGGCCGGCAGTCGAAATGCACAGGATATTCCATCGGCGGAGACTGCTTGAACAGAATTCCCTCGGATTTGGAATCCTCGGATATCCAAAGAGCCCAGGAACCCCTGCGACGGGATTTACATGTAAAGATTCCAGGGGAATTGTTGAAGTTTTTTAAATCGAATGTGTCGGAATAGGATTCGGTCCATACCACGGCATCGTTTGCAGATTGGGGAGATTTGAAGTGGAGTACGAGAGAAATGCTCTTTAGAAATGCATCCGATCCGGATTTGAACGCCGCTTCAATGCGGTTGTCTCTCCAAGACGCTTCCAATTTACTGAACCCAATTATGAATGTATGTTCTTTTGCCCCGTCTCCGAGCCGGCCGCGGGTGGTTTTCACTCGTGACGGCTTTAAATCAAGAGTCATTTTGGCTGAGGTGCCGTTGGGCAGGAATTTCATCATCTAGGGCTCCTGAGTCGTTCATCAGCATACTCGGATGGCCGATTCGCGGCCAGTGCCCGGATTCTTGGTGAAAAACCCGGGTTTTTGCCGTCCCAGGCGGTCCGTATTGCGGTTGCATGCCGATAAACCTAGTATCATGATTAATCGAATAATGCGCGGAACGTTACTGACAATACTGGCCATTCTCATGACGTCGGCCCTTGGAGCCGCCGAGGATTGGACCTGGGATGCTGAGCGCGCCGACAGTTATTTCTTGGCCGAGGATTACAATGCGGCCTGGCTCTTCTATGAGCGGGCATTGGCCGGAGGAGCCGACGACGGCTTGGTTGTGTATCGCGCCGCCGAAAGTTTCCGAAAGCAGCAGATGATCGATGATCCGGCTTTCGGTGAAGCTCTTTACGCCGTCGCACGGCATTTTCTTCAATCTCAATATCCTGACAATCCGGCAATCGCCGCGGCCGACGCACAAATTCAGAATGAAATGGTCGTTAACCGTCGGTTCCTGCGAAAAACATACGGCGTCGTCGGAGGCGAAGCCCCGAAGATGAATCGGGTTATTGATGCCGGTGTGGGCACCGTATCCGGCTTTGTCTCGGGTCAACTTGCCGAAGTCGGTGAACTTCTGGCGATTATCAGGTCTGAAGGGGTTCGGGAAGGTTTTTCCTGGGCGAAACAGCGGGCCTGGAGCCTTTTATTGACATGGCTGCTTCTTAATCTCTTGACGGGTATCATTCTTCCTACGGTGATGGCCATCACCGTGGCCCGGGAAGGGCGGAAGAGCTATGTGACCGCGTATCTTTTCCTGCTTCATTGGGGCCCGTTGGGAATCCATCGTTTTTACCTCGGGCGCTATGTCGGCGGAATCGTCTGGTTGCTCAGCGGCGGGCTGCTCGGATTGGGCGTATTTTTTGATATCTTTCTCACAGGGGCGTATGTCAGATTCTGGAACGAAGATCATAGAGGAGAACGGCCTTTCCATAGTTCCGGATCGACCGGGAAGGTGAACAACCCGGCACCGAAGACTCGAAGAGTGAAACCTCAGAAGGTGAAAAAAACCAAGACGCCGAAGCCGCCCAAGGCCGTCAAAACACCAAAGCCGAAAAATGAAAAAAAACCGAAAGAATCCAAGAAGGAAACCTTCGATGATGAATTCGCCATGGGCGCCGCAGCCGGCGCCGGGCTATCCGCCGCAGCTTCGGGGGACAACCTCGATTTCTCCACCACGGACGACGACTTCGGGGATCTTCCCGATCTGGACCTCGAAGATGGACCGGATGATTTTTCGACACCGTCCGCCGACCCCGGCGATGATTTCAACGCCGATTTTCCAAATGAGTTAAATGATGATGATTTCGACCTCGGTTCCCTCGATTAGATCTTTGCGGAAAGTTTTTGGCTGCTTCGCCATTCTGGCGGTTCTTTTATTGGCGGCCGGCTGTGCCGGCGGGCCGGATTCGGGCAAGGCTCCGTCCTGGCTCTCCTCTTATCCCGCGGATCCGGCCTATTACGTGGGCATTGGCGGCAGCAGTTCCGGGAACCTGGCAGAAGACCGCGATAAGGCGGCTGCGGCGGCTCGAGCCGATCTGGCGGCTCAGATATCGGCTCAAATCAGCTCGGAACTGGATGTGTCCTCCAGTTCCTCCTCGGACGGCGGATTCTCCGAATCGGTGGAGCGCACCGTCAACGAATCGGTTGAACAAAACCTGAAATCGGTGGAAGTCGTGGATACTTGGATCGATCCCGACCTGGGAGCATGGGTGTATGTCCGGCTTTCCAAGGCCGTCTGGGCCGCCATCGTCAATGAAGAAGTCTCAAACCTGAACTTGAGAGCGACTGGAATACTGGAACCTGTTCTCAACGGCGGGATGACCTTGGCCGAGGACCTGGCCGCGTTGGGCAGGGCCCGGAATGTGCTCATCTCCTCTCCCTGGGGCCTGAGCATCAAAGATGCCCTCTTCGGGGGCGGAGGATTTCTCCTCGATCAGGTGGATGGGCAAATATCGGACCGGACCGGGTCCTTGTCTATTTCGGCTGCGGCCGAACCCGCACGGGTGAAATACGGTACCGAAATCGTACTGAGCGGATCTGTTCGAGCCGGATCGAACCAGAACCTCGGGGCTTTCCCCCTGGTTTTGTCCGGAGCCGACATCAGGAGCAGCTCCTTCACCACCGACGCTCTTGGCGGCTACACCGTAACCGTGTCTCCCGAAGCCCTGGAACCCGGTACCGTGCGGTTTGAAATTGCACCCGATCTGGCCGCGTGGAGTATCCCTCCCGAGGGGTTCCCCGTTACGCGAAGCGCCGTGGAGGTGGCGATAGATCCGATTCTCCTGGCGGTGTCCGTGGCCAGCGGTGCCGCACCCGATCTGTCGGTTCTGGACGGTGCGGTGAGGGACTGGATCTCCGAACTTCCTCTGCCGGCCGAAGCCGTCGCTCCAGGAGAGGGTGATGTTGATCTGGAGTTCAACTGGACGGTTTTCGATTTCCCGCGTTCCGACCGCTTGGCCAATGCGCCCTACATTACTCAAGTCGGAGCCGTTCTGACCGTCTCACGGAACAATAATGTGCTTCTGGTAAGAGAGGTGGAAGCCTTCAAGGACGGTGGATTGGATTGGAACCAGGCGCATCAGCGGTCGGCCAGGGGGCTGCTGGATAAACTCGCCGAGGATGCGCAATTGATTGACGACCTCGTGACGGCCCTGGGTCTGTAGACAACCGGGCGCGACCCGCGGCACAGCCGCGGCCTCGCGAGCCGGTTCTTCTCCGAACGCTACATCATCTTCATCGTCCCTTTCCAAACCCCGATATCCAAAGTCATCAGCATCGCGCCCTGTTTCCGGTCCAAATCTCCGGTGATGGCTTCAATGCCTTTGATGATTTCATCCTCACGGTCGGCAGGTATGGTGGCAAGGAGCGTGTTGCTCCGATTCTTCTGTTCGTTCATGAATCCGATGAACGTAGCGAAGAGTGGGATATTCGACACGTATTGGCCCATCCCGGAAGAGTCCAGTATCGTCGCGCCTTCGATGCCTTCCTCCAGGAAGTATTCGAGGATGTGATAGATAAATTCCTCCATATAGAGAATCAGAACGAGGAGCTTCATCTTCCTTTTTTCCACGGGTCCGTCTTCATGCTTTTCACCGGCGTGGCGGAGGAAGGACTCCACCATAACGTCGGTGGATCCGGCGTTTAAGAGTTCCCTCTTCAGGGACGTTCCGCTCATGGAGCGTGAAATTGCCGCGAGGATCTGAATGTGCTCCGAGGGCCTGTTCTCCGGTCCGAGAATCACGAAGAACAGGTGAACCTTCTTCTTGTCCAAGCTCTCAAATTCAACGCCTTTGGGGGCATGGGCAATAAAGACCAGGAATTCCTCCAGGCCGGCCACGCTTGCATGGGGAATGGCGATTTCATCACCAAATCCGGTTGAACCTTGGGCTTCACGCTCCGAGAGCGCCATGGATATCGCCTTCTCACTGACGCTGCCGACTTTTTCGCTCCTCACCGCCAATGCCGCAAGAGAGTCGATAGCACCTTCTTTGTTCTTGGCTTTGAGGTTGGTTGTGCATGAAGCGGACGATAACAGGGCCGCAAGATCCATCAGGAAACCTCCATGTCCAGGGCGTTTGTAATGGCCCATTTTGATATCGGCGGTCCGGTGAGCTCATTGAAGAAGACCGAAAGCAGGATGATATTCACCATCATGAATATGATGCTTTTCTGCTCCGGTCCGAGAGCGGCAACCAGCGGTGAGGCCTGTATCATCAGGACAAGTCCTATCGCCACTCCGGCCTGAGGGAGCATGCAGTAGCCCAGGTATTTTCGTATGTTTGTCTGTGATCGGGCCAGGATTGAACCACCCCAGACTCCGGCGACTTTGCCGATTGCTCGGGCCCCGATGAACACACCGCCCAGGAGAAGAATTTCCTTCTGGGCCAGTATCGACGGATTCAGCTCGGTTCCCGCGATGGCGAAGAAGAGGGCGTAAATCGGCGGGGTCAGCGGTTCCAGATTTCGGAATATTCGATGGTTTCTCGGGGACATGTTGATGAGAACCATCCCGGCGGCCATATTCGAGAGCAACGGTGAGAGATGAAATGCGATGGACATGGCGGTGAGAACGAAGATCCATCCCAGAGAGATGATCATCAATTCACCGGTGTGGGTGCGTTTATGGCTGAGCTTGTGGATCACCCAACCGGCGAAGCCTCCCATAAGAATCGAGAGGAATATTTCTTTGAAGGCGCCCCAGACCATGCCGAATCCGCCGACCGCGCTGTGCGCCGAAGCACCTTGACCGGCCAGCTCAGCAGCCGCAGCTGCCGAATCTGCCCCGAGGATGCTGGAAACCACCGCGAAAACCACGCCGAAGATAATCACCGCACCGGCGTCGTCCAGGGCGACAACACCGTAGAGGCGGTCGATAAAGGGTCCGTGTGCTCTCAGGGATTGGACGACTGCGACTGTGGCGGCCGGAGCGGTTGCGGTGGCAATGGCTCCAAGCATCATCGCAAACGGGAGGGGCAGCCGGAACACCCATAGCGCGAGGCTGACGGAGAGGAACGTCAGCCCGATCTGGGCAACTGTGATAATCACCACTTCGCTGCCCATGCGTTTGAGTTTGGAAAAAGAAAATTCTCCGCCGATGGTGAGGGCGATCAGTCCGAGCGCCACGTCGGTGACGATTCGCAGAGATTCGCTCATCCTGTGATGAACAATTCCCAGTAACGAGTCTCCGAGGATAATTCCCGCAATGATGTATCCGGTTATCTCCGGGAGTCTGACCTTACCGGCCAGTTTTCCCAGGAAATAACCGAGTATCAGCAGCATGCCGGTGGAGAACAGCCCGTGATGGGACATCAGTTCCCTCAAGGCCGATAAGTCGGCGATGATTTGGTCCATGCTCAGGATTGTAAGACCTTCAATAGGAATTACTCAATGATAAACGGCGATTATCCGCGAACGAGGTTTCGGCTGCTACTTTTTTACGTGTAGAGTTCTTTGTCGGCTTTGCCGATTCCCCGGCATACATCTGACTGTCGCCGGCAATGTGGATCGGAAAGCCGAACGATGCTTCTAAAGAGCCGACAGGGCGGTCAAAGCTTCCTTGTAGTCGGGTTCCTCGCTGGTCTCCGCCACTTGCTGAGTATATTTCACGATTCCATCGGAATCGGCAACGACGACAGACCGGGAAAGAAGTCCCGCAAGTGGGCCGTCTTGGAATGTGATTCCATAGTCTTTGCCGAATTTGTCATCCCTCAGGGAGGAAAGCACGATCACCTGATCCAAACCTTCAGCTCCGCAGAATCGACTTTGGGCAAAGGGTAGGTCCCGGGAGATACAGAGAACCGCCACATCGTCTCCGAGTTTGGACGCTTCGGCGTTAAACCGGCGGACCGAGGCGGCACAAGTTCCGGTGTCGATGCTGGGAAAGATATTGAGCAGCAGCTTCTTTCCTGCAAAATCGGCGAGGTTTTTGTCAGAGAGGTCGGCAGCGGTCAAATTGAAATCGGGCAGATTGGATTCCACGGCCGGCAGACTGCCGACGGTCTGGAAAGGCGTTTCATGAAGAGTCACTGTAGCCATATAGATCTCCTTATATGATTAGATGATACTAAATATAATCGGGTAAGTTAAGTAAGATTGAGGTAATGGTTGGAAATTTCTATGCCAAACCTTAGCCTTATACCATGAAATCAGCGAGAGAAATCTTTTCCTCCTTACCTCATGACGGATTCGGTTTGATCAGCTGCAGGGATTTGGCGGAACGTCGACTGCATGATGATCCGCCGATCGTTCTCGATATCAGAAAACACGAGGATTGGGTGGAACAAAGAATACCCGGATCCGTCCACTGTGAGTGGGAAGCGGTCGGTGATTATATCGAATCCGGTCAGCTGCCGGAGCACGGGGATATCGTTGTTGTCTGTTATGTCGGACAGTCATCAGGGCAGGTGACGGGTATCCTCAGAGCGTTGGGATATCGAGCCTATTCACTGCTGAACGGCTTCACTGAATGGTCCGAATCGGATTATCCCCGGGAGTCCTGAGCTCGGTTTCCGTGTGCCGCCGCTCGACGATTATTCCTGGTTTCGGCTGTCGGGTCCCGGGGCATCCTTATCAAAGAGTTCGGAGGTGGTGCGATATGGAACCCGCGCCGAAGGTACATGTTCCGATGCCGGGCCGGCATGCTTGTCCTGATCATCAAAAAATATATGGGCATTGAAAGCCTTGAGCACCTGGTTCTTGGACAATCCACCGAGGAAATAAGCCTCGTCGACGGTAACGCCCCAGCTTCTTAATGTCAGAATGACTCTCTCATGGGCCGGCCTGTCTCGAGCCGTCACCAGAGCGATACGTACCAAGGGCTCCGCTGAAAGACTTTTAATTCTGGACAGTGTCTTCAGGACCCGACCGAAGGGGCCTTCCGGCAGCGGCAGGTCGGCAAAAATCTTCTCATGTTCCAGGAAAGCGTCCAACCCCTGCTGTTTATAAATTATCTCCGACTCCTCGCTGAACAGCACCGCATCACCGTCGAACGCAATGCGAATTTCGTCGGCTTCCGGGTTGAAGGCTTCCGGGGGTGCATAGAGCTGGGCCGCGGCAATACCATGATCCACCGCTTCCTGAACATCCTCGGGGTTCTTGGATAAATATAAATCGACGCAGTAGGCTTCCAGGTAGGGCCCCAAGGACTGCCCGCCTGAGAAAGCCGCACGAGTAATGCCGAGATTGTAGAAATCGATGGAATTCATCACGCGGAGCCCGGTTTGGGGGTTGTTCTGGCTCATGATAACCACTTCCACCAAGTGTTCGCCTAGTTTTTCGTTGAGCTTCAGAAACGCTTCCACCAGGGCAAAGGCCGTGCCGGGCTCCAGTACCCTGGATTCATTATCGGTCTGGTAACGGGCATAGGCATCAAGACCTTCCTGTTCGAAAATCTTATTCTCCCTCTCCAAGTCGAAGAGTGCCCGGGATGAGATGCCGATGACCAATGTATCTGTCAGATCGGGTGGCACACTACACCTCTTTTCTTCCAATATAACGGCTCATTTGATCCTTTGCTTTTCGTTTTTTCTCGAATGGTGCTCCATCCTCGGGTTTTCCCAGAGCTAAAAGCAACCTTGTTCGATGCGATCTCGGAAAATCCACGGCCCGTCTGACTTCTCTTGCGGAGAAGAGGCCGATGATGCAAGTTCCTAATCCTTCCTGAGCGGCTTGCAGGCAAAACTGCATGACAGACATTCCGATATCCATAAGGGGAAAATTTCGTCCCAGCAAACGCCCTCCCCATCGTGTCGGCCGATGTCCGGGAGTTTCATTCACAATAACGATGACGGGTACTTCGGAAACGAATGGGTTCGCATGCAGGGGACCGAATCGGGCCGCTTTCGCCAATTTGCGCTTGATGACGTCATCCACCACGATGATAAACTCCCATGGCTGTCCGTTATTTGCCGATGGTGCCAGTCTTGCGGCTTCCAAACATCGCTCAACAGATGCAGAATGAATAGACTCTGATCGATATTTCCGGACACTGCGGCGGTTCTCCGCCAAATGTAAAAAAGAAGTAAAATCATCACACATACAATTATTTTATGCTGTGATAGGACTTGTTGATAGATCGTTGGACGCGTAAATATTATTTAGAAAATATTGAAAAATATTTTTGCCTTTTCGAGTTTTTGGGATTAGAATGTTATTAGGTGATTTAATTCCATTAAAGGGAGGTTGCGATGACGGAACCACCCAAAGGCGTATGCCGGTAATTACCGGCGATGTAGTAACATACGTCCAGAACGAGGAGGCGCCTATAGACGATTCAACACCAACATACTGGACAATTTTTGACGGTTAAAAACCGATAAATATTTGAACCCGCAGGATAACATTCCTCGGGCTATAGACCGGCTTTAGGCCGGTCTTTTTTGTTTTTTTCCGGCCTGAAGCGAATTAATTCAACTAAATATTTACCGATTGTTTTTCATTTCAAATTATCCGCAAAATGCTTCATCGCCATCAAATTGTCTGCCGGACAATCCCTGGGTATTTCACATCCAGCACCGACGATGAAGCGTGGAGCGCTCTCTTTTCTGCACGCATTCAAGCGTTTGGCGATTGCGCTCGGCAGAGAGTCCCGCACTTCCCGTACCGGATCCAGGTTTCCCGCCAGAGCGGAAACGTTTGGTCCCAATGCTTCGCGGATCGCCGCTATGGAGTTGCCGGCGTCGACGTCGATCATATCGGCCCCCAGTTCTTTCCAGAACGGTGCCAGGCCTTCCGTACGGCCGCAAATGTGGAGGCGAACAAGGGCTCCTTCGTCATGAATAGCGTTGATATACCGTTTTGTTCTGGGCACGGAGAATTCGGCGTACAAGTCGGGTCCGATGAGGGATGATGCCGCATCCCCGATACCCACAATTTGGGCTCCGGCTCTGATTTGGGCCCTGGCGAACAGGATAGCCTGTTCGGTGACGAAATCCATCAAATCGGCGACAAAGGATGGATCATCGAAAAAATCCGTCATCAACCGGTTGATTCCCCTCAAGTCGGACGCTTCGGCACAAGGGCCTTCGACCCATCCTTCCACCAGGCGGTCGTTCTCCGCCGCTTCGGCCATAAGACGAACGGCCTCCACGCGATTGGACATCCGCTTTCCGCTTTCAGGGCGTATGGTCTTGGCCCCGACTAATGCGGCTTTGTCCGCGAATAGGGCGTTTTCTTCATTGACATAAGGCGGATTGTTCTCAGGAAATCCGATGTCGGCGCCCAAGTCATGGGCTTCCACTCCCGGATCGGAAATCGCGGATATTTGGGCGGCGCCGAATTCTTCGGCAATCTTCAGCTGCCCCCGGGCCATCAGGGCCGCTTCGGTTGCGTAACGGCGGTACGGTACATTGATGCGGTCGGCTGCAAACATCATGGTGATGGGCATGAAGGGGAGTTTCTCGACTGGTTGACCGTTCATAACGGCGACGGCGAGTTCTTTGGGATTCATAGGACAATTTTAACTTCAATGTCGTGGTCGCACAGCGGCGAGATTGTCCTAATCTAATGCCAAATTATCCACATTATGGGGTAAATAGCCTAGAATTGGGAAACAGGAAACCATGCAAATCAATTTTGAACGTATCAGCCTAAATGCAGACCACTCCTTCCGCGCATACGAATACCGTTTTCTGGCTCAGGATCAATCTTTTCATATCCACCAGGAGTATGAACTGGCAGCGGTAGAAGGAATTGGCGGTGTGGTTTACTGCGGAGCCGATACGACGAATTTTGATTCAGGTGACCTATTTCTATTCGGCGGAAGGCTTCCTCATCGATTTACCGCTCGCCGGGCTGATGATCATACGTCTCAAAATATGATTGAGGAGCCCATGGCTCGAGTCGTCCAATTCCGTCATGATGCTTTCGGTCCTGGTTTTTTCCACCTCCCGGAGAATGCACCAATACTGGAGCTGCTTCAATCATCAACTGCGGGGCTGGGTTTTCGACGAACAGAGATACCCGAGCTTGAAAAGGAACTTCGAAACATTGTGACATCCCCAGGGTACCGACGGCTTTCGCTGCTATTGTCTCTACTGGCCGATTTGGCGGACTTGCTTTCGTCGAGATCGATACGAATCCTTTCTCCAGGTGCTCCCAGCTTACTGTCCCACGATGTTGACGCCGTACGCCTTTCTCGACTCCAGGACTACATAGAGGCGGAGTATGCGACCGAAGCTTCCATCGACGGGGCGGCCGAAAAACTTGCCCTGACCCGAACGTCGTTTTGTCGATATGTGAAGCGGATAACAGGTCGTACATTCACCGAATTGATAAACGACTATCGGCTGACTATCGCCGCCATGCATTTACGCGATAGTGTCTTCACCATATCCGGAATTTCTGAAGAGGTTGGATTCGGCAGCTTGTCCCATTTCAATGCCAGATTCAAGGAACGGTACGGGATAACCCCGTCGGCGTTCCGACGCTCTACCGGCGGAAAGGATTAGAATTTCGTTTCGGTGTCTTCAGCGTCTATCTGTTTTTTGTTCTATAAGGACCAACCCCGTCATAGAACCGTCCCAGCCATTTGTCCCAGGGAATCGTCGCTCCTCCAAAATTACATGACACATAACGATGGTGCAGGTAATGGAAATAATCGCCGACGGGCCATTTATTCCCGAAGAGAGGTCCTTCAAAACCCGAATGCCCCTGGGCCGGGGTGAGGGCCGTCAGCTGAGCATCGTAGAAGAAATGAATGGGATGTGATGGAACAACAAAATGGATGAGCAAACAGCTGAAATAGCCGATGTGCTCAAGAGGGTGCATCGACATTCCGGACCATGGACCCGGATTGGGATTCTTATGATGGTTGCTGTGTATGGCCCGGAGTAAAGGTTTCCAGTGTAGGAGGCGATGAATGAAATAGAAATGGGTTTCTCGCCAGAACGGTATAATGAAAAACCAGGCGACGAACCAGATCGGATTGGCCGACCATGTCACGAGCGGAACCTTACCGTTGGCCGCGGCCCAGACATAAAATACTTCATAGGCGGTCCAGATGGGAGCACCTGAGACGCAGGTCCAGAAGATATTATCCAAAACCTGACTCTTGAAAAGGAACTTCTTCTTCCCTTTTTCCTGCCATTTCGGATCGTATTTTCCTCGCTTTCCCTGAACCTTCATGATGTAAAGAGTCAGATGGTAAAACCCGAACACAATCCATATAAGAACAAGGTTCCGAAGAAGCATTGTGCCGATCCATCCGGCAGACAGAGTCTTCGTCGCCGTCAGGTCGGCTTGGAGAAAGAACCAGGTACCGACAGCCAACAGAGCATAACTGACGTGCCGCGGCCAGATTAGACCGCCCCAACCGAAAAACCATTTGAGAATGGCCTTGGGACGTAAAGGTCCCTGAAAGACCGGGGAATAAGTACTGGGGCTGTCGGGTTTCCAATATCCTTTTTCATCAAGTGCCATCGGCCTGCCCCCAGTTGTTTTTTTCATTACAAGTATTATTCAGAATGCACAAGTTCACTTGCGGAATATTGCCCGAAATCACCGACGGGTTGTCTTTTTGACCAATGCAGCCTACCCAGATATGACAGATGGGGTGTCGGATGACTTCTCAGGTTGAAGCGTCTATGTTGCGATCTTCCTTCCAGTCTTCAACTCTCAAGCCTTTCACTCTTGAAAACTCCCTAATGTTGTTTGTCACCAAGACTGCATCATGAAATCTGGCAATTGAAGCAATTATCAGGTCATGCGGTCCGATGATCTCTCCGTTTTTCTTTCGTCGCTGTCGGGTTCTTGCTTTTGTATGCTCCAAGCAGCAATTCTACCTTGACAATAGAAGGAATAGCGATGTCGATCGGGGGTGTGGTTAGGATTCGGTTCTTTATAGATTCAGAGCTTCCGTTGAGGAAGTAGATACATGTATTCGAATCCAGAAAGAACATTATAGTGATTCTCTGTAAGAATCCTGGCCAAACGGCAATTGTGAAGGGCGTTGAAAGCCGGCATCATTTATTGAGCCGAAGAGGCTTTCGAATCCTTCAGGATAAACGGGCTCAACCTTCAGACGCAAGTCTGCGATATAATTGTCACATCTTCAAATCGTTTCCGGTCAATTCCTACCGCGCTAGGCGGCCGCTCTGCTCCACGCCTGATGATCTCAGCTGCCCCAGCGTTTCTTCAACAGCGCCATCATATCAATATTCAGCTGCCATTGGTCCGCCAATGGATGATTGGTTCCCGGCCGATAAAGAGTGTAGGGTGCCGGACCGAATCCCGGTGTGACGGTGAACCGATCCCGGCCGTCGGCTCGAGCACCGGCGAGAACGCGATCCCAAATGGCCAGGTGGGTGTCCAGGACGGTCCGCCATTCGGGAATTCTGAAATCGGGAACCTGAGATCCCTGGTCGTGGCCGACCCTGGCATGGAGATGGTCGGTTCGGCTGACGGCCAGGTCGACGGCGGTGGGTTGATCGGTCAGGAATCGTTCATGGACGCAGAACCAATGGCTGATATCCAATGTGAGGCGCATATTCGGGAGTTTTTCGAGAAAGCGCTTCGTGATATGAGCCGCGAAGGACAGTTTGCTTCGATGAGTTTCGTGGAGGATCTTTTGACCTGTTTTCCCGGCGATTTCATCCGCCGCGGCGATGATGCGGAGGTTGTCCTCGAATTCGAAGAAGTCCCGACCTGTCTGGGAACTGATGAATTCGGGTTCGGCTTCTGTGAGAAATCGCAACCGGTTTTGATATTCAGTCAAATGGCCGCCCGGGTCGGCATTTTCGGTCTCGTAATGCTGAGCGATGAGTTTTAAACCGGAATTCTTCAATGCCGCGAGTCTGAGATCCCGTTTTGCCGCGTCCCCTGAAGGAAATCCCATTTCCACACCGTCGTAACCGGCGTCTTTCACTCGAGCGATAAAATCGTCGAAGGGTATTTCCGTGCTTCCCCAGATGGGACAGTAGTATTCGATTTGCATGAGGGGTCTCCTTAACGCCGGTTTCTCAGACCACAGGCGGCCGGCGTTCCCCAATGACGGCACGGCGAATTGCTTCGTTGAAGTCTAAGACAATTTCGGCGGTGACGCACTCTCAGGAAAATGATGTTCGAACACGAAGGCGGGATCTTTTCTCTGAGCTTTGATAAGGGAGAGGATTTTTCGGACCCCCTTCCAATGGCCGACGACGGGCTCCGGACAATCGTGGGCGATGGCTTGATGAAGCCGATGGAGGTTCCAGAACGGTACGGCGGCATACATGTGATGCTCGGTATGCCAATTCATCCGCCAGTAGAGGAATGCCATGACGGGACCGAATTTCATTGTGTGGCAGTTGACCCGCCAGTCGGGGACGTTCTGGGGGAGACCCACGTGCTGGACAATCTCACAGGACCGAGAAAGGAATGTGGCGAAGAAGTAGGAGAAGCTCACCAGATAGATGAGCGGCCAGAGTCCCAGCACGGCGAACAGGATAATCAGCGCGATGTGGCCGAGGAATTGGAACCGCGCCCAGGCCATCATCCTGGCCCGCCGGGGATCGTCTTTCTCGAACAGGGGATCCCAACTGAATGTATCGGGGGTATCCCTGCCCCGGAGGTAGGCCCAATTCCCCCGCATGATCATCTTGAACTTCTCATAATCGAAAAGAAACCAGCTGATATAGTCCTTGGGGCCGAATGGCCCGGGAGGAATCACCACTTCTTTGTCTTGACCGGCAAAGAGCGTGAACTGATGATGGCGACGGTGGCTTTCCCGAAAATGAACGGGATTGTTCCAGGTGAAGAAAGCGAAGATTCCGTAGAACAATTCGTTGAGCCAGCGTGTCTTGAAGGGGGTTTTGTGACTGAGCTCATGAACGGAGGCTTCCATGCCGAGGAACCCTTGGAAAAAAGAGAAGAGATAACAAGCGAAGAAGAAAGGAAACCATAGCTCGGCCGTCCAAAGGGCCATTATGCCCCCAATGCCGACTGCATAGATGCCGAGCATTCCCAGGGACTGGAGCAGTCCGGGAAGATTTCGCCGGGCGGTGAGTTTTTTGAGCAGTGTTCGGTCCACCGGTGTGCGGTAAAACGCGATGCGCTCTTTGGTCATCTTCAACTCCTATTTCTTTGTACCGTTGAACTCATGCACGGCTTCAATCATGGCTACGACATTTTCCGCAGGGGTTTTAGCCTGGACGTTGTGGATGGCGTTGAAGACAAATCCGCCGTCCTTGCCGAATATTTCACATTTCCTCATGGCCTCTTCTCGGACTTCTTCCGGTGTTCCGAAAGGCAGGATTTTCTGAGTTTCCATTCCGCCGCCCCAGAAGGTGACGTCCGATCCGAACTCCTTCTTCAGCCATTCGGGGTCCATGCCCTTGGCTGAAGTTTGCACCGGGTTGATGATGTCAAATCCCGACTCAATCAGCAGCGGCATGAAGCCGGGGATGGAGCCGCAGCTGTGCTTGAAGGTTTTCCAGCCGGTATTGGCGTGAATCCAGTCATTCAGCTTTTTATAATGCGGATGATAAAGGCTTCTATAGGTTTCCGGTGAACAGAATGTGGAATCCTGAGTCCCGAAATCGGTTCCGCAGATGAAGATGGCGCCGATTTTGTCGCCGCAGGCATCGTGAAGCCTTTTGAGGTTCGGGATGGCGATGTCGATTTGTTTTTCGAAGATTTCACCGACAAAATCCGGGCGCAGGGCTGTAGAGACATACCATTCGGTGACGTCACGGATTCCCTTGGGATGCTTCATGAACAGCGCGGGCACCAAGGCAATGTCTCCCAGGCCCGTACCGCCGACGTTCGTAATGACAAAACGATCCCTGGCGTACTCGGTTTCCACTTTCGCTTTGACGTCGGCGATGACATCGTCGGGAAGGGGTTGGAATTCCTCCAGGTTGTCTTCAATTTTCAAATCGGCATCGTCGGCGGGGAGGGGCGGCTGCCGGACGACGGCGTCGAAGAAATATCCCGACGCGGGCATGTGTCCGCTGGCCGGCGCGGTGAGATCGCCTTCGGGGTAGATATAGGTGTCTCCTTCCGGGGAGGTGGTGACGTTGAACTGACCCGGTACCAGAACGTCCTGGCCCCAGGGTGTCCGCCATTCCTTCCAGTCTTTGCCTTCGAAACCGAAGAACGTATTCGGTCCGTTCGCGGGAGATACATCAACCCCGAGAATCTCCTGGAGGTCTTCTTCTATATAGCCCAGACATTGGAAGGGTTCGTGGATTTTCACCGGATCATCTCCCAGTCCGTAGTGTCTGCGGAGATCGGCCACCACGCTGACATGCATTCCCGTGACGGCGGTACCGTCGAAATCCATAGGGACCTGATCGGGCTGTACGTGGTTCAGGGCGGCTTCGACTCGTTCTCGACTCGTCATATTATTGCTCCTCGTAGTGGGCCGCGGCGGCCATGATGTTTTCTTCGGTGATATCTTCGTCGGAGAGCTCGGCGCTCACCCGGCCTTCGGTCATGACGATGACTCTGTCCGACATGGCGATAATTTCCGGCATTTCCGACGAAATCAGGATGATGCTCTTGCCCTTTTCGGCCAGCTCCCTGATCAAGGCATAGATATCGGCCTTGGCGCCGATGTCCACTCCGTGGGTGGGCTCGTCCAGAATCAGAATGTCCGGCTCGGTAGCCAGCCATCGGCCCAGGATGGTCTTTTGCTGGTTACCGCCCGAGAGACTCCGGACAGGATCGGAACGCTGGCCCAGTTTGATTCGCAGGTTGTCGACAAACTGCCCGACAGTCGCTTTCTGCTTGGCCTCATCAATGACAACGCCTTTCTTCATTCGGAAGAGGTTGGCCATGGCCATATTGAAGCTGATGGACATATCCATGAAGAGAGAGAGTTTTTTCCTGTCTTCCGGCACCATCGCCAGCCCGGCCCGGATGGCTTCGGCCGGATTTCTGAAACGGACGGATTTCCCCCGGAGGGTGATTTCTCCGTCATCGAAACCCTGGGCGCCGAAAATAGCCCGGGCCACTTCGCTGCGACCGGCCCCCACGAGTCCCGAGAACCCAAGTATTTCGCCTTCTTTCAAATCGAAGCTGACCGACGAGAAACCCTCTCCGGTGAGGTTCCGGGCCGAGAGTTTCAACCCCCCGGTCACCCGGCGCCGGACACCCTCTCTGTTGAGATTCCTGCCCACCATGAGGGTAATCATCTTGTTGACGGTGGCTTCGTCTCGCGGAAGTCGTCCGACGTTTTTCCCGTCTCTGAACACCGTGATGTAGTCCGATATCCTGAGGACTTCATCCAGTTTGTGGGAGATGTACACGATCGCGATGCCCTCTTTCTGAAGTTTCTCAATCACCTCGAAGAGTTTTTCGGTTTCCCAGTCGCAGAGGGAAGAATTGGGCTCATCCATGATGATGATGCGGGCTTTGGTATGGACGGCCTTGGCGATTTCGATCATTTGCCGCTGACTGATGCTCAAATCCCCGACCAGCGTATGGGGATCCAGCTCCATGCCCACCATTCCCAGGGCGTCGCGAGTGCCTTTTTCGAGGGTTTTCCAATCAATCAGACCCCACCGATTCTTCATCTTTCCCATGTAGATGTTTTCGATGACATTCATGTGGGGCAGCATGGAGAGTTCTTGATGGATAACGGCAATGCCGTCTTCGAACGCCGCTTTCGGGTCGCTGTATTCCACTTCCCGGCCGTCCAGGACTATCGTTCCCGAATCCCGCTTGACGATGCCGCTGAGTATTTTGATGAGTGTGGATTTGCCGGCGCCGTTTTCGCCTACGACGGCATGAACCTCCCCGGATTGGACCTCCAGGTCGACCGCATCCAAGGCCTGTACACCCCCGTATCTTTTCGAGATGTTCTCGGCCCGGAGCAGGGCAGTATTGTCGCTCACGCTATGCTCTCCTCTGGTGGGTGTTGACCCCTGGGACCTGTCGGTTTATCACTCGGCAGGTTCCGGGGACCGGGGAAGCCGCCGAACATCTCTGAACGGCACCTTCCCCGTAGATTTATGAACTAAATCAGGGACAGACGACTACCAGTCGCCGAACTGGGACATGTTCTCAGCGGTGACGAAGTCGCTCTTGGTGAGCATACGGCCCGCTTCTGGAACTTCTCCGGCCACCAGATAGTTGAACAAACGGATGGCGGGATCGTGACCCTGCGCGAAGGGCTGCTGGCCGATGGTACCGGCGATGATGCCTTTCTTGACGTATTCCATGGTTTGGTCGACAAAGTCATAGGCGAAGACCCACATGTTGTCTTTCAGACCGGCGTCTTCAATGGCTTTCGCCGCACCTACGTTTCCACCGGCTGCAACATAAAGACCATCAAGATCGGGATTTGCAGTGATGTAGTCCTGGGCCAATTGATAGGCTTCAGCATCGGAGTCGTGGGTTTCCACCCGGCCGACGATCTCGATGTCGGAGCCATTCTCGGTCAGGTACTCTTCGAAGCCGAGACGTCGGAGCTCGTGGCCTTCCACGGCGAAGAAGCCGGTCATGATGCCGATTTTCGGATTGGATACGCCTTTCTCTATGAAGAAGTTGTTCATGGCTTCTCCTGCGGCTTGGCCTTGGCGATACAGATCGGCGCCGACGAAGAACAGGCGGTCGGACTCGTCGTTGGTCTCGACATTGAAGGTGGCCACGGGAATACCGGCGGCGACGGCCTTATTGATGTAAGGAATGATGCCGCTGTCACCGGCGATGGTGGCGATGGCGTCATACTCCTGGATGATGGCGTTCTCCAGAGTCTGTCCGAAGACATCGGCGGTATGTTTGTCGCCCGGGGGGACAATCCAATCGACCGAACCGTTGAATGCCTTGAGCTCTTCATTGGCTTTGATGGTTCCCTCTTTCACGGGAATCCAGAAGGGATTGTTTTCCAAACCCAGAACAGCGATGCGAATGGGCTCATCCGAAGCTTTGATGGGCTTCACTTCACCACTGTCGGTGGGCTGAGCGGCCGAAGCGTAGGCGGGACCCGGGGGAAGCTCGCGCATCTCCTTGGTATCCGCGCCACCGTTGGCGAAGACGAGGCCGGTGAGGGCCATGACGATGACGACGACGAATGCAAATTTCTTCATACATTCACTCCTTTTCAAATTGAAACAGTTCCTCAGGAACTTAGTTTTCGAGAATCGATGGACACGGCCAGGATGATGACCACACCGATGGAAATCGTCTGAACAAATCCGGGCAGGTGCAGAAGAACAAACGAATTTCGCAGGACCGACATGATAGCCGCGCCGATGATGGCGCCCCAGACTGTGCCTTTACCACCCTGGAGGCTGGCTCCGCCGATCACCACCGCGGCAATGACATCCAGCTCGTTCCCCGTTCCCGCATTCGTAGCGGCGGTAGACAGGAGCCCGGCCGTCATGATGCCCGCGAGCCCGCTGAGCAGGCCCATCAAGGTATAGACGAAGAGTTTGACCCGGTCGACTTTGACACCTGAAAGCATCGCCGCTTCTTCGTTGCTGCCGATGGCGTAGATCTGTCGACCCAGGACCGTGCGTTTAAGGAAGAAGCTGAAAAACAGCACCAGAACGAACATGATGATGACCGGCATCGGGATAGGACCGATATAACCGCCGCCGAGAAACTCGACGAAGGGGTTTTTCACCGAGATGTTCGACGCGACCGAACCTTTGAGTCCCGTGGCGAACCAGACCGTCAGCCCCCGAGCGATGCTGAGCATGCCCAGGGTGGGGATGAACGGCGTGAGGTTGAGTCTGGTGATGAGCAAACCGTTCGTCGCTCCCAGTATGGCGCCGGTGGCGAAACCGGCCAGGACCGCCGGGAACGCACCCATGCCATGGTACATCAGCCTGGCCATGACGATGGCCGTCACCGCCAGCATGGAACCTACCGACAGGTCGATTCCGGCTGTGACGATAATCATCGTCATGCCGATGGCCATGATGCCGATGGTGGACATATTTCGCAGGACGTTGAAGAGGTTGTTCACCCCGAGGAAGTAAGGACTGGCGAAACTCATGATGACACACATCAGGAGCAGCGCGGCCAAAACCCCGATTTCGCGGATTTTTAATATGCTTAAGAGCCTAGTCGTTAACGGGTTGCCGGTTGTTCCGCCGGTCTGGGCGAGTTCGCTCAAAAGTTGACTCCTTGGGATGTTTCTGGATAAAGCTTACCTGTTGATATCGAGGGGCCGCATCAGGAAACATCGATCTCTTGTGGTAATATTCCCGTGTCCGCCGGGTACAAGGGATGGCGGGTAAGTAGGAGAAATTCCCCAAAATGCGAGAAATGTCCCCCCCAAAGCCATTCCGCCCCCGCTTCACCACGATACGCCGGCAGCTGCTTTGGAGTTACGGTGTTCTCATCATCATCGTTTTTGCGATGGTTGCCGCTTTCACATGGCTGTTCCTGGATTACTATGCCCAAGTAGATGAGCTTCTGTCGATGAATGCCGCGACCGCGACGATTTCCATCAAGCTTGAAGAAACGCATCAACTGTTGGAGAATACGATCAATTATGAAGATGCGTCGTATATCGAACCGTATCATACGAAACGGGCAGACTTAGAGAGTTACATTAAGGAATACGATGTTCTGGCACTGAAAACAGCCGACCTGCTGAACGACTACGATGCGTATTATCAATTTCTCGAAATTCAAGAAATTATTCTGATCTACGGAATGGAAAGCGACATCCTTCTGGATCTATTTAACGCCGGAGCGACACGGTACGATCTTTATGACAAACTTTACTCACTTCGTGACTTGAACTACCGGGCCTACGAGCTCCAATCGGCATTACTGGTGCGGCAGAATAACTATTTGAGACGGTTCTACACAAGCTATGCACCTGTTGTGCGCCATCGTCTGACGGTGCTTCTGACGGCGACGCTGCTTTTTGTGGTTTTTTCGGTCATTTGGACGCTCAGGCAGGCGTCCGCCATATCCAAACCCCTGCATGAACTGGTGCTGATGCACATGGACCTGGCCGATGGGAACTTTCGAGCCGTTCGGCCTGTGAAAGCGCAGAACCAGGAGATTCGGGCTCTGGGGGATGCCTTTGTTTTCATGTCGGAGCGGCTCTCGGAGTCACTAGAGACCGAGAAGCGCGCTCTGATAATGGAAAGCTCCCTTCGTCAGGCAAAGCTTGAAACGCTTCAGGCGCAAATAAATCCTCACTTCCTCTTCAACGCCCTCAATGCCGTGCGGTCCTTGTCCCAGATCGAACAGGCTCCGAAAACGGAAAACATGGTGGATGCATTGTCGGCGTTTCTCCGTTACAACCTGGAGAAAGCGGATTCCTCGATCGCTCTAGAAGAAGAATGCGCCAATGCCGAGCATTATCTGAAGATACAGAAAATGCGCTTCGGGGAGCGGCTGAATTATTCTATCAGTGTTGAACCGGAAGTGTTCCGGGTCTCGGTGCCCAGCCTTCTGATTCAGCCGCTCATCGAGAATGCCATTATCCATGGTATAGAGCCTTCCAAGGACGGCGGTTCGGTTCGACTTACCGTACGAAAACAAATCATGGACGATAATGTCCGTACGATTATTGAAGTCTTAGACGACGGTGTCGGAATGTCTGAAGAATCCAGGCGGAGTCTGGAAACGGAACTGGCGACGGATTTTCTCATCACTGGGGAGCATGTCGGCATACGAAATACCTGGAGACGTATGCTTCTTGTGGATTCCGGTGCCGAAATGCAGTTTCTGGAGAACGCCGGCGGTCGAGGCACCTTGGTTCGGCTCAGTCTCTCAATGGAGGCTTGATTCCTATCCCGCTCCGATAGTCACCGGGAGAGAGTCCGCAGCTTTTTCTGAATACCTTGGCGAAATAATTCGCATCTGTAAAGCCGCAGCGGTCCGCAATTTCCGCGACGCCCAAAGTCGTGGTGTCCAGTAAGCGGCATGCCATATCCATACGTCGTTCCGTGATGAATTTGACGAAATTGGTGTCCAATTCCTCCCGGAATAAGCGGCTCAGGTGCTGAGCGCCGATTCCGGCCGCTTCGGCGACGGTGTTGATGGGTAAATCTTCTGTAATATGGTTTCTGATGTACTCAAGTGCCCGCTCCAGCCGCCACGAAACATCTGTGTGCTGAAAAGTCTCGAGGGAGAGGGGTTCCGATGCCTGAAGCCCGCCATCCTTTTTTTCCAGTCGCTCTCGCCAACTTCTCACAGATTCCATTCTTGCGGAAAAATCAGCCTGGGATACCGGTTTGAGAAGGTAGCCGTTTATTCCGAGATTGACTGCTTGCTGGGCGAAAGAGAAGTCTTCATATGCCGTCAGGATGATGATGGCCATATTCGGATGAGCTGATCTGATTCTCCGTGCGGCTTCCAGGCCGTCTATCACAGGCATCCGAATATCCAAAATCGCCAGATCCGGATGATGCTGATGAGCCAATCGAACGGCCTCTTCACCGTCGGCGGCTTCCGCGACCACCTGCAGCTGTTCATGATGACGGGAAATAAGCGTCTTCAAGGAGTATTGGGCCAGTTCTTCGTCATCGGCAATCAGGAGGGTCATTCTATAATTCTCCCAGAATTTTACCTCTGGTGTCTGCACCGCAGCCCACGGTGAGTTCCACGGCGAGATTTCCAATCCGCGCCACACGAAGTTTCCAACACCACGGTCCTTGTGTTTGATTCATGGAAGAGACAATCTCATTGTGCAGATCTTCCAGAAACTTTCCCCGAGGGACGAAGTCCATGGGCGGCGGATTCGGTAATTCCGCGGAGTAGGAGAACCGGTCGGGATATTGGATTCTCATGAGTTCCAGCAAGGTGGTCATAATATTCCATTCTTCCTGGAATCGGGCATCGCCATGGCCTCGCCGTGTGTATTTGAGGAGCGCATCGAGTTTCGCCAGAATACTCCCGGTGCCCGGAGCGTCCTCGACCATCGCGAGTTCCGCGGCTTTTATGAGACTCGATGATATTGTCGGCAGGAGATCGGCACTGTTCACAGTATCAGTTATAGCATATCAGGGATGCTCTGAAGAATTCTCGGTCAAACCAGACTATAAAAGTCGGGATTTCTTGTGAAAATGTCGGCTCATGCGTATATTTGTCCAATGAGCAGCATTCTGACGGTGGAGAATCTCACCAAAAACTACGGTAATGTCCTGGCCGTGGACGACATCTCATTCGAGATTGAAAAGGGATTGTGTTTTGGGCTCCTGGGACCCAACGGTGCCGGAAAAACCACCACGATAGAAATGATGGAAGGCATCCTCAAGCCAAGCTCCGGACGGGCTCTTTTCAAGGGAAAACCGATCGGACCACATTTTCATGAACGGGTGGGAATCCAATTTCAGAACACGGCGCTGCAGGATTTCATTACGGTTGAGGAGACGCTCAAGCTCTTTTCAGCTCTCTATTCAACCCATAGAGACCCCGAAGAGGTGATTGAAATCTGCAGTCTCGGCGATATCCTCAAACGGGACAACCGGAAACTGTCCGGCGGGCAGCGACAGCGGCTGCTGTTGGCGTTGGCCCTTGTCAACGATCCGGAAATGGTGTTCCTGGACGAACCCACAACGGGTCTGGACCCACAGGCCCGCCGGAATTTCTGGTCGCTGATTGAGAAGATCAAGAAAGAAGGCAAAACGATCCTTCTGACAACCCACTATATGGAAGAAGCCGAAGTTCTCTGTGACGAGGTGGCCATCATGGATCATGGACACATCATCGCCAGGGATGTTCCCGATAATCTTCTCAAAGAGCATTTTGACGGCGTGATTGTCCAGCTGCCCTGGAGAGAGGACCAGCCGTTACCGGAGAGTGCGAAGCGGGTGAACGACCGCATCGAGATACACTCCCGGGACGTTGATTCCACGCTTCACGGTCTGATACACACAGGCGTTCATCTCAACGGTCTTTCCATCCACTCTCCGGATTTGGAAGATCTCTTTCTCAAACTTACCGGCTCGTCTCTCCGGGCCTAGGCAGGAGCCTCGACAATGCAGAAACTCTTCGCCCTCATGCACGCACGCAATATGGAGTTCATCCGGGACAAGGGAACCCTTTTCTGGAATCTGGTGTTCCCGATTTTTCTCGTTTTCGGATTCGCTTTCGCCTTTTCCGGCGGAGACGATGCCCTTTTCAAGGTCGGCATCATCGGGGGGCCGGAAAATCCTGACGTATTTCCGGGTATTTCATCGGTGGATTTGGTTTCCTACGATGAAACCGATCTGGCATTAAACAAGCTTCGTCATCATCAAATCGATATGGTGGTCGACTACGGCGAACGCGAATACTATGTCAATGAAGAGTCATCCAAGGGCGAAGTGGCGGAGACTCTGTTTCTGGCGGGCGGAGCTCCGGGATTCGAACGTCGGGCCGTTTCCGGAGAACCGATACGGTATGTGGATTGGTTTGTTCCGGGCGTGATCGGGATGAATATGATGTTCTCCTGTATCTTCGGCGTCGGCTGGATTATTGTCCGATACAGAAAAAACGGCGTCCTCAAGAGACTCAAAGCGACTCCTGTGAGAGCCGTGGAATTCGTCTCGGCTCAGCTCATCTCCCGTCTCTACATCGTTCTGCTGACCGCGGCGGTGGTGTATACCGGCAGCAACTTCTTCCTGAAATTCATGATGCAGGGCTCGTATCTGAATCTCCTTCTGGTGACCGCGATTGCGACGGTCTGTATGATTTCCTTCGGTCTGGTTTTCGCCGCACGGATAAAAAGCGAAGAACTGGCCAACGGGCTGATGAATGTCGCGCTCTGGCCCATGATGGCGTTCTCCGGAATCTTCTTCTCCCTGGAAGGCACACCCCTGGCGCTGCAGAAGATCGCCCGGGCATTTCCCCTCACCCACTATGTGGAAGCGTCCCGGGCGATTATGCTCGACGGGGCCACTCTGGGCGAAATCATGCCGAACCTTATAGTTCTTGTCGGATTGACGGCGCTGTTTCTGCTGGTGAGCTCACTCACCTTCAAATGGGAGTGAGGTTTGTGATCCTGCCTTAGTCAACACAGACCACCTCCTCAAGACTGTCGTTCAGGTTTTCGTCCGTGCCCCCCTTCGAGGGATATCGCCATGCCAGAGACATTCTTATTAATAGTACTTGTGTAATGTCAAATCGATAGCCTTGGCAGGACCGTTCTCCATAATCAGCTTCAGAGATTCCTCAAACTGCTCCACAAAAAACTGACTGTTCCGAAGTGTGTTCGAAAAAACTTCGGGAACAGCATCAAGAAAGGCTTTTCCACGTTTTGTCACCGCCTCTTTGGCGGCGGTAAGAAGTCGATCCCGCAGAACATCTTCAAAAAACAGATCTTCGGAAAGGGCATAACACCAGCCGGCGACTCCCAGTGTCAGAAGGGGCGGCACAGGATTTCCCGCTTTCAATGCGTCTTCTATGGTGGGAAGGATGAACTTGGTCGTACGGTTTGATGTGTCTGTAGCGAGCCTGAGGGTCTGGTCCTTGATCTTCGTATTCCTGAATCTCTTAATCGTATTTTCCAGGAAGCCGATTACATCAAAATCGGGTACTTCGCCAACGTATGGAAGTGCTTCTTTCCGCATCATGGTCTCAACACCCTTATCGAAGGGATAGGAGGTCATGAAATCACAGGAAAACACCAGTTTCTCATAGAGGGCCATATGGGCAAACACAACATGACCGGCGTTTAAAAGCCGCATTTTCATTTTCTCATGGGGAGAAACATCTTTGACAAAATAGACATCATCCAATCTATCCAGATCGGGACGGGCATTGTTGAACTCATCTTCGATGACCCAGAGGATGAAGGGTTCACAAGGAACGGGTGCTTGATCGATATAGCCGTAGGTTTGTTTCACATATTCTCTATCCTGATCTGTGGTCAGGGGTGTAATTCTGTCAACCATAGAGCAGGGGAAGGCGACATTCTTCTCAATCCACGTTTTCATCTCCGTAAAAATCTGATCAGCGAAAGATAGGACTCCCTTTTTGAGTATTTTTCCGTTTTTCTCCACGTTGTCGCACGATAAAAGGTCGAAGGGAGCAATTCCCCTCTCTTTTCTTTGTTTGAGGGCCTCATAGATTAAACCATAGAACGATCTGGGTTTAGATGTGTCTTTGATATCGTTTTGAATATCCGGATTGGAGAGAATAAACTCTCCAGTGGAGTCATTAAAATTGTATCCTCCCTCGGTGACCGTCAATGTCACGAGAGTGGTGGTGGGTTCAGTGAGTTTAACAAGTATTTGCGAACAACTTTCCGAGAGTATTTTATAGGACAGAAGAGACGAGATAACGAAGTCCTCTGTATCATCGTTGTCGCTCTGTTCAAGTACTGTATATAAACAATCCTGGGTATTCATGAGTTCCGCCAGTTTTTTGTCGTTATCCCTAACGCTGATACCATATACACCGAGGTCCGTTTGTTTTGTTTCTTCCATATACTTCTGGAAGAAATACTCCTGGTGGGATCTGTGGAAATTCCCGACGCCTATGTGAACAATAGAACTTGTAATTTCCGATCTGGACAGCTTGTATCGTTCGGGGGATTTCGACCCGAAAATCGTACTGTTGTTCAATGTCTGCATATAATCCTCCAATAACAAAATATTACCACATACCCGTTCTACTGAGTGAGTGAGTTGCCGCTCTACCGGTTCCCACTATCCTTGAATTGTAATGATCCCAATTTGCAGAGTTCTTGCTTTTTCCGTCGTAAGCAAAGTCAGTCGACATCGTGTCCGTATATCTTTTAGAAGTTCCTTTTTAACGAAGAAAAGATCGAAGGCTTCACGTTTAGTGGAACTCGCAATATTACGTCGAGACCTTGGTGCATACTAGAACGAAAAGACAAACCGGCATCGGCTCCGAAAAGGATTTTCAGCCGATCATTAATGTTCTTCAGGCCGATGCTATTTCTCTCCTTAGTCGATTCATCCTCTTCAAGGTTTTTTTCCAACAGGCTGATTTGCGTCCCAACCCCGTTATCCGAGACGACTATCTCAAGGAAAGTCCCACAATTTTTCGAAGTCACTCTGATGTCGCCCCCGTCATCCCAATCCTCAATCCCGTGATAGAGAGCATTTTCGATGATAGGCTGTAGAATTAACCGAGGAACTATAAATGATTTGCAATCTTCGGGAAGCTCAAGAGAATAATCCAGCTGGTCTTGATATCGAATTTTTTGGATGATGCAATACTGGCGGGCATGTTCATATTCCTCTTCGAGTGTAATAAGGCTGTTGCCTGTGGCCAGACTACGTCTCAGCAATTTCGATAGCGAAGAAATCATCAATATCACGTCGTCTTTTCGGTCTTTTGCCGTCATCCATATCACCGAGTCCAGGGTGTTATAAAGAAAATGAGGATTGATTTGACTCTGTAAGGCTCTAAAATCACTAAATCGGAGTTTCTTCTGTTCCTCTTCATTAAGTCGTATCAGGTCCCCAATTTTCCGTATCATGATATTGTAATCTCGTGCCATCGCGCCCACTTCGTCGTATTCGGGTACTTCAACCGAAATATCAAAGTATCCATCTTCAACTTTCTTCATCGACTCGCGAAGGCGTTGTATCGGATCTAAAACCCGAGAGGAGATCCTCCGGGTGACAACCAAGAGGAGAACAATAACCAGACTCAACCAGATCAGCAGGAAAGTGATGGACGGTAAGAATGGAGCATACAATTCTCTGACTTTAGTTACGGCAATAATCTTCCAACCAGAATATGGATCTTGTCGAATACGATACATTTTTTTTTGGCCGTCAATACGGAGCTTAAACTCTTGAACTTCCCCCTCAGAGATCTTTCCCGTTGGTTCGGTCAACAAACCACTGTTGATGAGCTCTTCGTGGGGATGAAAAAGGATCTTCCCCATCTCGTCGAGAAGGTAGTAGTAATGCGTTTCCGTGCTGTTTTCTACGCATATATCTTTGATGATTTCGATATTGAAGTCTATAAGGAGTACTCCGATAATTTCAGAGTTTGAGTTGTTGTGGATTTGTCGACTGGCAGACAAAACCCAACGGTAATTTCTCTTTATGAAATTTTGGAGGTGTATCGGCGTGATGACGATGTTACCGTCGGAGGCGATTGCTTTTGTATACCATTGCTCTTCTCGAATGGGTTTCTCTTCATTGAATGCAATACTGCTGTAACTGGAAACGGAACGAAACCCATCGTCACGACCCGTACCATGGCTGAAAACAAATATCGCAACAACATCTTCATAGATTTGGACAAGTTCTTGAAATCGTCCTTGAAGATAGATTTCAAGATCACGATCCACCGCGTTATCAATATTTCCTTGAGCGAGAAACTCCCCCAGACGAACATGCGCCGTGAGCTGATCCGAAAGTCGGTAGATCCTACCGAGTGTTCTGTTAATAGAATATTCGAGAAGTTCGAGTGTTTGGTTAGTTTGCCGTTCAGCGACCTTAAGAATTTGGTTGCTGACCATATTGATCAACGGTATGCCGATGACGGCGGTATTAGTAGCGATCAAGACAAGAAGATTGACGTATAGACTCATCCTTAAAGATTTTTTTCTTTGAGAGATCGTTATCAACGGGTGATATCCTCTTTTTTGCGTGCGAAACCGCCGCGAACTCTATGTTTTTCGGCGGTATTCCGTCGGAGAATAGCCGACACGTTTGGTGAAGACATGACTGAAATAGTGTGGACTGTTAAAGCCGATTTGGAAAGCGATTTCTTTATTCCGTAAATCGGTTTCTCGGAGAAGCTTCTTGGCGGCTCGAATTCGAACGTCCCGGAGGTAGGAACTGAAATTGGTATCAAGATAGGTATTGAAAATTCTCGATAAGGTGCTTTGACTGACACCGAGACGTTCGTACAAATCCTCGAGGGCTAAAGAAGAGTGCATGAAGTTATCGTTAATATACCTTTTCGCTTTTTCAGCAGTCGCGAAGTAAGTCTCCAGCCGTCGATCCTTCATTTTGGTGGAAATTTCGCTCAAGAACTCCCTCAGCCACCGATGGAGATCGTCAATAGTTTTATATGATCGTGCTTTTTGAATAATTAGAGTGTCTTCAATATTATCTGAGTTTAAATTCGCATTATTACTTTTTAATGCATTCACCATCGTGGAGACTGCCAGAGTGACTGTTTCGAGGCTATCTTCTTCAGGGGCATCGGATTCTTTAAGCTCGTCGATGATTTGAGAAAAATACTCCGGCCATTCTTCGACGGAACCGGATGCGACGGATTTTTGAAAACGAAGAGACGTATCGGAACGACGCTTGGTATTCGATTCCTTCACGGATTGCATGTGATAGTTTTCGTTGCCTCCGTGAATATAACGGTGGGAAATGCCGCCGATCGCCGAATCATAGGAACGACGAATACCAGCTACATCAGAAATTTCACAGCCGATTCCCGCTGAGATGGATAGCCCGGTGTCGTCTGCTATCAGTTTTCTTTTTTGGGTCGTGAGAGATTCCAGATCGACCTCGGCGTATGGAATCCGGGAAGAGAAGACGAGTTCGATTAAAGATCCTGATCGATCCGGCATTATTTCGCTCCATACATGGTTGGGATTTAAGGTTCTGAACGGGGCGCGATACATGTCCGGGTTGATGGAACGGTGTGTGTGGTCGAAATCGTAGATAACGGAATTGAACCACAATGCTTTGTCGATTTGATCATCATTGCGTTTAAGCGATGAGACCAAATCGGGGTCTTCTATGCCGGAAATCATTTTTATAATGGCCAGACGCCGCGCAAGTCCGAGGGCATCGGGAGAATTTTTGTTTTCGGCTCCTTGGGACGCTTTACCTCGCTCATCCAGATCGTGTTTCACCTGGATCAACAGTTTCGTCAGTTCCTGTGGTGAAACAGGCTTTAGGAGATAATCTGTCGCTTTAAGCTTGAGAGCTGTCCGAGCGTATTCGAAATCGTCAAAACCGGTGAGAATGATTATTTTTGTCTCGTCTGTGCGTTCACGAATGGCCGAGGTTAACGACAACCCATCCAACTTTGGCATGTGGATATCGGTGATCACGACGTCGGGGGCGAGTTTTTCGAATAGATCGAGTGCTTCCTTTCCGTTCTTTGCTTCCGCCAGAAATGTGAAGCCGAGCGACTCCCACTCTATAACGTCCCGTATCCCTTCTCTAATAGGTATTTCGTCTTCAACGAGCATGACTCGGTAATCGGACTCGCTCATAATCCATCTCATCCTGTCAATTCGCCGATTCGATTGAGAGAAAGAATATCTTCAATTATTGTCGAGGAATCTGTTTTTGTCTTCATTCTCCCGTAAATGATTATCCGCTGCTGAAATTCTACCAGGTACAGTACCCGCCGTCGATGATGATATCACTGCCTGTTGTATAGTCTGAGGCTTCGCTCGACAGGTAAATGGCGGCTCCCTGCAAATCCTCCGGCGTCGCCATTCGATTCATGGGGATTTTTTCGAGCCACTTCGGCAGCATCGATTGGCCCTCTGGTGTTTCCAGGAGTTTTTCAACCAACAATGTTTTTGTATACCCGGGGCTGATACTGTTCACTCGAATTCCTTTAGCTGCCCACTCGGCGGCCAGGGACTTCGTGAGGTGTAGAACTCCCGCCTTAGACGTATTGTAAGCTGCTTGGTTCTGAGGAGTGTTGACTATGTGACCGGACATTGAGGCAGTATTGACGATCTTTCCATATCCTGAATTCGCCATCACTTTTGCCTCTTCTCGGGCGCAGAGATATACGGCGCTCAAGTTGATGTTTATCACGTTTTGCCACTCTTCCATTGTCATGTCTATGGAATCCCTCCAAATTCCGATTCCTGCGTTGTTCATTGCGATCGTTAGAGAACCCCATTTGTCAACCACCCGCTCGACCATTGCGGTGACATCGGATTCCGATGTGACATCCGTCCGGATTGCAACGGCTTGCATCCCTCTTGTCAGAAGCTCATCGCGAACGGTTTCCGCTGCTGAAAGATCGATATCCACCACGGCCACCTTTGCGCCCGCTTCTCCCAATGCATGGCAAAAACTTCGACCGATACCCGAACCGCCTCCGGTTACCAACGAAGTCCGACCATCCAAACTTAATCTTTCCAGGATAGTTTTGTTGCCCATTAAACGATACCTCCCGATATCGGAATATTCACGCCGGTTATGTAGCTCGAGTCATCACCCAGCAGGAAAGCCACAACCGGTGGAATCTCAGAGATGTCACCGTATCTCCGCATAGGGACCGAACCGATCATTTGCTCCGCAACGATTTTTGGGTCTGTTGAGAAATACTGACTTCCGGCTTCGGCTTGGAGCTCAACTTGTCTATCCCACATGAAACCGGGTCCCATGAACGCCGGACTAATTGAATTCACGCGAATACCATGGGGCGCAAGATCTTTAGCGGCCGACTGAGTAAGACCGACGATTGCGAACTTGGAAGCTCCATAAGCCGGCATGTTGGGTGGACCGTCGACGCCGGCCATGCTGGCGGTATTCACGATACACCCAGATTTTCGCTCCACCATATGGGCGGCCACCACTTGTAAGACATTGAACGCGCCTAAAACATTCACCTTTATCGTCGTTTCGAAGTCATCAACAGGATACTGATGAATCGGCTTGAATATCCCTTGGTAACCGGCGTTGTTGAATAGAAAATCGATTTTACCGAAGTCTTCTGCGACCGAAGCGACCATAGCTTGGACACCTTGAAAATCGGTTACGTCACAAACGTAGGTCTTGACTCTGCCGCCGAGTTTTTCCACGACATTGCCGGCGGTTACGAGTTTCTCCTCATTGAGGTCCGTCATCGCGATCGATGCACCAAGGGCGGCAAAGTATTTCGCTGTGTTCAATCCAATATCGCCGGCTGCACCGGTAACCAATAATATTTTATCGGTTACCGATTCAATTTTTTGTATCATTACAATCCTCCTTCAGCATAGGTTCGACCGTACGAACGTCACACTCCGACGAATTTCATCATCGAGGTTGATGCCCGGCATAAGGTCTCTCCATACCGCTGACTCGTCCGATAAATGGCATAAAATCTACGTCCCAAGTATCGGTCCAATACGCGTAGAAGATGCCGACAGTCCTTTTTGAATGGCTCATCCTTTCACTGCTCCCATTGTGAGCCCCTTAACCAGTGATTTTTGAGTCAACCATCCGAGAGTGATAGCTGGCAGTATGGCCACAGTCGAAGCGGCCGAGAGTTGAGCGACAAACTGTCCTTGCTGCTCTCGAAATCGTGCCATGTAAACCGGCAACGTCGCTGTTTGGTTTCCGGTGAGATTAAAACCAAGAAAAAACTCGTTCCAGATAAAAACCGCTACCAGCAAACCCGCTGCGACAATTCCGGTACGGACCAAGGGAACGGCAATATGGGTAAGTTGCTGAAAACGGCTGCATCCGTCGATATCCGCCGCTTCCAGAAGTGCCTCCGGCATGTCTGAGAAAAATGAGTGGAGCATCCAGACGACAATTGGAACATGAAAACCCACGTATACGATCAGGAGTCCGAACGGTGAACCAATGAGTCCCAATTTTTGGAACCAAGTATAAATCGGAATGATAACCGCAACAGGAGGCAGGAGAATTGTCGTAATGAACCAAACATACACTCTTTCGTTTGTTTCCTTTTTTTTGAACTTTCCAAAAGCCAGAACAAAGGCCGCCGGTGTGCCGATTAAGAGGCTCAGAACTGTTCCACCGGAGACTTGAATCAACGAGTTTTTGAGATAACCGAACAAATTGGGGTCGCCGAGAACTTTCACCAATGTTCTTAAAGTCGGTTTGAAAAACAGTGCCGGGGCAACAGCTTGTGTTTCGGTTTTAAAAGACGAGATAAACATGTAAAGGATGGGGAAAAAATAGAGGATTGCCAACGTAAAAACAATCACGGTCATAACCGTTTTTTTTATGTTTCTTTGTGTCTTATTCATACGAGGCTCCTTGTCGGCGAATGGACCGATACAACAAGTTGACGACAATGAGAGCAAGAATCACAGTCATCGTTGCCAACGCACCGGCCCGTCCAACGTTGGACGCATTGAACACTTGCATATAGACCGCGTAGGGTAGAGTGTACGATCGGGTTCCCGGTCCTCCTGCAGTTGTAACGAGAATAAGACCGAACTCCTTGATAATGAAGATTAGACCCAGCATCACCGCGACTCTCATGTGGTTTCTGATCAAGGGAAGTTTGACGAGAAAGGTTGATTGGTACCAATTAACCCCATCGATCTTCATGCTGTCCACCAAATGATCGGGAATACCTTGAAGTCCGGCGAGTATGATTAATACAAAGAATGGCAGCCATCGCCACATAAAAAGAAATACGATAACAGGTATCGGGTGGTAACTGAGTAGGTCGACCGGTTGGAATCCAAGAAAATCAGCAATAACCCCATACCACCCGAATGTAGTATTGAATATTGTTGTTTTCCATATGACGCCGCTGGCCGTCGACATAACAAAAAACGGTCCAAGTAGAAGTGTTCGGGCAATATTGATTCCCGGCAACCTGCGATCCAACAGCAGGGAGACGAGAAACCCGAAAAACGTGCAGAGAATCAAAACGCTCGCTGTAATGAGTATCGTTTGCCAAAGTATACTATAAAACTCTGGTATGTGACGTATGTTATCGATTTTTAAAAAATGAACGTAGTTGGCGAAACCGGAAAATTTGATTTTCAGGTCCGGCCGTGCAAGATTCCACCGAAGAGTGGAATAAACGATTGTCAACAGGAAGGGTATTTGCGTCATTACAGCGACGACGACCATCGCCGGTAAGAGAAATGCCCAATCGTTATTCTTCTTGGTCACGATCCTACTCTTCCTTATTAATGGCAGGTTCTTCCGCGAATATCGCCGAAGAACCTGCACTTCGTAGGCATAAAGCCTGACTAATTAACGGTAATCCCCGTCAATAGCGACCTGGTTGAACAGGTCTTGAGTCTTGCGAATTGCTTCGTCAAGAGAAATTTTATCAACGACGTAGTCGGCAAGATATTCGGTCATCTTCGTCCCGGCGTCGGCGAACTCAGGAATGGCAATATACTGCAATCCGACATAAGGAACCGGTTCGAGTGTCGGTTTGGTGAAGTCCGTAGATTCCAGGGTCTTCAGCGTCATCTCTGCATAAGGAGCAGAGGCATAAGCCGGAAGAGAGTAGGTTGACGACCGGGAAGCCGGCGGGGTACTGGATCCGGTGGGATCCCTTTCGACAGTCAATTTGATGAAATCTTTGGACGTGGCCCACATCATGAAGTTGAAGACCGCTTCTTTCTTGGCGTCCGAACTTTTCGGGTTGATACCCATGGCCCAGTTCCACAGCCAGGCGGTGTTGGACTTCATTTTCTGGTGAGGCGGCATAACGTAGCCGACTTTTCCAGCAACCGAGGACTCGGCGCTCTCCAGGGGCGGAGCGATGGAAGTAGCGTCGTAGTAAATACCGCATTTCCCGGACTGCATCAAAGCGATACACTCATTGTAGGTGTAGGACAGGATATCTTCCTGGCCGGCTTCCCTGAGTATCTTCTTGTACATTTGCCAGGCACCCCGTTGCTCGGGGGTATCAATGGTTGCGTTCCAGTTCATATCGTAGAATCGACCACCAAAAGCGTTGACTATCGTGACGAAGGGGGCGCCGCTCATACCCCAACCGGGGGCGCCGCGCATGGTCATGCCGACAATGCCGTTGGCCGGATCGTGAATGGCTTTCGCCAATTCGTAAATCTCGTCCCAGGTAGGTTCATCCGGCATGGTAAGACCCTTCGCCTCGAAGAGTTCCTTGTTGTACATTATGAAAGAGCTCTCTCCGTAGAAAGGAAGTGCATATGCATCACCATCCAGTGAAAGTGAACCAACCATACCTTGGATCAAATCATCTCGGTCGTACCAGGCGAGTTTCTCGGCGGGAAGGGCGTCAAAATAGGGTTCAAGATTCTCGAGCCAACCGTTTCTGGCCCAATTATTAGCTTCGTAGGGACCAATATAGAACATGTCATAGGTTGTACCACCGGTGGACGCTTCAGTTGTCAGTCGCTGGCGAAGATCATTTTCCGGGAGTACCGAGATGTTGACCGTGACACCATCGGCCGAATACTCCTCTCGAGCAATCTTTTCGAGAGCCTGGGAAAGAGGGTTGTTGGCCAGTGCGATGTTAATCTCCACTTTACTGGAAACCTCATTAGACGAAGAACCGTTCGCAAAAGCCTGAGCGCTGGTGATGAGAAGCACCAGGATCAGAGCCGTTGCGATCTTAAAAGAGAAATTTTTCATATTTCTCCACCTCCTAATGGTTTTCCCCGGGACATAACCGTTCCAGGGCTGAATTCAGGATATTCGCTTATCTATTCAATAATCTTTCAAATGAATTCATTATCTGCCCAGAACCACGGAGTTTCGATAGAAACTCCGGTAGTAGGAGTTGGCAGTAGCCTAGATGGAAGCCCGGGTGATTATTCTAATCGCCGCAAAGAATACCGCTTGAATCAGCATGTAGTACGCCGGCAGTTTGGACGGGATTCGGATGCGCAGAGCACGGTAGGCCACAGCCGCCGTAAAGGAAATTACGAACCAGGCCATATAGTTCTGGGGGGGGATGCCGTCCCAATGCCAATTCCAATATCCCAGATGAATGGCCGCCGGTTCCATCAGGAAGTCAAAAGAGGTGGTGAGGACGGCCGCAGTGGGGATGGCCGCCCACCAGGGCCATCGCTGAACAATTCTCAAGGCGCCGAGCACCACCAAAACCCAATTGAAGCCGATGACGACAGGGACCGCCAGAACCATGACGCCCAGGACCTTTCCGTAGTCATAGGGGCCGAACACCAATCCCGTGGCCGTCCCGATCGCTTCCAGGGCAAACGTGACGAGGTAGGTGAGGACGATCCAGGTAATCAGGCGCAGCCGGGCTCTTTTTTGAGAGACCCGGAGCGCGCCGTCATCTCGGGAGCGCAGGCCGTCCATGACGACTCCCGCTGCGGCGAAGGCCGCTACCAGCAGTCCGTAGGCCCAAAGCACTGGGGGTGTGAGCACCACCATCCATACGGGGAGGAACACATGTCCGAAGATGCCCACCGTAAAGAAGACGGCGATGAAGCCGGCCTGAAAGGCGTCGTCCCGCCTCAGCCTTTGGGCCAAGGACCTCCGTGTGGATTTCCCGGTGTTCATGGTCTGCCTCCGTTTTTCAACACCAGATCGGCGGCAATCTTCCCCGAGAGCATCACCAGGGGCATGCCGCCTCCCGGATGGGCGCTGCCGCCGGCAAAGAAAAGGCCCCGATATCGGCGGGAGCGGTTGGGATGGCGCAGGAAGGCCGCTCCCCGGCTGTTGGACGAGATTCCATACAAACTGCCGCGGTGGCTGGATGTCTGTTCGGCGATGGCGGGAGGGTCGAGAACCGACTCATGGCGGATATCACCGGAAACGTCCCGGCCCAGGGCTTTCTCGATACGGCTCAGCACTGCTTTCCGGGTCCGTGACGTCTCGGCGGCCCAGTCTTGGCCTTCATCGGGAGGCGCATTCACCAGGACAAACCAGTTCTCGCCCGGGGACGGCGCATCCCAGCGGTCGACTTTGGATGTGATGTTGATGTACACCGTCGGTTCGTCCGGCATTCGGCGGCGTTCAAAAATATCGCCGAATTCCCGAGGGTAGTCGGAGGAAAACAGGATGTTGTGCAGGCCGAACTCGGGATAGTCGGAGCCCATGGCCCAGAAGAACACCAGACCCGAGGATGAAGGCTCGAGGCGTCGGTACCGTTTGGCCAGAGGTGCTGTTGTGTCGTCCAGGAGGTGGCGGTAGGCCGTGGTGACATCGGCGTTGCACACCACCTCGTCGGCCGGAAAATCCTGCTTTCCCCCCGGCGAGTTCCCACTGGTGCGAATCCCGATGACCCGGGCTGCGTTTCGTCCGAATCGTCGCCCGGGCTGGCCTTCGGTGAGAATCCGCTCCACTTTTTCGTTCAGATGAATCTCCACGCCGAGTTCCCGGGCCAGCCGTTCCAGGGCCCGGGGAATGGCGACGATGCCGCCCTTCACCGCAAATCCCCCGATGCCGTACTCCACATGGGGAATGATGTTCAGCGTCGCGGGAACGGCATAGGGATTCGACCCGTTGTATGTGGCATAGCGGTTGAAAAACTGCTTCGCCCGCTCATCGGAGAAAAATCGCCTGTGGGCAGCATCCATTGTCCGCAGGGCGTCGATGCGCCCCAGCTGAAAAATGGATTTCCAGAGTTCCGGCCCCCGAAGTAGGTCCGAGGGTTCGTGAAGACTGCGCTCCATAAAGATGTCGTGGGTGATGTTCCAGATTCGCCGGGAGTAATCCAGATACGCATCGAGTTCGCTTCCGGCGGCCACCCCGGCGTCCTCCATAGAAGCGGCGAAATGCCCCCGATCGGGGGAACTCTCCACCCGGGACCCGTCGGCAATCCCCAACTGGCGGGCATCCTGAGGGGAAATTTCCACGAAGCTCTCCGGCGCCCGATCGTTGAGTCCCGCGGACTTCATGGTCATCGTTCCGGTGTGGTACTGGTAGAGTACCCG